>NZ_KQ031382.1:2494050-2806556 GCF_000384335.2 Hyphomicrobium sp. 99
GCACCCGGCCGATCAGGGTACTCGTGGCGATCTCGATCACGGTGACGTCGTCGCTTTTGACGTTGGCCGTAAACGCTCGCGCCCCGGCATTATCGATCGTTATTCCAAACGGGCGACTGCCGACCGCGACTGATCCCAAACGCGCACGCGTGGCCACGTCGATAATCGAAACGGCGTCGCTGTCCCGGTCCGCTGAAAGCAGCAAACGGCCATCCGGCGTCACCGCCACACCCGACGGCGACTGCCCGACGGGGATCTCACCCGAGATCTCAAACTTGCCGGTATCGACGATGATCAGCTTATGCGCATACCAATCCGCGATATAAACTTCCGGACGGGTCGGATGCGCAGCAATCCCGAGCGGGGCGCCGCCGAGAACGAGGCGCCGCTTCACCGCCCGCGAAACGGCATCGATTTCGATGAGTTCTTTGCTGTCAGGTGCGGTGACATACGCGGTCGCCTTGTCGGGCGAGAGAGCGACGCCAGCAGGCTTACCGCCGACTTCGACGCGACCAAGCTCTTTCATCGCGTTGAGATCGACGAACGAAACGCTATCGCCGGGCTGATCCGTTACGATCGCCTCGCCCGCGACGGCGGGCATTCCTGCTGAGCAGAGCAGCGCGAGCAGGCAAATGCCCAGCTCGCGCCGAATGTACGTGACGTTCAAACGCCAGATCAGCTTCCGCCCTCGATCTTCTTCTTCAACGCCGCGAGCGTCGAGGTGTAGAGGTCTGTGATCGCTTTGTTGGCAACCTCGTCCGACAGTTCCGGCGGCGGGTCGTTAAGCATGTAGCCGCGGTAGAACGCGCCCTTCCATTCGACGGTCGTCTTGTCGCCGTTCGCCGTCACCGTGATGTGGGACGAGTAATCATTGATCGGCAGAACCTTCACGTCGACCTTGGTGATCTCGTATCCGTAGGATTTCTCCTCGGCGTCATACTTATCGAGCGCTTCCTCGATCGTGCCGCCGTTCTGGAGAGTGAGCTTGCGCGTCGCGCCGACGTCGTTGCCACCCTTGCCTTCCGTCTTGGCGACGGCCGGGATCCAGCTCGCATCCTGGAAATTGCCGATCACGGCCCAAACCTTGTCGGCCGGGGCGTTGATCTCGATGGACTCAACGACTTTCTGACGTGATGGGCCGTGCGCCCATGCTGCGCCGGTCATGGACAGCGGCACTAGGCCGAAGATCGCTGCGGCGATCAGCAAGCGTTTGAGCATACATTTCCTCCGGAAACTTTATGATGCGTTGGGCGGGACTTTGGCCCGGGATCGAGCGCGGGGACATTAGGCAGGTTCATGTTCAACGGAAAGACGGCAAAATGTGTCGCATTCGAGGTGAACGTTCGCAACGCTTGACCGCTTGGGTAACGTTGTTTTACCTGCGGCCGCGTGCTTTGGTCGAATCCCGCCGGTTGCAAGACCAGGGGACATGAGGAGCAGGATTTGGAATCCCAAAAGTCGAGTAACAGCGCAAACCATTATGAGAACGTCGCCTGTCCTTTTTGCGGCATTCTTTGCGACGATCTAGAGATCGGCCCATCCGGTGACGGGCTGAAAGTTCTGAAGAACGGTTGCGCGAAATCGGTTGCCGGCTTCGAACGTCCGCTCGCGGAGCCTAATCCGCAGGTCGACGGCAAAGACGTGTCGTTGGACGAAGCCATAGCAACCGCCGCCCGTCTTATCAGAGAGAGCCGCTTGCCGAGCTTTGGCGGCCTTGGCACCGACGTTGATGGCGTCCGCGCGATCATGGCGCTTGCCGAAAAGGGCGGCGGCATCGTCGACCATGCACTGAGCGACGCTCAGTATCGCAATTTCCGAGTGCTCCAGTCCTCCGGCTGGGTGATGACCACGCTCACCGAGGCGCGCAACCGCGCCGATCTGTTCATCATCGCCGGCAGCGACGTCCACAAGTTGCATCCGCGTTTCTTCGAACGCATCGTCTGCAACGAAGCCTCGATGTTCTCCGATAATCCGCCGAAGCGGACGGTCGTGTTCCTCGGCGAAGGTCTCAACGAGTCCGCCGTCAAGGGACAAGAGCGCATCGGCGAGGTCGTGACACTGCCGGTGAAAACCGAGCGGATCGGCGAAGTTCTCGATGCCATGCGCGCGCTGAACAAGGGCGCGACGATCCCAGGCAACGACATCGGTGGCTTGCCACGCGCGGCCGTCGACGATCTTCTCGCTAGATGCAAGGCCGCGAGCTACGGCGTCGTCGTATGGGCTCCGCCGAGCCTCGGCTTCCCGAGCGCCGAGCTGACCGTGCAGGCCATCTCCGAGTTCGTGAAAGACATCAACCTGACGTCGCGCTTCGCGGGGCTCGCCCTCGGCGGCAACGAAGGTGCCGTCTCTGCGGGCGCCGTTTGCGGCTGGCAGTCAGGCTTCCCCCTCCGCGTTTCCTTCGCGAGCGGCAAGCCCGACTACGATTCAGAACGCTACGCGATTAGCCGCCTGCTCTTCGCGAAGGAAACCGACCTGCTGTTGTGGCTCGCATCCTTCTCGCCCGACCTGACGCCGCCGGATACCGACATCCCGACGATCCTGCTCGGTACGCCGTCGATCAAACCGGCACGCACGCCGAAGGTCTATATTCCTGTCGGCACGCCCGGCCTCGACCATACCGGCGTGATGGTGCGCGTCGACAACGTCGTATCGCTACCGCTACGCAAGCTACGGCAATCGAAGCTGCCGAGCGCCGCCAGCGTGCTGGAAAAAATTGAAGCTGCCCTCTAGGCCCAATACCGAGATCGATAATGTTGATTAAGCTCACCGGCGGCAAAGTCTACGACCCCGCTAATGGCGTCGACGGCGAGGTTCGCGATATTTTCATCGAGAACGGCCGCATCGTCTCTCCGGAGCCGAACGCCAAGGTCGATCAGGAATACGCGTTGCATGGCCGTGTGATCATGGCTGGCGGCATCGATCCGCACTCGCACATCGGCGGCGGCAAGATGACGATCGCCCGCATGATTCTTCCCGAGGACCACATCGGCAATGAAGTCGCGCGCACGGAATTGACGCGCGCCGGCGTCGGCCATGCTGTTCCCTCGACGATGACGACGGGCTACCGCTACGCCGAGATGGGTTACACCGCAGCTTTCGAGCCCGCGATGCTGCCCGCGAACGCCCGCCAAGCTCACATGGAGATGGCCGATACGTCGATTATCGACAAGGGCGCCTTCGTCATGCTCGGCTCAGACGACTTCTTCCTGCGCCAGCTCGCCGGCAAAGCCGACTTCTCGGCCATCAAGGACTACATCGCCTGGACGATGCACGCCGCACAGGCGATTGCCGTGAAGGTGGTCAATCCGGGCGGCATCAGCGCCTTCAAGTTCAATCAGCGAAAGCTCGATCTCAACGAGAAGCACACTTATTACGGCGTCACACCGCGCGACATCATCCTGACGCTCGCTCGCGGCCTGACGGAACTCGGCGTCGTCCATCCGCTGCACATTCATGGCTGCAACCTTGGCGTTCCCGGCGGCTACGAGACCACGCTCGAGACGATCAGAGGCTCGGAAGGCCTGCCGATCCATCTCACGCACATTCAGTTCCACAGCTACGGCACCGAAGGCGACCTGAAGTTCTCGTCCGCCGCCGCCCCGATTGCCGAAGCCGTCAACGCCAACAAGAACGTCTCGTGCGACGTCGGCCAGGTCATGTTCGGCCAGACGTGCACCGCATCGGGCGACTCGATGCGCCAGTTCGTCAACACGCGCTCCGCCGATCCGAAGAAGTGGGTCGTGATGGATATCGAGTGCGACGCAGGTTGCGGCGTCGTCCCCTTCAAGTATCGCGACAAGAGCTTCGTCAACGCTCTGCAGTGGGCGATCGGCCTCGAGTTGTTCCTACTCGTCAACGATCCGTGGCGCTTGTTCCTGACGACCGACCATCCGAACGGCGGTCCGTTCACATGGTACCCGCATCTTATCCGGCTCCTGATGGATAAGAACTTCCGCCGGGACATGATGCAGAAGATCAATCAGGATGCGCTGAAGTATTCGACGCTTGGCTCTCTCGACCGCGAATATACGCTCTACGAAATCGCGATCATGACGCGCGCCGGTCCGGCCCGCAGCCTCGGTCTCGTGGATCGCGGTCACCTCGGCGTCGGCGCCTGGGCGGACATCACCGTCTATGACGACAACCCCGACCGCGAAGCGATGTTCACCACGCCCGAACTTCTCTTCAAGAACGGCGAGCTGATCGTCCGCAACGGCAAGATCGTCAAGGTCGTCAATGGCGGCACGCACGTCGCGCGGCCGAGCTACGATCGCGGCGGCATCGAGAAGTCTTTGAAGCGCTATTTCGAAGATTACCACACGGTGCGCATGGATAACTTCCGTCTCTCAGACGACGAAATCATCAACGGCGGCCGCGGCTCGCTGATCATCCAACCGACCAGGGCGCGCGCAGCATGAGCAAGACGGTCAACGGCGTCGTCATCGACGATACCTTCGCCGAAGCTTTCGGCATGAGCGGAACCGGCATCATCATCACGGCCGATACGCTGAAATGGGCGCGCATCGCCGCAACTGTCGCGACAGGCTTCGGCACCTCGGTCATCGGCTGCGGTGCGGAATGCGGTATCGACAAGGAATTGACGCCCGACGAAACGCCGGACGGCCGCCCGGGCGTCCGCATTCTCATCTTCGGATTTTCGCCCGACGCGCTCGTTCCGCAAATCCGCAACCGCATCGGCCAGTGCGTGCTGACGAGCCCCGGCTCCGCCTGCTACGCTGGCTTCAAATCCGATAAGTCGATCGCCCTCGGCAAAGGCCCGCGGCTATTCGGCGACGGGTTTCAAACGGCGAAAAAACTCGGCGGAACCCGCTACTGGCGCGTGCCCGTCATGGACGGCGAGTTCGTGATCGAAGAAGAAACCGGCCTGACGACCGACGCGGTCGGCGGCGGCAACATGCTCATTCTCGGCACGGATCGCGCGGGCCTTCTCGAAACAGCGGAAGCCGCGGTCGATGCCATCGCCAAGGTCGATGACGTCATTACCCCCTTCCCCGGCGGCATTGTGCGCTCGGGCTCGAAGGTTGGCGCCAAGTACGCGGGCATGTTCGCTTCGACGAACGACGCCTTCTGCCCGACGCTTCGCGGCACCACCAAAAAGACCGAACTCGCACCCGACACGCTCGCGGTCCTTGAAATCGTCATCGACGGTCTGACGTCCAAAGCAGTTGCCGATGCCATGCGCGTCGGTCTCAAGGCCGTAACCGACGTCGGCGCCAAGCGCGGTGTCACGCGCATCACCGCCGGCAACTACGGCGGCAAGCTCGGACAGCATCACTATCATCTGAAGGATCTCATCTGATGAGCGGCCTCACGCTGCGCCTCAAGGCGCCCGCGACCGAGCGGTTGACGCTCTCCGGCATAACGCCCGCAAAGCTCTCGGCCCTCTCGGAGCACGACATCGCCCACCTTGACGTCGGCATCGAAAAGGGCGGCATGGCGCTCGGCGACGCCTTCGACATTTCAGGCAGCGCGGGCGACGTCCTCACCATCGAAGGCGCAACACCCGAGCTCGATTTCATCGGTCTGGGTCTCGACAGCGGAACGATCCGCGTCATCGGCGACGCCGGCTCCTACGCAGGCCGGAAGATGACGGGCGGCAAGCTCGAAATTCACGGTAACGCGGCACACTTCTTAGCCTCCGGATCGACCGGCGGTATGATCCACGTTCGCGGCAACGCCGGGGATAATCTCGGCGGCATGATCCCGGGCGACCGCTTCGGCATGCTCGGTGGCATCACCGTCGTCGAAGGCAACATCGGCTCTCGCGCAGGCGATAAGATGCGGCGCGGCGTCATCGTCGTTCGCGGCAAGACCGGCGCTCACACCGGCTCACGCATGATCGGCGGCACCATCTGGGCTGAGGGTGGCATCGGTCCCGAACCCGGCTTGATGATGCGGCGTGGCACCCTGATCGGTCCGAGCGTCGAGAAGCTGCTGCCTACATTCGTCGATACCGGCAAACACGATCTCGTGATCGTGCGCGTGATCTCGCGCTACCTGAAAACGGTGCTGGGCGATTTGGCTCCGAAGCCTATGCCCTTGTTTGTCCAGAAGATTGGCGGCGACTTGGCAACCATCGGACGAGGCGAAATTCTGCTGCCGGCAGCCTGACGCGTCGGTTTGTCAGCATTTTTCCGATTGGGCTCACCTGAAACAAATCCCCGGGCTGTAACGTCACGGTATGCTGAAGTACCGCTGACGTTCAATCCGGAACATCGCCATGCTTGCAATCGTTCTATCAGCCTGCCTCACGAACGATCCCAATGTTTGCCGCGACTACAGGATACCGATCGACGCTGATGTCGATGCCATGACGTGCATGGTCGAAGCCCCACCGCATTTCGCGAAATGGGCCGAAGAACATCCCGGTTGGCAGGTCACGCGCTGGCGTTGCGCCTCCGCCTCCGAAAACGACATCTGAAATTTAAACACCCGTCAGCTACCGGGTGAAGTTCGTCAGCGAGAAGGTGGGCGGGCTCAAGCCGCTGACCTCAATCACGAATTTTTGGCGGATCGCGCGTTCGAAATCACCGTAGCCCTGCGCAGGCAGCACGAAGCTTCCCGGGCCCGCCATGACGTGCTCGCGGTACCATTGTTCGAGCGGATGCTTCCCGCCGGGAACGGCTTTCGGCAACAGCGCGGAATCCTCGGGCGTATCGAGCAGGATCGGCAGACCGTTGATCGTGACGCCGTTGTTCACGAGCTCGTTGCGAACGGTCTCGATGGATTCCTCGGCATTGCAATTGTCCGGTCCATCACCCGAGACGTCGACGAGTATGCGCGCGGCCTTGGCCGGGACCTGCGGAACGATCTTATCGTTCACCGATCTCAGCATGCGCGTCATGCACGTGAATTCCCCGCCCTGCTGCGGCAAGGTCCGAACCCGCTTCGCTGCCGCAAAGGCATCGGCCTTGTTCGCAATCCTGATCCACGGAATGACGAACGACGGCGTATCCGCCCACGTCACCATCGAGAACAGAATGCCCCCGGCCGACCCACCAGTGATCGCGTCGATGACGCCTGGATCTTCGAGCGCCTTGGCGATCCCCTCCATCTGCAGCCGGTAACGCGGCGCATCGACCGAGTTCGAGACGTCTACAGAGACGACAAGCGCCGTATCGACGGGCGCTCCCTCCTGCGCCGCTAGAGACAAAGCTCCAGCCAAGAACGCGGTGGCAGCCATCACAGCGGCAATTGCCGCCCGCCGCTGATTGATCAAGCTGAAAATGGAGAAAACTCCCGCGGGCATCGCACGGCAACACATGCCGAGCCTATGACCCATACCTATCAAAGAGAATTTTTCCCGCCAAGCGGTCCCTAATGACTCCGGCGAACACGCGTGACCTGCCTGACTAGGCTTCGACGTCGTCCGCCCGCCGTCGAGGGTCGCTAACGGGAGGCGTGGCGTCAGCCAGCCCCCAGATCAAGCCGGCCATCAGGAAGAAATGGCGCCAGTGATCGCTGTCGATAACGAAGCCCTCGAAGGCCAGCCCGGCGAACGACGCAAAGGCGATGACAGCCGGCCCTTGAAGGCGCGTCCTCTGCAGCGCGGTTCGCAAACCGAGATAGAGCGTCGCCACCACGGAAAGAACGTAGAGCAGGCCCCCGAGCCAGCCCGCGTTCAGAAACATGGTGAGGTAGACGTTATGCGGCTCCTCGTGGTGATAGGTATCGCGGAACGTATGGGTGCCGATCCCGAAGGGATGCTCGACGATCAGCGCCCGCGCCTTTTGCTGCCCGCCGAACCGCCCATTCGGTCCCTCGTCGTAGCTCTGGTCGAGGTTGGCACGCTGGCTCAGCAAATCGCGCACTTGATCGATCTGCGTCGCGAGCGCAAGCGCACCCATCAGCCCGACAATGCCGATAATGGTCACTTTGCCGAAGCGATTGAAATCCGTGCTCCGCCGCGAACGGAAAAGGACGATGCCGATCAATATGCAAACGGAAAGCGCCGTCGAAATCCACGCGCCGCGCGAGAAGCTGATGAGCAAGCCGATGACGAGCGGAAACGCGACCGCAGCCGCGACGAGCGCGTGCTTCGGCCGGCCGCGTAACATCACCCACACGAGGCTGACGATGGCCGGCGCGACGGCCGCGCTGTAGACGTTGGGATCCTTGAAGGTACCGCGCGCGCGATCGTAGTTCGTGAAGAGCTCGTATGTCGAAGGGATCAGCCGAAAGTAGCCGACGAACGCCGCGGCCGTCGCAATCAGACATGCGATGACATAGCAGGAAAGCACGAGCTTCGCGCGCGGTTCGGGATCTTCCGCGACGTAGCCCGCAATTACGAAAGCGCCTGTCGCAAGAAACAGCGTCACGAGCTGATGAACGAACGCGGTCGGAAACGTCGTTGACAGCATGGTGCCAACAAAGCCCAGCGCAAAGAGCGCGAGCCACGCGGAATAATTGAAGAACGACGCTTTGCCGAATTTCAGCACGCCGAGAACAGGCAGAACACCGATCACCACGACCATCAAGCCGTCGGCGATGGCAGGCTCTGAGAAAACGATCGTGCTGAGCATGGTCGCAACCGCGACGAGCACGCCCGCAAGCGTACTTCGCCGGATCGCCAACGACCTTGGAGCGCCGGGATAAAACTCGGGCGCTGAAGCGGCCTCAGTACGCATTCTTCCCCGTAATCAGCGAAACCGGTGTCATCGCGATAATGTAGAGATCGAACAGCACCGACCAGTTGTCGATGTAATAGAGATCGTGCTCCACGCGGCGCACGAGCTTCTCATGCGTATCCGTTTCGCCGCGCCAGCCGTTGATCTGCGCCCAGCCTGTAACGCCAGGCTTCATCCGATGGCGCGCGAAATAGCCTTGCACAACGTTCTCGTAGAGATCCCGTTCGGCCTTGGCGCCGGTCGCATGCGGACGAGGTCCGACGAGCGACATCTCACCCTTCACCACGTTGATGAGCTGAGGCAATTCGTCGAGGCTCGTGCGCCGGATGAACCGGCCGACCGGAGTCACCCGCGGATCGCCACGCGTCACGAGGTTGCTCGCCGTCGCATCCTGTTGCTCGACGTACATCGAGCGGAATTTCAAGACTTCGATCAGCTCGCTGTTGAAGCCATAGCGCTTCTGACGAAAGAAAATCGGACCCTTGCTATCGAGCCTGACAGCGATCGCGACGAGGGCCATGATCGGCGACACGAGCAACAGCAGCAATGCGCCGAGAACACGGTCTTCGACGTTTTTCATGACCCGGTCCCAATCGCTCAGCGGCTTGTCCATCACCGCCAGCATCGGCACGCGGCCGATGAAGCTGTAGGCGCGCGAGTTGAGCCGGAGCTTCGAGTTCAATGCTGATACGCGAACGTCGACTTGCAGCGTGAACAGTTTGAAGAGGATCTGCATCAGCCGCTCTTCAGCGCGCGCGGGAACGGTGACGATGAGCAGGTCGACACCAGAATCGCGGCAAAAGTCCGTGAGCGTCTCGAATGTTCCGAGCCGCGCGATGCCGCCGTAGCTCCGCGCAACCCGTTCATCCTGCCGGTCATCAAATACGCCGAGAATACGCATGTGGTTCGTCGGGTCGGCGGAAAGCTCAGCTATGAGATCTTCGGCGTCTTGACCGCCGCCTACGATGACAGTTCGCCTGACCAGACGACCGGCACGCGTCAGCCGGTCTATCGTCCACGCGGCGACCGAGCGGATCACGCAAAGAAATACCGCCGACAATTCCATCCATGCCGCGATCTCGCGCGGCGCGACTTCATTCTGATCGAACAGAAAGGCGAGACCGGAAATCGCGAGCGCGACCGCCGCAAGGGACGTCAGAACCTTCAGGACTTGCGAGGTGAACCCCCGCAGCGAAGGAATGGAGTACGACCACTGCCGGCGCAGCACGTAGATCGACAGCACGCCAACCAATGTCGTCAGCGAGAAACTCGTCCATGACGGGACGAAAGGATTGCCGAGCAAAATTTGCGACAAGGGCCACGCCGCGATGATCGCAAAGAGATCGGCTGCCGTTACCGCCAGAAGCAGTTTCGGACGCGAAGCACTGCCAAGCCTGTCGAAAAAGAGCGACTTCGCCCAGGCTGTCATTCGGTCGGAACGGGGATATTCGTTTTCGAGGACGATGTGGGGAGATCTGGACTTCTCGGGCATTGCTGATCGGAACCTTGGAATTGAATACAATCCCATACGATCGGTCTCGTGAGGCGACGGTAAACAGCGTCCATTCCCGCCCCAAAAGAATAGGCGACAAAGGGCGGTCCTGCGTATCAAGGTAAAAGAGCGCTAATCTGAAGCCCCGGAATGGTGCAGGCCCCCCTCCGGCATTTTTCTCATCCGCGCTGTTCCCGGCGGAACACGTCCCCACACGCCCCCACAGCTAAAGTGTGGTTAACGGCGGCTAAGCCGCGTTCTTCCGGCCAGCACATGCGATGCGGCCGCGAGTGATTTTGATCACAACACTGATCGAGAACGCACGTCCCTGTCGGGTCGCGGCGATGAGGCCGGATGCCTACGCTCAAAAAGGAGAGCAGCAATGTCGCGAAAATTTCTTCTCAGATGTGCCGGCGGAGCCCTTGCGCTTGCGACGGCCGCCTGTGGCGCTGTAGCGGCGCCACTGAACCTCGCTCCAATCCCAGCACCGGTCAAAGATAACAGTCTCCAAACCCTCGTACGGTCCGGCGGCGGCATGCACGGCGGATTTGGAGGCGGGTACGGCGCCCACGGCACGGGCGGCGGACCTCGCTTCTACGGCCGCTCATTTAACCGCGGATTTGCTCGAAACCATTTCGCCGGCCGGCATTTCCACCATCGGCATAACCGCTTCTTCTTCGCCGGTTACCCCTACTATTACGACGGGTATTACGACGATTATGGATACGGAGATTCCTGCTGGTGGAGCCGCTCGCGCCGCCGCTGGATCTGCGACTACGACTGAATGAATATAGTCAGATCCTAGAAAACCGCCCTCAACGGCAACATGCGTTGGGGGCGTTTTGCGCGCAAGACGTGCAGGTTCGCGCATTGAGGCTCAACGGCCTCGCAAAGAACCGAAACATGGATGATGATGCTAGTGTTGGACACGCGCTAATTAATGCTCAATCATCCTCAGACTACGCTGCTTCGTCATCTTCCCCGCCACCATACTCAAGGTCTGAAAAATGTTTCGTCTGCACCCTCTGCGGCAATACCTCTCCATGGGCCTTGCTTCGATGGCATTGGTTGCATTGGCATCGACATTGACCTTCCATGACGCCGAAGCCGCAAGCCGCCGCTCGCGTCATGTAGTCGAAGACGTCGCCCAGGACACACTGAACGGCCAGCCAGTTATGGCGATTGTTTCCATTAAAGATCAACGCGTTACCATTTATGACGCCGCCGGCGGGACAATGCGGTCACGCGTTTCGAGCGGGCGAACGGATTACGAAACGCCCGTGGGCGTCTACAGCGTTCTCCAAAAGGAAGAGGAACACTATTCGAACGTCTACGACGACGCCTCGATGCCATTTATGCAGCGCATCACGTGGTCGGGCGTGGCGCTCCATGGCGGCGCGCTGCCGGGCTATCCCGCGTCCCATGGATGCGTGCGCCTCCCGGAGAGCTTCGCCCAGCGCCTATATCCGCTGACGAAAGTCGGCATGCGCGTGATCGTTGCATACGACGACGTAGCCCCTGTCGAGATTACTCATCCGCTGCTGCTGAAGCCCACGCCCCAACCGGCGATCGAGTCCGCAGTCGCGATCCCGATGTCCTACCAGGATCAAGACAGCACCGATAACAGCAGCCCATTCGAGCCCAATGTGAAGCGATGGCCAGCGCGCCTTGCCCAACTCGAAGCCTTGAAGTCGATCGCAGCCGGCAAGCAGATTGAAGCCGATGCCGCAAACGATCAGGCCGACCAGATGAAACAGCTGGTCGCCGAAAAGAAGGAGCCGCGCGACAATGCGGCGAAGGCTCTGCGCAAAGCGGAAGCGGCGAAAAAGTCCGCCGATGATAAAGTTGCAAGGGCCGACAAGGGACTGGCAGCCGCGAAATCCCCGAAGGCCATAAAGAATTGGGAAGACACGAAGGCGAAGGCCATCAAGACTGCGGAAGACGCAGCCTCGAAAGTTGCGTCATTGACCGAAACGCTCAAAGCCGCCGAAGCCGAGTTGCAGACAGCCATGCAAGAAGCAGCGCCCGTTGAAGCGGCACGAGCCGCGGCCGTCGCCCAGGCCGACGAAGCAAAGCACAAGACGCAACCCGTTTCGATCTTCATCAGCCTCAAGACGCAACGCCTCTACGTCCGCCAAGGCTACGAGCCGGTATTCGAAGCGCCGGTCACGATCAGCGAGCCCGAGACACCGATCGGCACGCATGTGTACACGGCCGTCGACTATACCAACGACGGCAATGATCTGCGCTGGACTGCCGTGACCTTGGAACACAAGGAAGCGGATTACGCATCCTCCGAGGACCGCCTCGACCAGACGAGCGACGCCACCGAGACGCCGCAAACGGATGTCGCGAAGGCCACCGCCGCGCTCAATCGCATTACCATTGCGCCGGACGTTCTTGCCCGCGTTACCGAAGCGGCGTGGCCGGGGTCATCGCTCATCATTTCAGACGAGCCAATGAGCAAGGAAACCGCCAAGGCGACCGATTTCATCGTACTCGTCAGCACCGAACCGCAAGGCGGTATCAGGAAGCGGCCGAAGCAGTTCTTCCCCTCCGACAACTTCTATCGCGATAGCTCGGACGATTTTTATTACAACTACGACCGCTACGGCCGGCGGCAAATGTATCCGCGCCAGAAGTCGCTGTTCTGGTGGTGACCTGAGAAGCCGTCGGAGCTTCCTTGAAGCCTCCCGGGCCCACCCTGACAGCAAGAATATGCGGCGGGGTTTGCCGTCTCCTTGAAAATGCCGCGAGGACGTTATTGCCTCCGAACAAACAAATTCGGAGGATCTGTCATGAATGCCCAACCGCGGCTAGCAAGCGATATGTCGACGCTCGGTGTCATTGAGCAGCTGCGCGACGCGTTGAAATACGCTGACAGCGAACTGCAGCGCCGCTGCGTCATCTCGAGCAAAATTCGCGAAGCCCTCGGCGTTGCGGAACGCTTCCTTGCTAACGCTGGTCCCTGACGAGACGCCCGGCTAATTGCCTCTGGCGAAGCTTCGAACCGCACAGGGTAACCTGCGCGGGCGTCTCCCGTTGGGCGGCCCGAGATCAATCGGAGGGCAGACGGAAACCCCACATGAAGCGGGAAACGAACGCGTGGAACCGATCGCGCGTCCGGTCCCAAAAACTTTTTTTGCGCGCGCCGTCGAACAGCTCTTCGAACTCGAACCGCGGCCGGAGGCCAAGCCGCTGCCGATGAGGATAATAAAATACGAGGACGGGCGAACGCCGCCACCAGACTTTGAATTGCGCATCCGACATTTCCCGCGGCGATACCGGCCACAGCAGTCCGCCGGCATGGACCATATCCGACGATATCAATTCGTAGACCGCAGTCGCGATGCCCTTTCGTTGAAACGATCGCTGCACCTCGGCTCGGGTGATGAGCGCAATGCCGTTGACCATCCGGCCCACGTCGCAAAGCCCAACCGCTTCCTCGCCGATGATCGCCGATAGCTCCGTGCGAAAAACACGGTACGTCATCCCCGTGTCCGACATTGCCCGCCGCACGAAAAACGGCCGTCCGCTTTTGGTCTTGATTTCGATGAGAGGCTGACCCCTGGTCAGCGCCCTCAACCGTGACTCCGCTTCCATCGGATCAAAGTCCGATTTTTCTTGTTGCGCCATCAATCTGAAGTAGGTCGCTTCAGCTCGTTCAAATCGTTGAGACACTGACCGGCCCCTTCAACTTGCGCGCGTTTTCCCGCATCGCGCCGGTCATTTCAGCGCAATGCTATGGTCGAAGATCGGCCTAAGGAGTTAACAAGCGCCCAATACCCTCCCCACACCGACGATCTGAAATACCAGAATCCCCTTATTTATCGGAACATATCCGCAACAAACCTGCTGTCGACGTACCGCCCGCGCCGCATTTCGAACTCGGAGTTCAGGGGAAAGCCATCAAGGTGAATTGCCATCAGGCCCCCGGCTCACGATGATCTTTTCTATCGCCCCCAATCGATGCTGCAAGTATACAGCCCCCAAGCAGCCCTGAGCTGCGCCGAGCCTTGATGGCAACTTTAAGGGATGACGAAAGTTGCAGCCTACGAACAAGCGGAAAAAATCGATGCAAGACCGATTGCAAGAGAAGAAGCCGGTGGCCAGTGCTGTCCCAAGCACCAGTCCTGCATCCGCCCGCGAGCCGCTTCTTTCCAAGCGAGCCCTGACGGTCTTCGGCATTCTTGCCCTCTTCGCTCTCGTCGCAGCCGGCTACCTTTATTTGAAACACACGGCACTCTTCCCCGCGACTGAAAATGCGCAGGTCCAAGCCAATATCGTTCAGATTACACCGCGCGTGACGGGAGCCGTTACTGAGGTCAAAGTCCAAGACTTCGCCGCCGTAAAATCCGGCGACGTCCTCGTCCAGCTCGACACGGCGCCTTTTGAAGCCGCGCTGAAACTCGCCGAGTCGCGTCTCAGCATTGCGCAGCAGCAGGCAGCGGCAGTAACCGGCCCACAGGCCGCACCCGCCAAGGCGAACGTCGAACAAGCACAAATCGCAGTTGATCAAGCCCGCGCCGATCTCGATCACGCGACCATCAAAGCACCCGCCGACGGAACGGTTGGGAAAGTCCGCATTCAGCCCGGTGAAATCGCGAAAGCGGGCGTCGGTATGTTCCCGCTCGTCGATACGGCGCATTGGTGGGTCGATGCGAATTTCAAGGAAACCGATCTCGCACGCATCAAACCCGGCCAAACGGCCACCATCACCATCGATGCGTATCCGTCCCAGACATTCAGCGGCAAGGTCGAAGCTATCAGCCGCGCGAGCAACGCAGCGTTTTCTCTGATGCCGTCTGAGAATGCGACAGGCAGCTGGGTGAAGGTCGTCCAGCGATTTCCCGTCCGCATCGGACTGACGCTCAAGCCGGACGATCCCCAGATTGGCATCGGCGCTTCCGCATACGTGACAGTCGACACCGCCGAAGAGGCGAACAGTGGCGGTAAGTGATCGAGTTGCTGATCAATCGAGCTCGCCGCTGCCCGAAAGGCTCCTGAGTTCGCTCGCCGTTCTGCTAGCGGTGCTCATGGTCATTCTCGACATGACCGTGGTCAACGTCGCGCTGCCCGACATGATGGGAGCGCTCGGCGCGACGCCTGATCAGATCACGTGGGTCTTGACGTCTTACATCGTTGCGGAAGCCATCGTCATTCCGATGAGCGGCTTCCTTGCCGAACGGTTCGGCCGAAAGAATGTATTGATCGTCAGCGTCGGCGGCTTCGTCGTTGCCTCGATGCTTTGCGGTCAATCCACCACGCTCTTCCAGATGGTGCTCTTCCGCCTCTTCCAAGGCGCGTTTGGCGCGAGCGTCGTTCCGCTCTCGCAAGCGACGATGGTCGATTCCTACGATGCGGAAAGCCGCGGCAAGGCTATGGCCGTTTGGGGTATCGGCGTCCTCCTCGGACCGATCATGGGCCCGACGGTCGGCGGCTTCATCACCGATCATCTCGGCTGGCAATGGGTGTTCTACATCAACCTGCCGATCGGCATCGTCAATCTGGCACTGCTCGTCGCTTACATCCGGCCGACAAGAGCTATTCGAGTGCCAATCGACTGGCTCGGCGCCGCTCTTCTGGCCGTCGGCGTCGGCAGCCTTCAGATGGTGCTCGATCGCGGCAACGTGGAGGACTGGCTACAATCCTCGACGATCGTAATGTTGAGCATCGTATCGATCCTATGCCTCGTGACATTCGTCATCAGAAGCTTCAATCGGCCGGACGCAATACTGAAGCTCAACCTCTTGAAGGATCGCAACCTCGCAACGTCGACGTTCCTCATTATGGCGTTCGGCGTCGGAATGCTGAGCACGATCGCGCTGCAGCCGCTCTTCCTCGAGCACCTGCTCGGCTATCCCGCGAGCACGGCGGGACTCGTCATGGCGCCGCGCGGTATCGCCGTCATGGTTGGCATGGTCGTCGTCGCTGCGCTGATCTCGCACGTCGATTCACGATGGCTCGTCTTTTTCGGCCTCGCCTTGGCGGCCGCCGGCACGTACGTGACGACGAGGACGTACAATCTCGAAATCGATAAATTCTCGATCATCGTGCCGACCATCGTACAAGGCATCGGCATGGGCATGATTTTCGTGCCACTTTCGACGCTTGCCTACCAGACACTGCCGAAGGAAGCGTCGGACCAGGCCGCGAGTATCTTCAACATCGCCCGGACGATCGGCGGCTCGCTCGGCATCGCAATCGCCGCAACGATTTTGACGCGCACCTCGCATCAGAATTGGCAAACCCTCGGCGGCGCGCTCGATCCTTATAATCCCGCGCTGCACTCATGGTTCAACGCTACAGGACTTGCAGCCTCCGATCCGCGAGCGCAGCAACTGCTGGGCGCTGAACTCATGCGTCAGTCGATGATGATCGGCTTCATCGAGGCCTTCGGTTTCATCACGCTGAGTTTTCTCGTCTTGCTCCCATTCGTGCTGTTTCTGAAGGACACCGGCGCGGGCTCTCCCTACGCCCCTAGCAGCACGAAATAACTCTCCGGCCAAATGCGCAGCGCCGCCTGCGCATTTGGCGCGAAACGTTGAGGCTCCGCTCAAGATACCTGTTCCGCCGGAAGGCTGTCGTCGGGCGAATAAATGACCAGACCAGAAACCGGATCAACCCACGCGAGGTGGTTGCGGACCTCTTTGACGCCCGGAACATTTCCTGCAGCGATCACGGCCGCCTGATCCTGCCGAAAGGCAGTGAACGAGCCCCAAAGATCGACGATACCGTCTTTCACAGTCGCGCTGATGAACTCTCTGGCCGTCCACGGAAGCTTTCCCAGTTCCGCCAGTACCTTTTCGCGGATCTCGACATCATCCGGATGAACCGAACCGCTGCCGCGAACGAGTCCCGCCAACGCCTGCACGAGATTTGCCCTGCTGACGATTCCGATGACAGAGCCGTCCCTAACCACGGGCAGACGCTTGATCTGATGCTTCTCCATGAGATGAATGACTTCATCGAGATCGGTATCTTCGCCGATTGTGATGAGATCACGCGTCATCACATCGCTGACCTTTCGTCCGTGAGAACGAATGTACTCGCCGGCGAGCGTTTCCGGACTAGCAAGAAACGAGCGCCAGCCCGATCTCTTAACTTGCGTCCCCGTCTCAGCGCGGCGCAGGCAATCACCTTCGGTGACGACGCCGACCAGTTCACCTTCCGCGTTGATCACGGGCAAACCGCTGACACGGAATTGCTGCATCTTTTGCGCCATTTCTGCGATTGAACAATCCGGTGTGACCGACACCACATCTCTGATCATAATATCCCGAGCCTTCATGAGTGAGCTCCTTGAGGACGCTTTCGGCCCCTTTCCAGAGTAACTTTCACTTCGTCACGGCCCCCGCTCTTCGACGCGTGATAGCGACATCAAAATAACAGGGCGTGCAATGTCAAAAAGCTGAGCGTTTTATCAAAATCGAAAACATCTTGATCGAACCATCGATGAAGAACGTCGCGGAGATCCCTGACGGACGGCTTGCACCGGCCCTACCTCAACAAAACTGACGGATCCAGACGCTTTAGTTTCGATGGCTCACGCCAGTCTGCGAATGATGCAACGATAGGCGTGACCCGGCTAACGCCATCGACCACCGCAGTTCGTTGTCGATCAGAAACTGTCAGAAGCGGAAGACCATAGGTCGGCATGAGACCGATCGATCATCGTGGTGATCGTCTCGCGCGCGCCGGAATAAATCGCCGCTTGGCCCGCCATTAAAATCACTGAAAACGCCACCCCGGCAAGCGTCCCCGTGAGTCTCAGCTTGTCGTGCAAAAGATTGCGAAGGGCTAATGTAACAATCACGACCCCAATCGCCGTTAGCGCACGGATTCTGATCCGCTCAAAGCCTCCGCGCAGGATTGAAGTTCATAGACGGAGTGCTCCGACGAAATGAAAAACCGCAGCCGGCTCGAATTGATCCGGACGCCTGGATAGATGATCGGCGACGGATTGAAGCCCCGCTTGATCATCAGCTCCATCCACCTGCCCGTTTTCTTCACCGAACCGACCATAATGGGGATCATTCCAAGCCCGATGCTCGTGCCGGTGTCGAACCCGCGTGCACGGCATTCTCCGAAAAACAACTTGCAATTGTCATGGAGACGATGGACGCGTTCCGGCTCGCTTCTAAGAATGCGCAGACTTGCAAGTGCGGCGGCGGTCACTGCGGGGGGAAGGCCTACCGAGTAGACGAAAGCTGGCGCCGAATATTTGAGAATTTCATTCAGTTCGGCATTGCCTGCAATAAAACCGCCGCAGGAAGCGAGCGCCTTGCTCAGCGTGCCCATGTAAATGTCGATTTTCCTTGGGTCGACAGCCGCGTATTCCGCAAGTCCGCGGCCGCTTTCGCCGAGGACGCCAACACCGTGCGCGTCGTCAACCATAAGCCAACAGCCGAACTCTTGCTTGATCTGAACAAGGCGGGAAAGATTGACGCAATCGCCCTCTGTTGAATAAAGCCCCTCAACGACGATCAATACGTTTTTAAAACGTTCGCGGCTTTCCAGCAGTACCCGAATAAGCGATTCCAAATTGTTGTGCTTGAAGGGCTTCATTTCAGCGCCGGATAACCGCGCACCGACTATTGCGCTGTTGTGCACCAACTCATCATGAACGACCAAGTCGCCCTTGCTCAAAAGTGTGCCGATTGTCGACACGCTGGCGGCACGCCCGCTCACAAACACAAGTGCATTCTCAAAGCCGAAAAACTCTGCAAGCTCCGTTTCGAGCTGCCGATGCATTTGCAGGTCCCCCGAGACCATGCGGCTTGCAGATATACACGAACCGAACTCGTCGATCGCAGACTTCGCCGCCGCCAGCACCTTGGGATGATCGCTGAGACCAAGGTAATCGCACCAGCCGAAGTTAATGAGTTGTCGCCCGTCGATGGTCACGGACCTCTTCGAACGGCTTTCCTGAATCTTGAAGAATGGATTTTCTACCCCCCAAGCCTGCCCCAACATTTGATATTGCCGTATCGACTGAAATAGCGACGTATCGGAAAATGCCGCAGCCTTTCGATAGCAGGGCTTCAAGGCGCGAGTGATAGATGCCATGGGCTGGCCCTTTCCATCCTAACGGGAAAAGATGCGTCCCTGAGATAATCCGTTAGAAGAATAATCCTGATGCAGGCCTGGTTCCCCTCATGGGCGAAGGCCTGGTCCAGAGGTCGCAGAAATCCCAAGCATACAATCGCTTGACCCGTCGATGACCCAAGCCTTGCGGAACAATTCGCTTTCACCAGTCGAGCTAGCTGAATGGCCTAGTCACTTCGATGGGTGCTCAAAAACTCTGTCCGCACACGCCAATGCGATCGCGCATCCTCTCCCGGAAAAGCGCAAACGCTTCTTCGCGTTGAAGGAGTTTTGTGCTTCGAACCACGACGATGGAAAACTGGGAGTTCGCTCCTCACTGATCCTGACAGCGAACCTGAACGATAGTCCGCAGCAACCGCCAAGACTCTCGCAGCTACGGAGGATCCCACAAGGAATGACTCATCGGCCAATCAAGGGCCCGTCCGACGAATAGAAAACGGAAGCTACAAAATTCCGGAGTTGCTTACGCCGTCGATGAACTTCGCGAGGTCATCTTCTTTCATGTTCCACAAGCGGATCCAGTTTCTGACCGTTTCTGCAGACGCCTGAAGTTCTTGAGCGCGCAATTTATCGAGCATGCTTTGAGCTTCATCTTTACGGCCGAGCTTGCCGCTCACCGTACTCAATGATCGATGGCTGACGTTTCTAAAGAGCCGGAAACGACCGACCTGGGTCACCTCGAACTCCGCATCGCCGTCGGCGCCACTCTTCAAACTTGGCGAGCGGCCCGACGCGATGCGCTTTTCATCGAGCTTACTTGACGCGAGACCACGTCTCGTTCTTGCAGATAAGACCTCCGAGCACGCAACCGGAGAGTTCAAGTTGGCTTCCCGCGACCGTCACGGTGCCCGAATATTGGTTGCCATCCTCAGTCGACGTCAGTGTTCCCTGATACTTACCGCCGCCGACAGCTTTAGCGCCGCACATAATGACCTTGCCGGTGTCGACGACGCGAAGACCAAGGCCGCCCCCGCACGAATAGGATTGTACGTGCTTGCCTGTCTTCGGCCTGAGCCAGGTGCCGCTAAGATCCGCAGCACTCGCGACACTTGCCGACATCGCGACGACACCCGCGAGCAGAATAAGTTTTCTTATCATTGCAGTCCCTCCCTTTGCTCCCGCCGTTTTTGGGCGTGTGAAATTCGTCTCTGCGCTCCCACCACTCTTTTTCCTTTTCCCGCGCCCTCACCGCAGCAGCGCGTCGCGCGCATCGCGTGTTGATCCGCCTTTTTAATCGGATTGGGACGACGGGCCGGGTTCACCTTCCCCATCTTGGTGACTGGGAGCTGAGGTTCGGGTCGCATCGAGGGCTAACTCCTCGATCTCGCGCAGTTCGGCCAACGTTTCGTCGAGCGCCTCACGCTGTTGCTCGAGCAATTCGATGCGATCTCGCACGAGATGCAGAAGACGATCGATTTGCGCGCGCTGCGTTGGATCGGCGTCGTAAAGATCAAGGTATTCGCTGATCTCCCGAAGCGAAAACCCAAGCTGTTTGCCTCGCAAGATGAGGATCATCCTGGCGCGATCACGCGGCAGATACACACGCGTGGCGCTCACGCGCTGCGGCTTGATGAGACCTTTGTCCTCATAGAAGCGCAACGTTCGCGGCGTCACGCCGAGCTCTCTTGCCAATTCGGTGACCGAGTAAATCCGCTCCGCGGCTTGAATAGCGTCCGGCTTCGGAGCTTCAGTCATCTTTCGTTCCCATGGAGAAGTCCTGATGTCGGGACGCAGCGGGCACTAAGAAAGTTTTTGCTCACAAGGGCTCCGGCGCCGGCTTCGATTGAGTGCTCAAAGCCGGCGCCGCTTGCGATTACCAAACTGTTCGCATGCCCACGGATACGATGTCGGCCGCCGCGTCTATAGTTCCCGAAACCGTCGCAGGTGATCCCGGCGGGTGACGGTTGAAGCCGCCATCCTGAACAAAGATGTGGCTGTAGGCGACGTCGAACGAAACCGTGTCACTCCACTTGTAGCTGGCTCCGAAGTTGAGCCAGACGCGGTTGTTGTCGGGGATGGTCGTGAAACGCTTTGCAGCACTGTCTTCGGGCGAGAGCTCGTAAGCGACGCCGCTCCGCAGCGTTAGGGCCGCCGAGTAGTCGTATTCGCCACCTACAGAGAAGAGCCAGCCGTCGCTCCAGTTTGCCGGGATAGACGTGCCCCCCGTCGGAACGCCGGCGGAGACCAAATCCAAGCTCTTGAAGCGGCTCCAGTTCGTCCACTCGACGGTCCCGAGAAGTCGCGCGTAAGGGCTGACCTCTTGCCTTAGACTGAGCGTTACAATGTCGGGCAGATTGATCGTGCCGGTCGCGCCATAAGATCCAGCTATACGGCCTGCCCCAAGCGTATGCGGTCGGTTGAAATTACCTCCAAGCTCGAGATCCATCTGAGAACGGTAGCCAAGGCCGATGGATGTCCCTTTCTGAGGCTCGATCATGATGCCTGCGGTACCGCCGAAGGCCCAATCGGTGCCGGTGAATTGTGCGACCGACGACCCAAACGGGTTCTCGTTAAACTGCAGCTTGCCCTGCGCCCACATGATTTGAACGCCGGCACCGATCGTGATGCCGGGTGCAATTCGATAAGCAAACGTCGGATTGGCATCGAACGTGACAAGCTTCGTCGTCAGCCCGAGAATAGAACCGGGGTAAGATGTGTTCTCGGGCTTGGTCGCCAAGCCGAAAGGCGAGTTGAGCGCCATACCGATCCAGAAATCATTGGACACCTGGTAGGTGCCGTAGCTGGCGCCGACTGCAGCATCGATCCCGACATTGCCGCTACTGCCAGTTGTTCCAAGCGGAGAGTGATCAACTTGGACATTCCCGTAAGGCAGGATCAACGAGTAGGACGATTCTGTATTGATCCCTGGCAGCGCGGCCGTTGCAGCCGGGTTCCAAAACATCGAGCCGATGGTCCCGCCAGCGGCCGCGCCGGCCGTGGCCGATCCTAGAAAAACCGTCGATTGTTCCCCGACCGCAAAGCCACCCGCCAAAGCATGGCTCGATAAGGTGGCGAGCGTCGCGAGAGTGGCACTGACAAGACGCAACGAATGCTTTTTTACTTTTGACCGACTCATATTCCCCCCAACATGACGCTTTGGAATGCAACTTGACGCTTACGTCATGCGACAATACGACCGTTATTCAGTGACGTCAGCGCCCAAAAATGAACGCCTTGTACATAAGGTGGCTCAATGTGTCCGACGGGCAACAGACGGAGCGTCGCTCTGCCTACGTGCGCAAACCCAAGATGAGCGCACCGTGCCGACCGGCCGTGCGGCAAAACTTTGCCGAGCTTTCAGGAGCCGCGTTGGCGAGGACAAGCTCAAAGATCCTGCTACCGGATTCACTCAGTCATTCTGGTATCGCTTCAGGGGAGCAGGCCACAGGAACATCCGATCGGAAAGGGTAGGCCCGGATAAATGATGAGATCCGCGCCCCAAACGTTCCAGAAACCACTCACATCGACATCACAGGGAAAACTGCAAAGTCTTCCGCCATTATCCGTAAGCTACCCTTCGCGAAGTCTTGATCACGGCATCATGGTCAAGCTTTGTGACCGAGCATTGCCCGTGTTTCAAAGAGACTGAGATGACATCACGACAAAAGTTCGCGCTGATCGCTGCGCTGGTTGCACTGATTGGTGCGGTCTCCTTCGCCGTCTTCTCCCCTGACGTTGCGCTCGTCTCATGCTTGCTGGGATGGTCGATGCTTGCCATCGCGGCGACCGATGCGGAGCACTTCATCATACCGGACATTCTATCGCTACCCGCGATTCCGGCCGGTCTGCTCATCGCGCACGGGTTCGGCAACGGCTCCTCGTTCGGCGGCGAAGCCGTCCTGATGCATCTCGGAGCCGCAGTCTTCGGCGCGGCTGCGCTCTATGGCATCAGGGAGTTGTATCGACGTTGGCGGGGACGAGAAGGCATCGGCTTCGGCGACGTCAAGCTCGCGGGAGCTGCAGGCGCATGGACCGGCTACGAGGGACTGGGCCACGTGTTGCTGCTCTCATGTGGGATGGCGTTCCTCTACGTGTTTTTGGCCAATGTGCGAAACATTCGCGCCATAGAAGGAACGACGGCAATCCCGTTCGGCGTCTTCCTCGGGCCGTCGATCTGGCTGGTCTGGTGCGCCGGCGTTATGGCGCCGGGCGCCTCAACTGGACTTTGATGCCGTCCGTCCGTTGAGCGAGCTATTTGAGCTTGCGATTTTCGATCTGAGTATCCCAAGCCGCTGCCCGCGGTGCCATGGACTGCATTCCGCCGCGAACGGCCTCAGCAACGTTACTCGCGTCCTGCGGATCGTGGATGACGACGGGCCGTAAGAACACAACGAGCTCTGCTCTGGACTTGCCGTTGGTGGTATTGCCGATCATGTCGCCCAGATAGGGAATCTTGCTCACGACGGGAACGCGCTTCTTCTCACGATCGACTTGCTCGCTTATGAGACCACCGAGCACGACCATTTGCCCGCTTTGCACCGCAATCGTACTGCTGATGCGACGCTGCGAAATGGTCGGCGTCAACGTCTCGGAACTCGTGGCACCGGCCACAGCGCTGATCTCCTGCTCGATCTCCATCGTCACGAGACCGTTCGAATTGATCCTGGGCGTGACCTTGAGGATCACACCGGTATTTTTGAACGTGATCTCGTTCACCACCGGTGAGTCGGGATTGATGACGCTCGTTGCCTGCCGTGTGGTGATCGGAACCTCGTCGCCGACCTGTAACGTCGCCGTCTGATTATGCAGCACCACGACCGATGGCGACGAGACGACACGCACCGCGGTTTCGGTAGCCAGCGCGTCAAGCACGACTCTCGGGTTCGAGGCTATGTTGCCGACAATGAAGTTCAGGCCGGGCGCGGACGGCGAAATTTCGATCTGCGATCCGTTCGTGAAGCCAAGGCCGCCGCTCTTACCGTCTCTCTTCTGCAGGAAGAATTGCACGCCATACTTGAGATTATCGTTGAGCGTCACTTCCGCCAGCGTGGCGTTGATCAGCACCTGCAGAGGCGGCTGATCGATGCGGCGCAGAATGCTGAGGATTTTCCGCAGGTCCGCGCCCGACGCCTTGATGAGAAGCTTGTTGTTGCGCTCATCCGGCGTGATGCGAACCTCCGCCCCGCGCGATTGACCGCCTCCGGCGCCCGAAATTCCCATCGTATCGGCTGCGAGCGACGACGACGTTGTCAGCGACGCGGTACCATTGCCACCAGTGCGCTTGTCAGAAGACGCTTGACCATCTCGCTCTCCGCCGCTGCTGTTACTGCTACCACGGCTTTGCGAACTCATACTGGTGGCGATCTCGGTGGGCGCAACCTGTGTTTCCTCGGCGTGACGGCCGCCGGCGCCGCTCGATCCCGTGAATGCCTCCATGAGCAAAGCCGCAAGATCTTTGGCCCGCCCGTTCTCCACGCGGTAAACGTAAAAGTCCTCACCCTCGCCGCCGGCGCGATCGAGACGGGCAATCCAGGTCTCGGCCTCATCCAGAAGTTTGGATTTCTGTGTCAGCATCAGGATCGCGTTCAATCGGGCGATCGGCTGAAAGCGAACGAGATCCTTGCCCTGCCCTTCAGCCTGGAAGACCTGCTGGAGCTCCTTGATGACATCGTCGGGCGCCGCATTCTTAAGGACATAGATGCCGGCCGACTGTCCGCGCATCCAATCGACATCGAACATCGACGCCAGTTCAAGAAGCGATTGACGCTCGCGGCCCGTGCCGCGAATGATGAGCAGATTCTTATCGATGCTCACTCCAAGGCCGTCTTGGCGTGCCGAGACGGACTCGAGCATCCGCTTCATCGTCTCGGTCGAAACGAACTTGAGCGGCATGATCGTCACGCCAAAACCCGGACCAACGGATTCACGTTCCCTCGCATAGTCGAAGGAAGAGACAGCTTTGAGATTGCCTTCCGTCTCCGGAACGATGCGATAGAGGCTGCCCTCGACGATCAAGGCTCCATGATACATCGCCAACGTGCTTTCGAGTATCGAAAGCAATTCCTCCCGCGACACGGCGCCGCCAGTCGATAGCGTCACGCGTCCCTGCACGGCGGGATCGTAGGCGTAAGGAATGCTAAGCGTGTCCTTCAATATGACTTTCGCCAGATCGGAAAGCTCGGCATCATTGAAATTCAGCTCGTAGCCGTTCGGCCCCTGCGTGACACCATGCAATGTTTGCCTGGGCTTAGCCACCGTGTCGGTGCCTACATATTTTTCGGCATAACCATCGACCTTTGATCCTTCCGGACTTTGCTGACGCGTCGGTCGTCCGGCGTTGGCCGATAGATTTGCGTTCGACAATTGGTCGATCAGATCCGGCGGCTCCAACGAGGGCACCGCGCCCGGAGCCGAACAGGCCGTAAGCACTGCGCAAACCAGGCTCGCCAAGAACGACCGGACCCGGCAAATCATCAACGCGCGCCTTGCGTCGCTAAGTGCAGAAGAGAAAACTTGCAGGATCTTACCCTCTTGCGATCGAGCTTCGAACGCGGTCGACCGGCCGAAACTTCACTTGCTCACGCGAGTCCCGAATACAAAACCACCCAAAATGCGGACATTCCCGCTTCTTTCACATTCACGACGCTGCAACTTCGGTGACTCGAAACAGAGCGCGCGACGCCTTATCGCGATCGCTTCGCACATCGCACCAGTTTCCTTCGTCGCTCTTCGTCTTTGAATTTCGCCTGTTGCCCACACGTAACGTCATCAATCCTTCACAATGCGCGCCCCCACATTCAATGCGCGACACACACTCCATCCGCCGCGTGCGCACATCCACACGATGGTTGACCGACGAAGGTACCTACCGAACGACCGTCGTCGGTGACGTCGCCGAGACCGCAGTCGGATGACGTCATCGTCTACTTGTTGATGTCCCCAGCAATGCCATGACATCTGCCTGTCACAGCTTTGCGACAATCTCCGCCGCGCGATGCCGCACGGCATTGAGCGATCGTAAATTTGCATCCACGGCCACTGCTTCGAGCGGGTCGGGTACTGCGCAAAACCCATGGCCCACGGTGGACGGTTCTCAAATCCAAAGAGTTAGTACGAGCGATCACGCGAGCGTCGCACGAGATGTATCCCCCTCGTTCGAGGACTACCTGCTCGAGCGCGGCCTCATATCGAGGACCGACTTCGAGAAGGTTGAGCGCATTCGTCGAGAGACAGGAGCGACGCTGCATGCCGCTTTGCGAAAATCCTCTGCGCTGACCACGCACGCGCTGGTTCACGCGATTGCCGAATATCACGGCGTGCAGGTCGTCCGAGAAGACCAATGGTTGAATCAGCAGTCCGACTTCACCAGCATTTCTCATGCGTTTCTTCGCGAAAATAAGGTCTTTCCGCTCGAAGAAGTCGACGGCGCCGTTCTCCTCGCCATGGAGGATCCGTCCGACGTCAGGACGATCAACGCCGTGCGTCTGGCATTGGAGCGTCCGATCATCCCACTCGCCGCATCGGCCGAGGACATTCAGACTGCGATCGAGCATGCGGCCCGTCGCCGCGACGCGCCGTCGGTTTGGACGGAAGCACGAACAGAAACGTCGGGAGACGATGTCGAGCATTTGCGCGACATGGCCCTCGGCGCGCCCGTCGTACGATTTGTAAATCAAATGCTTCAGGACGCGGTCCACACGCGCGCCACCGACATCCATATTGAGCCCTTCGACGGACGCCTTTCCATTCGCATGCGCGTGGACGGCATGCTTCGCGATACCGCACCGCCTCCATCGCAAATGTCGAAGGCAATCATCTCCCGTATCAAGATCCTCTCCGGCTTGAACATCGCCGAGCGGCGACTGCCGCAAGACGGGCGTGCCCGCATCCGCGTCGACGATCACCGTCTCGATTTGCGTATTGCCACCGTACCGACGATCCATGGCGAAGCAGTCGCAATCCGCTTGCTCGACAACGTCCGCCGCGTCTTGGAGTTCTCTGCACTCGGCTTTTCACCCCGTGATGAGAACGTCATTCGCAACCAGCTTTCCGCCCCCTACGGTCTGATCCTCGTCACGGGACCGACGGGAAGCGGCAAAACCACCACGCTCGCGACCGCGCTCTCCGTGCTCAATCAATCGCACCGAAAAATCCTGTCGATCGAGGACCCCATCGAGTACGAGATCAACGGTGTAAATCAAACGCAGGCGAAACCTGCGATCGGCCTTACCTTTGCGAACGCTTTGCGTTCGTTCTTGAGGCATGATCCCGATGTCATGATGGTCGGCGAGATGCGCGATGCCGAGACGGCGAGTATCGGCATCCATGCCGCACTCACAGGCCATCTCGTGCTGTCGACCCTCCACACAAACACCGCTGCTGGTGCAATCCCGCGGCTTCTTGATATGGGTATCGACGCCTTCCTTCTTGCCTCCTCGCTCCGCTGCGTCATCGGTCAGCGACTCGTCAGAGTCTTGTGCACCCACTGCAAGGAATTAGCGGCGTCGCCTGACGACGCTCTTTTTTCCCGGCAACATGGATCGACGGCCTCGGAGCTAGCCGGTCAAAAGCACTGGCGTTCGGTCGGTTGCGATCGATGCTTCGGAACGGGCTACAGTGATCGCATCGTCATCGCCGAGGTGCTGGACGTGGATGATGAGATCCGAAATCTCATACAGCCGAATGCGCGCCCGGCGGCGATCGAGGAAGTGGCGTGCCGAAACGGCATGACAAAAATGGTCAAAGATGGACTCGCGAAGTGCAGCGCCGGGCTGACCACGCCCGAGGAAGTGCGCCGGGTGGCGCTAGATATATAGCCACCGCGAGGAACTCGAGTGACCGTCTACAGATATAGCGCTGTTACCCGCAGCGGCGGCAAACTGACCGGCGAAATGGACGCCGTCAGTCCCGCCAGCGTCGTCGAGTACCTGCACAAACTCGGACATCTGGCTGTCGATGTCAGTGAGAGCAACCGCGCTGGCCAAGGGAAAGGCACGATCGGACATATTTCCGGCAAACCTTCCGACAGCCAGATTACCCTATTTACGCGTGAGCTTGCCATGCTGCTGAAGGCGGGACTCCCACTCGATCAGTCTCTCGGCTTCTTGGAAATCGACGCACGCTCCAAAAAATTGAAGCTGCTCATCGGCAACATCGCCGGTCTGATCAGGAGTGGAAAAAGTTTCCACGAAGCCCTCGAGGCGCAAGGCAAGGCGTTCCCGCCCATCTATGTCAGCATGGTACGCGTCGCCGAGGCGAGCGGCACACTTGAACCCGTTCTCGATCGCATCGCCCAATGGCGCGAAAAAGCACAAAAGCTCCGCGGCAAAGCCCTGTCGCAAGTTCTTTATCCCAGCATCTTGATTGTCGTCGCCATCGCCGCCGTTACGATCATGCTTCTGTTCGTCGTGCCGCGCTTCAAGCAGATGATCGTCCAGGGCGGCACGACTATTCCCGAACAGGCACGCATCGTCATCGGGGCGTCGGACTGGCTTCTCGCCAATGGACACTATTTGCTCATCGGGCTCAGCCTCGCCGTGCTGGCCGTGGTGTTCGCCTGGCAACGAGGGCTCGGCCGGCAAAAGATCGAGACGTCTTTGCTCCGGGTGCCGCTGATCGGCACAATTCTCCAGCTCAATCTCACCATCCGCTTCTGCCGCGCACTCGGAATTCTACTTGAGAACGGAGTTGCGCTGCCGGTCGCGATGAAGCTCGTGCGTGAGGTCATCGGCAGCAAGTTCGCCGCCGGCGTTCTCGACGAAACCTATGACGCACTTCGCAAAGGAAAGAGCTTTCTCGAGCCGCTGTCACGCTCCGGCCTGTTCCCGCCCGTCGTCGTCAACATGCTGCGCGTTGGCGAAGAGACCGGCAACCTGACGGCATCGCTCTCCCACATGGCGGATATGTTTGAGGAAAAGCTCGAAACGTCGGTGCAGCGGACGTTCACGATCCTAGAGCCCGTCATCATTCTGCTCGTGAGCGGTTTTGTCGCCGGCATCATCATGTCCATTCTGAGCGCCGTCATCAGCGTCAACGACTTGGCGCTCTAACGACATTCACAAACGATCTAAAGGGTAAGGCAATGTTCTCAATTCTTGACCTATTCCGCCGTGGCGACCGCCGTGTTGCGGCCGCCCGATCCCACGAGGCCGGCTTCACACTCATCGAGCTTCTGGTCGTGATGACGATCCTCGTGCTGCTCGCAAGCCTCGTTGCGCCCCGCGTCATGGGTTATCTCGGCAGCTCGCGCACAAAGACCGCAAAGGTCCAGATCGAGAGCCTGAGCACCTCGCTCGAGTTGTTCAAGCTCGATACCGGCCGTTATCCAAATGCGCGCGAGGGCCTCAACGCGCTCGTGCAGCAACCATCCGACATCAAAACCTGGAATGGCCCATATCTCAAAACCGATCGAGTGCCGCTCGATCCCTGGGGACAGCCATACCTTTACCGCGTTCCTGGCCAGCGCGCAGCCTTCGATATCATTTCGCTGGGCGCCGATAAGCGCGAGGGTGGAGAAGGCGAGGATCAGGATGTCTCGACCTCGAAATAGCGCGCCCGATAATCGCGCCGCTGGCTTCACGTTGTTCGAGGTTCTGGCCGTGATGGTCGTAGTCGGCATGATGGTCGTTGCTCTATCGACATTCAATCGCCCGGGAACGGCCGCGCTGGAGCTAAAGGCGGCTGCGATGCAGACGGCTTCCCGTTTGCGCGACCTGCGCTCGGTCGCCATCACCAAGGGAAAGGACCGGGTGGCTCTTATCGACGTCAACGCCCACTGGGTAGAGTTCAACGATGGACGCGCACCAGTGACCATCAATCGCGCCATTGCTGTCGCCGTGACTGCCGCCGAAAGCGAACGCCGCTCCCCGACGACGAGCGGAATTCGCTTCTTCCCGAACGGCAGCTCCACGGGAGCGACGATCAAATTGAGTACCGAAAGGCAAGCCTATGAGGTTCGCGTCAACTGGCTCACAGGCCGGGTCTCGACAAGGGTGCTCAATTGAGGAATTGGCTGAAGATCCCCGCGCAGGTTTCACGCTGCTTGAGACCATGACGGCACTGACGATCCTCGCAATCGCATTCGTAAGCCTCTACGAGGCGCACTCGGCTGCCATGCGAACGGCGAGTGCTGCCACTGATGGAACGAGAGCACGCATAGTTGCCCAATCTCTGCTCGCAGAGGCAACGAGCGGGTGGAACATTCATCCAGGTTCTCGAAGCGGAACGGACGGCCGCTTTAATTGGTCAATCGTGATTGCGCGGGAAGAGGCTCCTTGGGGCACCATCAAATCAAATCAATGGCGCCTCAATCGCATCCGCGTCGCCGTCACTTGGGACCGAGCAAGACGCGTGCAACTTGATACGCTGAAGTTCGGACGTTCCGATGAATAGCAGCGCATCAATGCTAAAAAGCCGGACCGGCGTCGGCATCAAGCGGGCTGACGAAGCCGGCTTCACGCTCATCGAGATGCTCGTCAGCCTCACCATCTTGAGCGTCGTTCTCGGGCTCTTGGGCATTGGGATCCGCATCTTCTCGAAGAACTGGGAGGCGAGCTCAAAACATATCGAGACCTTGGACATGGTCTCCCGCACGTACGACATCCTGAATAGAGATACAGCAGGCCTGCAGCGCTTGATCAGGGTCGATGGCGGATCTCCGCGCTACCTCTTTTCCGGCACCCGCGATGCGCTCTCCTTCGTCACCCTGGAGCCACCTTACCCGTCTGAAACTGGTCCGTACTTCGTCAGTTATTCGGCCGCCGCTGGAGTCCAAGGCACAGAGCTGATCAGAGCTCGCGCTCCCTATCAAATGGGCGTGCAGACATTGCCGAGCGCGACACCGGCAAATCAAGTGCCTCTGCTCGAGGGACCGTTCGTCTATCGATTTTCCTACGCCATAGCGAGCGATGGGCCAAAGGACTGGCTTACGTCGTGGCCCTCTGCGAACCGGCTCCCTGATCTCGTGCGCCTCGAGATCATCGACGTGAGCCGGCAGCAACCCATCTCCCCGCCGCTCGTAGTGACCATTCGCGCCGATGCGGAACTTGCCTGCCTTGAGGAAAAGTCCCCGCTTTGCAGCGCCGCGACGGACGGTGCACTCGGGAGAACTCCAAACAGTGATCGAGACGAGGCCCACTCCAGAGAGAGATCTGGACATGACTAGACTGATCTTTCCGCCATCTGGCCCGTGCAGCGATAAACATGCGGACAGACAACGCGGTGTGGCACTTCTCATCGTTCTGTGGATCATCGCGTCTGCGGCTCTTCTCGTGATGACCTTCGGCGTCACGGCGCGCAGCGGCGCGTCCTTAGCATCCTCTGAAATTCAGATGGCGAGCGCAGAAGCGCTTCTCGACGCGGGTGCCGAGATCGCCGCCGCACGCTTGATGGACGAGGAGGAAGAGATGCGCTGGCCGGCAGATGGCAACCCTCACCACGTGATGTTTGCGGGCACTAACCTGAAGATCACCATAGAAGACCCAAACGGCCTCATCGACCTGAACAAAGCAGATGGCGGCCTTCTACTCGGCCTTTTTCAACAATTCACCTCGTCCGATCAGCAGGCGAGAGAAATCCGCGATCGCATTCTCAAGGCCCGTGGCGAAACTCTTGGCGAGTTGGAACAGAACAGTCCAAAGAGTGGCGCAAAATCGAACGGTTCCTCTCGCCCTGCTGCTTTCATGCACGTTGCCCAACTTCGTTACGTCGAGGGTATGACGTTGGAACTCTACAAGCAGCTCGTGCCGTATCTCACCGTCTATAGCCGCAACGGTCTTGTAAATCCTCTGTCCGCACCCGCCGCCGTTCTCTCCTCCGTTCCCAACATGACCCTATTCGATATCGAGAAGGTAAGGACGTTCGTGCGAGCCGCCGGCAATGACCAGTCAAACGCTCCTCCGGTGATGGAGAAAGTCAGCTCCTTCTTCACGGATGAAACCGGACCCGCCTACTTGGTGTCGGTCGAAACGTCGAGGCCCGACCAAGACTATCGTGCAACCAAGGCCTTCGTTCTCATACCCGGCTTCGACAACGACGCACCCTATCGTGTGATTTCCGAACGTCCCCTTGCGCTTCCCAATTGATCGACATGCAGAACGAGATCGCCAGAGTAGCACCATGACCGTAGACAAACTCTCGAGCGCCATCGCTCAGCTTTATGCGCGGTGGATCCGCGAATTAAGCCGCATACTAACGGCCCACAGCTCGGGACCGCGCGGCTGGAGCACGCTTCTGCTGAGCACTCCTGGAGGAATGTCGGTGCACGTCAGCGACGCGGGCGCGAGGGGCCCTATCCTAACGCTCTCGGCAAACGCTGCGCCGGAGGAGGTCGCAGCGCTCCGAAAGCGCGCCATCCAGCAGGCGAACAAAGACCGCAAGCGGGTCCTATTGCGCCTATCGGCAAACGACATTGTCGACCGCACCGTTCAAATTCCTGCTGCCGCAAGCGATGTCATCGGACCCGTGCTGCGAAACCAGATGGAACGCATCGTCCCATGGCCGGTTGACGCAACCTGCTACGGTTATCAGATCGTCGGCAACAACCCCAACGCCCCGGACCAGCTCGACATCTACGTCGCAGCAACGACGCGAAAAATCGTCGACACCGCAGTGCATCGGGCCTATGCGCTCGGACTGAAACCTTATGCCGTCGATTTCGCATCCGAACCCCAAGCGGCGACGGGCATTGAGCTTTTGTCCTTGGAAGCCGATGCGCTGCAACAGACCGCGCAAGTCCTCCACATCGTGTTGATGGTTCTTCTCGCAGCGAGCGTCGCGATAGGAAGTTTCGGCCTCTACTCATCCTTCGACCGCATGTCTCAGAACGACGAGCTGGAAGAGAAAATCGTCGCCGGCAAATCTCAGATCGAGGAAATCAGGAAGCTCAACGAGGAAAATACGCGACTGAAGGAACAGCGAGAGCACCTGACCAATCGCAAGATCGTCGAGCCACCGGCATTTCTTTTACTCGAAGCCATGAGCCGGGCGTTGCCAGACAACGCCTACCTTACCGAGTTTGAAATTCACGGCCGCGAGACGCGGATCGTCGGAAAATCCGATGATCCAACGGCATTGATCACGAAGCTCGAGGACAGTCCGCATTTTGAGGACGTTCGCTTTTCCGCTCCGACAACCCGCCAAGAAGGTGACACCGTCGGAACGTTCTCCATCGTCAGTCGCGCTCAAGGCGGCGCGCAATTGGAGGCTCAGCCATGAACGCGCGCTCCGAGATCTCCGCCAGCGTTGCTTCCCTTACGGCATTGGCAGGCGTGCTCGTGCTCATGGCACTGTTCGCGGCCATGCCTTTCGTGCACTTGCGCTCAATCGATGCCGCCATAGCGGAACACCAGGAGATCCTATCGAAACTCCAGCAGCAGTTGGCCAGAGAGGGAGAGATTCGCAAAGAGAACAGCGAATTGGCCGTTCTCGGACAAGACACGGATCTGCTGCTCAAAGGTGAAACCACCGGAATCGCGGGCGCAAACCTGCAAAAATTGATGAATAATCTTGTCATCGCTCACGGCGCAGCCGCATCAAGTTTTCAAATCCTGCCACCGCAGGAGGAAGGAAATTTAGTGCGCATTCCCATGAGTCTTTCGATCAGCGTCGGCGTCGATGGACTGCGCGATATTCTTTACAGCTTGGAGGCGGGCACACCGTTGATCTTTCTCGATGAGATCACCATTCGATCGAAGCAGGACGATTTCCGCACTCCAGATCCGCATTACATCGGCCCATTCGATGTGACGCTTCAGTTGAGCGGCTTTTCTCAGAAGAACGGGGCACCCTGAGGGATGAAGCAGTACCGCCTCCACCTGATGATTATGGCTTGTCTGGCTCTTGCTGCCCTAGTCTGGTTCGACAACCAGCAGCAAAGCACCATGAGCGCTGTGTCGCCCATCGCATACGGCGAACCGCAGAGTAACACCGATCCTGGCGGGTCATCGGAAGATGAAAGCAAGGCCTCGAGACAAATCTCGATCGGCAATCCCTTGGCTTCGATCGCGAAGGATGAACTCAGGGACACCGTCGAGCGCCCACTGCTCGCCCCGAGCCGCAGGCGACCAGCCGAGACACAAGCTGCAAAGCGCCAGGACGGAACGTCGGCCGATGAGAAGCCAAGCTATGAATTGCTCGGTGTGGTTCTCAACGACGATCGCGCAATCGCGCTCATGCGCAAAGCCCCCGATGGACCCAGCTTCCGAGTCGAGATTGGGGACACGGTGGGAAGCTGGCGCGTTGCGAGGGTGGAATCAGCGTCCGTGTTTTTAGAGCGCAGCGATGGCAATTCGCTCGCTGTGCCCCTCAAACGCTAGGGCGACGAGCCAGCACATGGCATGTGCATCAACAAGCACATGCTCAGATAACTTATTCGTCCGGACCGCTTCCGACATTTCGTGGAGCAGCACTTTTCTTGTCCTCGGCATAAGCCTGACGAGGCGCCTCTGGAGCAATCCCCGCGGTCGCGCGCATGACGGTCTTCGGCTTGCGGGTGCCGTAAGCAGCGTCGATGATCATGACCTTCTCGATACCGCTTACGGTATTGGCTGAACGAACGATAACGTGATTGCGGTTGCGAAGCAGGCGCTCGAGAATGCTGTAGAGGTCCCCCGAGAGGGTCGCGGACAGCGTGTCGCCGCCCTCATCGACCTTCTCCACCCCGCCAACTTCGAATCCGTATTTCTCACCCAAGTTCTGAAGGACGTCGTTCACGGCCACGTCCTCAATCGTTAGGGTGATGTTCTCCCTCGGGCTTTCGCCAGCGACTGTCACGCTGGCAGCAAGCAAAGGTTGCGCAGGAAGCAGCACGACACAAAGCATCGCTGCTGACATTAATCGCGACATTGGATCACCTCATTCCGCCGGAGGGTTCAATAAGCACGAGGGCCGGCGGCTAATAGCAGCCATTGCGCATCATGCAGTCGGTATAACGCCAGTTGTCGTAGCCCCAACGCTCATACTGCCAGCTCTCCCAACCGCGTCCCAGTACCATGCTGCAGCGGCGCGCCTGACTGACACATCGCTGGTAGTCTTTGCAGATTCCATCATGGCGGTGATAATGATGCACGCCGACCTTCGCGTCCCATCCCAACTCTCTGCGACAGTGAAAGCCGTGAACTTTCGTCACAGCGGAGTTCGGTTGATTGATTGCACCCATGGCAGCAAAGGGCAGAGCTGAAACGCGTAAGACGAACGTTGCGGACAACGCGGTCGCAATCGAAACAACAACGAGAAGACGACGGCAAACCTTTAGCATTTCCCCTCCGCAACGATTTTCGCGGCGGGACAATGCCGCGATGCCGGTCGGCGCGCTACCGAAATATTCCGCTGCTTCACTGTCATCGGTTGTTCACAAGACAAATGCAAAAGGGCGCGACTAACCTCGGAGACACTAAGCATTCATGTGCCAAATTGCTCAGCTATTTCCCACGCCAGTGATGCGCGTTGAAAAGCTTTTGCATGAAGACCTGATACGCCGGCTGATCCGGGAGTTCGCCGCTTCGCGCAAGCTTGATAACGATAAATCAAACCAACTCTCTCATAGCGAAATTATGAGCCCCAGCGCTCGAGAGTCGTTTCTCGAGGTGAGCGAGCTCATCCGGCCCAAGCTTGTCGAGTTCGGAGCCTTGCTTTTCGGCGAAGACCTCGAGTGGGCGATCAAAGAGATCTGGATCAACGTCCTCGAAACCGGCGGAAAGCAAGCGATCCACACGCATGCGAACAGCTTCGTATCGGGCGTGCTCTACCTGACAAGCCCCCATCGCTCAGCAAATCTCGTCTTTCACAAAAGCCTCGGCGGTTCCGATTTCATTTTCAGCAATCAGAACAAGAATGTGAAATACGGTCCGTTCAACGGCAGCAAATGGGCGATGCCGACGATCGCCGCCGGGGACCTCGTTTTATTCCCGAGCTATCTTCTCCACGAAGTGCCGGTGAACCTCGGCGAGCGGCGCATTTCGGTCGCCTTCAATGCGATTCCGAAACGGCTCGATTCCTTCGGTTACGCGGTCAACTTCTCTTGAAGCTTGATGACGCTGCTTTCTAGACCAAGACCCCTCGTCCAATAGAAGATGATCATGAGAACCGTAACCGTGCTCGGCGTCCACATCGCCATGCTCATGCTTGGCACATCGCTAATCACGGCGGCGCAAGCGCGCGCTCAGGAAATGTACGACACGTCCGTTCCATCCGTTGGCGATATCCTGAGCGAACCCCCGACCACGATGAACATCAATTTCTCGGAAGCGATTCATCTAACCGACGTCCGGCTTGTCGGTGTCGACAACGGGCGTGAGATATGGCCGATCGAATGGGTAAAGACGGATGAGGACGTCTTCAAGGTCGAGATGCGGGTCACCAAGCCGCTGCCGCCCGGCAAATACCAGATCGAATGGATCGCCGATGTACGGCAGCACTATCACTCGGATGGCGGTGTCATTCCCTTCACCGTCACGTCCCGAGACCAGCCGCAGTAAAGCAATACGGTAATGCCCCTGGCCGTACCTCCCAAAGATGCCGCGCCATCAGATATTCGTTGAACATCAACCACCGCGCTGTCCCGAGACAGGCAAGTAGCGGCTTCGAATTCTCCCCCGCTACAATCGCGATAAGCCGCCCCGGTCGTCACGGTTCTTGCGCCGATTTCGATTAATCGGATGCCGCCGTGCCAACAACTGCCGTAGCGCTTGGTGGGCGGCGCATGAGCCCCAGAAATTTTTCATGCTTTGAAAAGAATACATGGAGCAGCTCGACGAGCAGCGACTCCTGCGTATCTATCTTTTGAGAAAAAGAAAACTGGGAGCCGGAACCGGCCCCCAGTCGTATCGCTTCGGAAGAGGATGCGACCGTGAGATCACGATCGCACCTATGCCGTTAGTTCTTCGCGAGCTGCTGTGCGAGCTCGGCGTTCTTTTCAACCAGAAGCTTCGGCTGATCGGATACGCGGATGAAGATCGGGTTCGTATAGAACCACAGATCCGCCCAAGCTGCGACGTCGTAGCTCGAGATCTTCTGACCGTTCAAGACCTGCATGTGCGCCGGGCAGGCCTTGTCTGTGCAGGGGATCGTGTTCTTCGCGTCCGTGACTGCCGTCGGATCTAGATCCGCCAGCGGGTTGCCCTGAGCATCCGTCTCGAGCGGCGTCGAGCGCGGCAGGTTGGTGCCGCGGGCACGGATGTACTGGTTGCTCTGGACGTTCGGGATAACGAAGCTCATCGTCCGCTTCTGGCCCTGCTTCGTCCACTTGCTGCCATCGAACGTGGCGTAAATCGCAGCCGTGGAGTTCGTCGGGTCCGTGTACTTCGGATCAGTCGGCGCAATGACGCCGGTGACCTCGCCGCGGATGAAGTCGACATGGTCGAGCTTCGGCTTGTTCAGCGGCTGCTTGATGCCGACCTGGAGCAGCGACGGGTTGTTGAACTTGTACGGCGAGTTGTTCGCCTTGTCCGTGTCCTGGACCGTGAGTGTGATCCGAACGGACTTGCCGCGCGGAACGACCAAGGTCTCGCCCATTTTCGCAACAGTCGTCGCTTTGTTGCAGGACTTCTTGTTCTTATTGTCGCATTCCTCGACAATCTCTGCCTTGTACGACAACTCGCCAGAGATCAGGTCACCCGAAACCGAGAACGAGTTACCGGCGCGCACACTGTCGACGATATACTGCGGACGCAGCAAAACTGAACGGCTGCTGGGACGCGGGATGTAGAGCTTCTGATATTCACCAGGGTAGAAGTCCTGCGTCGATTCACGAACGTACGGGCTGAACGCGCCGCGGTTATGCCAATCGGAGCTGGCATAGAAGAAGAAGTTGCGGCCTTCGCCAAGCATTGCATCCCACAGGCCGCCAATCTTTGCGCCGTAAATGCCGACGCCGCCGTAGGTCGTTACGCCAGCGGAGTCGATGCCCGCGCCGCCGAAGTTCTTGCGATACTCGCCGCGGTTGGCGCTGGCCTGATGGCCCGGCATCGTTTCGAAGCCGACCGCAACCGTCGGACCCGCGTTATTGAAGTCGCGGAAGTGCTCGACGTTGAAGCCACGGTTGCCGTTCGGATCAAACACGCCGGCGCGCTCGACGTGGGCAGGAACGAAGTAGCTCTGCAGCGGATAATTTGCCTGCATCCAGGCAACGCTGGGAACAGCTTTGTTGTTGTGGTTCGCAGTGCCCTGGCCGGTACCGGACGCATTCGCGACCTTGCCCTTCCAGATGCCGCTGTTGGCGACGCCAGGTGTGCCGCCCGGACCGCTCATGTCCGTATCGCTGCGATCGAACCGATACTCGAACTCGGCGAGCGCGTCGACATTGCCCGTCTTGCCATTCCAATCCCAAGCGCGCTGCGCGCCGAGAACCGTGCTGCTGACGTGCTCGTGGCCGGGAGAGTTCGTCTCGAGGCCAACGTACAGCATTGGATTTCTAAGCTTCTTCGACATCCGCGAAACTTCAGGATACACGTATTCCTGCAGCATCTGCCAACGCCACATGGCGCGGTGAGGCAGGCCATCGGGAGAGTACGAAGTCGAGTTCACGACATCGCCTTTGATTGCGGCGGCGCCGATCGTCTGTTCCCAGAGCTTGCCGCTGCCCGTCTTCGACGAATCGCCTTCCGGATCGTCGTAGCGGCAGTCGCGTGTATAGCTGCCACCGTGACCAGACTGTGCCATCCAGTCGAGATCGAACGTATTGATCGACTTGGTGATCATCGTCTCGAGCGAGGTGGTGCCGTCGGTGCAGGTGGTGTGGTTGTGAAAGTCACCCGCCATATAGCTGTCGGTGTCCGCGGAACTACCGGCGTTGGCCGGCGCGAAGCCGGCAACGCTGGCTGCGATGACCAGCGCCGACGCCTGCACGACGCGGCGACTGTAAGAATCTGATTTCGACATACCCTCTCAATTTCCCCTTTAGCCTCAAGATTAAACCGCTTCAGAGCGGAACGCGCGACGGATAGCGACCGACCGTGACAGAGGTCTGAAGGAAAAATAACAGCGTACCGGAAAAACGTCGCAGGGCACGTTGATCGAAACTCACTTCGCATCATCGCCTTGCACTGTCATAGGCTCGACATCTCAGTGCGCTTAATCGCGCTTCGCTCGGGTAGTGAGTGCCGGCCAAACGCTGCCGAATTCCGCGACCGAGACGTTAGGGGAGTCCAATTTAAGTTATGACTTTCACGCCGCCTGCCGACGGCAGCACGATGCCGTCAACAGACGCTCCACGAAATTCAGCATTTGCAAGTTTGGCGCGCGAACCGCTTCTGCACTTTCTGCTGATCGGCGCGCTGTTGTTCGCAGTCCACGCAGCCGTTACTCCATCTGTGAGCAAAGAGCGGCTCATTGAAGTGACGCCTCAGGTGCGGCAATCGATCATCGACCTATATAAAGAGAAGCACGACGTCGAGCCCAGCAAAGCCGAGCTCACGCGCCTGATCGATAACTGGATCCTCAACGAGGTGACGTATCGTGAGGCGCTCGCTCAAGGCCTCGACCGGGGCGACGATATGATCCGCGAGCGGATCATGCAAAAAATGCGCCTTCTCGTATTCGGCAACGTCAACGTCGAAGAGCCGACCCAGAAGCAACTTTCGGATTGGTTCGAAGAGAGGCGCGCTCAGTACGACGTTCCAGATTTTGTCAGCTTCTTCGAAGTGCCTTTCACCGGACCAGACGCCGAGTCGCAGGCAAAATCAACACTTCAGCAGATTGAATCCGGCAGCGAGCCGGAAGAGGTGCGGTTGCGAGCGCAAGTTTTTGCCGACCGTCCCACACCAAGTCTCGAAGCATCTTTCGGCAAGACATTTCTCGACCAACTCGCCGCACTTCCAATCGGCAAGTGGACGACCCTGCAATCGCCGGGTGGCTGGCATATCGTCCGCGTCGACTCGTTCAATCCCGGCCACGCCGCTCAACTGGACGAGGTCCAGACCCAGCTCATCAACGAGTGGAAAGACGACCGCGCGCGCCGCCTAGGCGTGGCCGCCATTCGGGATATGGCGAAGGCCTACGTCATCAGGCGCGATGAGCCATGATTGGTACTACTCGAAGCGTAATCGCCGGCGTCCCAGCACTCTTATTGTTATTGCTGACCTTCCTCGGCTCCCATTTGTATTCTGCGGGCATGGCATCGGCTCACGAGGCTTCGATGGCCGTGATGACGTTGCGCGAGATGGCGCCTGGCCGCTACTTTACACAGTGGACGATGCCACCGACAGAACTGAGCTATCATCCGATTTTTCCCGAGCACTGCGTCTGGAATGCGCCCGATCTCAACTGTGGAGAAAAAGGTCTGGTCGGTCAGCTCAGTTTTACCGGCCTCGGCAGCAAGCAATCGGCGGCGATGATCCGAGTCATCGCCAAAGAAGGCCCGGTGCAAGCCTACACCGTCAGCGCGGCCAATCCTGTGGTGACGGTTGCTCGCGATCCCGGCCACGATCTGAATGCCTGGCTCGACCTTGCGAATACCTATGTCAATCTCGGCATCGATCACATCCTGCGTGGCATCGATCACCTGCTATTCGTTCTCGGGTTGATCTGGCTTGTACGCGGGCCATGGATGCTCGTTCGCACCATCACGGCCTTTACCATCGCGCATAGCTTGTCGTTGGCCGCAGCCACATTTGGATGGGTAGGTGTTCCCGAGCGGCCGCTCAATGCAGCCATCGCACTCAGCATCGTTTTTGTAGGCGTGGAGATCGTCAAGCTTCAGCGCGGTCAAATAGGTCTTACGGCTCGCTATCCCTGGTTTGTCGCCTTCATGTTCGGCCTTCTGCATGGACTGGGCTTCGCCACAGCGCTCACCGGCATCGGTATTCCGCAGGCGATCCTGCCGATGGCCCTCCTCTTCTTCAATGTCGGCGTCGAGATCGGACAACTCCTCTTCGTCCTGCTCGTGCTCGCGCTGATCTGGGCTCATCGCACAACACAATCCATGCTGCCTCAATGGGCTGCAGCGTTACCCGCCTACGCCATCGGTAGTGTCGCCTCATTTTGGTTTCTCTCGCGCATCTGAAAGCCAAAGATTTCCGGAAGGAGTTAACGACGTGAAAGACGCTTCGCTCAGGACGAGCATGGCATTGGCCACGATATTCGCGCTGATCCCGCTCGCGCCTGCCCTCGCTCACTCGGGAACAGGCACGTCCGCTGGTCTATTGTCTGGCTTCATGCATCCGATCACCGGAGTGGATCACCTCGTCGCCATGGTGGCAGTCGGTTTATGGGGCGCTCAACTCGGCAATCCCGCGATCTGGATACTGCCGATTACGTTCCCGCTTGTGATGGCGATCGGCGGTCTCCTCGGCGTCTCGGGGATCGATCTGCCCTTCACGGAAATCATGATTGCAATCTCGGCAATAGCGCTCGGGCTCATGGTCGCGACCAAAACCCGCCCGCCGCTTTGGGTCGCTGCCCTCCTTGTAGGCGTCTTCGCTATTTTCCACGGCTACGCGCATGGACGCGAGCTGCCTGAAGCGGCCGATCCCCTCGCCTTCGGTGTCGGCTTCGTCATCGCCACTGGTCTCTTGCATCTCTGCGGCATCTTGATCGGCGTACTCACCCGTTGGCCTGCCGGCGCAAAGCTCGTTCGAACCAGCGGCGCCGCAATTGGTGCAATCGGTGGATACTTCCTCTTGAGCGCAATGGGATTGGTCGCTTGAAAACCGGAACACTAATCCGCACCGTTGCTGCGGCACTCGTACTCATTGGGGCGCCCGCGAGCGCCGATGCACATCTCATCAACACGTCCCTCGGCGACTTTTACGGGGGCGTGCTTCATCCGCTCTCCGGTCCCCAGGACGTGGTGCCGTGGTTTGCGCTCGCGATACTTGCCGCGATTCAGGGTCCGCGCAACGCGCGCTGGTTGCTGTTCGTATTTCCGATCGCGCTTGTGGGAGGAGCACTGCTGTCGGTCGTTGCACCGGCTTTGCCGATCTCACCCGCATGGAGCCTTGCAGTCATCGTCGTCACGGGCCTGGCTGTTGCGGCAGCCGCCAAGCTTCCGTTCCCGGTCTTTCTCAGCCTCGTGACGCTCATCGCGCTGCTGCACGGCTATTACAACGGCCAAGCGATGACGCAAGACACCGACCACTTCCTATTCATCTGCGGGATCGCCGCTGTCGGTTATGTATTCGTTACGTTAATTACGGCCCTCGCCATATCGTTCCGCCAGGGCGGCGGCGAATGGCGACTGATCGCGCTGCGGGCAAGCGGGAGCTGGGTCGCAGCGGTGGGCATCATAATGGTGGGACTGCAACTGCGCACTTCTTCACCCATGTAAGACAGCCCGGCGCGGCCGCCGCCACAGATCTGTTTGGCGGCACACTTCATCCGCGCGCAGACGGCGACGAAGAAGTCTTGGATGCTATTATCCGTGCGGGTACGAGCCGAAAGCGATGGCGCGCTTTAAAGAGCCGTCGCCGCGTTGTTCTTTAGCCAATCGACACTGGCAGACGGGGACTTGGTGGAGAGGGCGTTTGACCCGAAGCTGAATCTTGACGGCACGCCGTCACCGCTCCTCGAGCAACTCACCGACGAGCTCCCGCAACTTCTCTTTGGCATCTTCCAATGCGGCGCGCCCCTGGGCCGTTGTGCGATAGAGGCGCCGCGAGGTGCGTCCCATCCGTTTTTCGCGTGAACGAAGATAACCCTTCCGCTCTAATGCATGCAGCATCGGATAGAGAGTGCCCGCGCTAAGGCGATAGCCGTGCCGCGCGAGTTCCTCAGTGATCCATTGCCCGTAGACCTCGCCTTCCGCGGCATGATGCACGATGTGAAGCCGTATGAAGCCGGACAGCAAATCCTGATGGGCCATCGTCAGTTCTCTTCACTCCTATACGATTATGAGGTAACGAACTCGAATTCCGATAGTGTAGATCCCACATCGGCGCCAGCCAAGAAGAAGAGTTGACTATGACGTTATCGGCTCTCACTATCGATTTTAGATATTGATGGCCGATAGTTATAAGAAGGGTCGAGCATGTCCTGGACCGACGTGATGCGAACGAGCGCTCCCGGATCCGTTCTCAAGGACGTCGTGATGCTCGGCGGGTTTCAGGAGATCGAATTCGACTTCGTCGCCGACAATCCAGGTATGACCCTCTTCCACTGTCACCAGCTGCACATGGACTTCGGGTTTATGACGCTTTTTAATTATGCGTAAGTGAAACAGCCCGTGACCATCGCCGCGAACACGATCACCAAAGACGAGGACCGACGGACAGGTTCGCCATTGGAAGTCCTCCTTGTTTTTTTGCGGCTGGGCCTCACGTCATTTGGCGGGCCTATCGCGCATATCGGGTATTTCCGCGAGGAGTTCGTGGTTCGCCGCCGTTGGCTCGACGAGCAGGCTTACGCCGATCTCGTCGGGCTATGTCAGTTCCTGCCCGGCCCCGCGAGCAGCCAGGTTGGATTTTCCATCGGCCTAATGCGCGCCGGCTATATCGGCGGCCTTGCGGCATGGATCGGCTTCACGTTGCCGTCTGCCATCGCGCTCGTGCTCTTTGCATATGGCGCGCACGCGCTCAGCGGCCCGACCGGTATCGGGCTGCTGCACGGGCTCAAGCTCGTTGCCGTCGCAATCGTCGCCCAGGCCGTATGGGGCATGGCACGCACCCTATGTCCCGACCGCGAACGGGCTTCCATTGCGCTCGTAGCCGCGATGGTCATCCTGTTCAGTTCGTCTTCAACCGCGCAGATCGCGGCTATCGCACTGGGTGGAATCGCGGGGCCATGGCTTTGCCGCGGGGCGCCGCCGCCAGCAACTGGACATATCTCTGTGCCGGTCTCGCGCACCGTAAGTCTCTTGGCGCTCTCCGCCTTCTTTCTCCTGCTCGTCGGCCTTCCCCTCATGCGTGGGCTCGGAATATTGCAGGGCATAACATTCTTTGATGCGTTCTACCGCTCTGGCGCGCTGGTCTTCGGCGGCGGTCACGTGGTGCTGCCGCTGCTGCGTGAGGCGTTTGTAACGCCCGGCTGGGTGAGCAACGATGCTTTCCTGACTGGCTATGGCGCCGCGCAGGCCGTTCCCGGACCACTCTTCACCTTCGCAGCCTATCTTGGCGCCATCGTGCAGCCATCGACCTACGGGATCGCGGGCGCTGCACTCGGCCTGATCGGCATCTTCCTTCCCGGCATGCTGATCCTTATCGGCGCATTGCCCTTCTGGGATACCTTCCGCAGGCGCGCCGGCGCACAGGCCGTGATGCGCGGCGTCAATGCAGCGGTGGTCGGATTGCTTGGCGCGGCGCTTTACAATCCGGTCTGGGTTAGCTCGGTTAAGACGCCTGGGGATTTTGCAATCGCGCTCATCGGCTTTGTCCTACTCACCGTCTGGCGCGCACCACCTCTCCTCGTCGTTATCGTTAGCGCCATCGGTGGCATCGTTCTTGTGCAAGTCGTGACATGAGGTGAAGGGCCCATGGCCAAGGCCAGCGACGCAAGGATATTTTGCCGGCCTGTCGAGAAACACGTTTCTTCTCGCCTTTTCTAGCCTGTTCGCTGACATCTCAACAGAGATGCTCTACCCGGTCCTGCCCGTCTTTCTGACGCAAACGCTCAAAGCGAGCGGCAGCATCGTGGGCCTGGTCGACGGTTTTGCCCAGGGCCACACAGAATATCGTGCAGGGCTTTTCGGGTGCGCTGTCGGACAAGCTGCAAAAACGCAAGCCCATCGCGCTGGCCGGCTAATTCCTGGCGGCCATCGCCAAGCCGCTGATGGAGCTTTCTTCGGTCTGGCAAGGTGTGTTCGGCGCGCGGTTCCTCGACCGGCTCGGCGCTGGCACCTGCTCTGCCCCGCGAGATGCGCTCATCGCATCATCGGTGGAGGAGAAAGACAGAGGCCGGGCCTTCGGGCTTGAGGGCTTCGGCGACAATGCAGGCGCATTCCTCGGGCCGCTGCTTGCCGTGTATCTCCTCTATGCGCTGCACGTCGAGATCCGCACCATCTTCTATCTCGCGATCATCCCCGGCCTGTTAGCCTTATTGATGGTGCTGCTCGTCCAGGAGCAGCCGGTGACGGTGGCTGCCAAGTCAAAGATCGACGTCAGCCTCCGGCGGTTACCGATCGGCTATTGGAAATATCTGCTGGCGACGGCTATTTTCGGGATTGGCAATTCCAGCAACGCGTTTCTGATCCTGCGGACACAGGACAACGGTGCTTCCCTCGAAACGACGATCCTTATCTACGCGGCGTTTTGGAGAAAACCCGGCGGCCCGCCGCGATGCTGGATGTTTGCTCCCTTACCGCACAAACTTAAAGAGCTTCACGTCAACGGTACCGGAGAGAAAACCGACTTCACAATACGTAAGATAATATTCCCACATACGTCTGAACCTCTGATCGAAGCCCATGCTTTCGATGCGCGGCCAAGCACAAAGAAATCGCGACCGCCACTCAGCGAGCGTCCGAGCATAACTCATTCCGAACGCCTCATCATGCACCAGCGTTAAGCCCGCCGCAGACGCCAATTCAGCTATCAGCGTGCTGGTAGGCAGCATACCGCCCGGAAAAATGTAGCGCTGAATAAAGTCCGGGTTCTTGCGGTAATTGGCGAAGCGCTTTTCATCGATGGTGATTGCTTGCAAGACCGCGATGCCGCCCTCCTTGAGAACACTGCGAAGTTTGGAGAAATAAGCCGGCCAAAATCGCTCGCCGACCGCTTCGATCATTTCGATGGAGGCGACACGATCGTAACGTCCCTCCACATCGCGGTAATCCTGCAGCCGTAAATCGGCAGCTCCGCTTTCTGCACGCGTTATTTGACCTTGCGCATAGGCAAGTTGCTCGCGCGACAAGGTCAACCCAGTGAGATGGCAGCCGTTGCTGACGATGCGTGCCGCAAGCGAGCCCCATCCACAACCGATCTCAAGAACGCGCTCACCGCCTTCAAGGCCGAGCAGCTCGATGACGCGGTCAAGCTTACGGTTCTGGGCGTCCTCGAGTGTCTCCTCCCCCGTATAGATAGCGGAAGAATAATTCATGCCGGCATCGAGCCATGCCTGATAGAAAGAATTTCCAAGGTCGTAGTGGGCAGCGATATTCCGGCGGCTACCGCTTCGCGTGTTTTCTCGCCGAAGATGGCGAAACCGATTTTGCAGGCGTGTCAACCACGAACCCGCAGCAGCGCGTGCGAGCACTTGCTCGTTGACCATTGCCCACGCAAGGACCGCCTTCAAGTCCGGCGTCGACCACTCACCGGCGAGATAGGCATCGGCAAACCCGTGCTCGCCATCGAACAGCGTTCGCACGAGCGCGCGCCATGAGGAGACCTCGATGATGGCCTCCGGACCCGGGGCATCGCCGCGCCGGCGTATTACTCCACCGTCGGGCAGAGAAAGGTGCAATCCCCCCGCATCAATCGGCGGGATGCGTCGAGCGATGAGCCTCGCGAGAGGCGAGCGCGTTGGAAAACAATCGCCCAGCCGCAAGTTTACGGTCGTATCATTCATTTGGATTTCCTGGCTGGCAGATCGCGGGGCACAACAGTTGCAACGCCATGATTGTAGACTTTCAGACCCTTCAGATAGAGACGCAGCGCGTGCCAATGAATCGCTGCCATCACTTTCAGGGTTAGAAATGGAAACGCGAGAAGTGCAGCGAGCAACGCTCCGTCGGTGAGCCTCCGCCTCGATCCGGAAAGAGCGGTCACGATCACGAGGCCCGAACCGTCGTAACCACGGATCGCCACGTTGATACGTTCGCCAGGTGCGACGACGCTGAACGCGTAGCGCAAGTCCATCCCGAGGAAAGGCGATACGTAGAAAGCCTTTTCACATCGCTGATTGATCGTTCCACTCGCGCCCTCGACAGGGATCACGTAGCTGTGACGCTCGCCGAAAGTGTTGTGAACCTCATAGACGATGGCTTTCAGTTGGCCGCGCGCATCGTGGCAAAAATATATGCTGAGCGGATTGAAGACATAGCCGAGAATGCGGGGCATCGACAGCAGAAGGATCTTGCCGTCGGCGCTAACATTGGCTTTCCGCAAATGCTCTTGGATTTGTGCGTAAAGTGAAGCCTGCCCACCGTCGCCATAATCTCGATCGTAAAAACTCAGCGCATTGAAGCGGTTTCGCGAGAACAACCACAGCGTCTTTGATAGCTTGTCGATTTCGCCCAGGTCGAGGAGGAGCCAGAACACGCGATAGCGCAACAGATGCAGCACGGGGCGGACCCGGCGATGCACCACGGAGCCAGAATAGAGAGCCGAACTCAACGTCATGCGGCAACCTCGTGCGGTTTGAAACCAGCACGAATAACAATGCGGCCGGATTCATCATCGACAGACCAGGGCCGCGGGCATCGAGGATCGATTTGTTCAGCGACGGCGAGTCCGGCCTGCAGACCGTCTTCATGAAACCCATAACCAAAGTAGGATCCACAAAACCAAAGTCGGCGCTGCCCTTGCAGCGGCCATAGCATCTGCTGCGCGGCTATCGCAGCACTATTGAAGAGGGGGTGTTCGTAATAGGTCTCGTAATGGATGTCGTTCGGCTCCGACTGAGGATTGAGAGTGAGAAATATCTGCCGCTTTGTCTGAAGGCTCTGCAAGCGGTTCATCCAATAGGTGATGGTTGGCAACGCGCCGCCGCCGCCACGCGGCTCAATGTAATTCCAGCTCGACCAGACCGAACTCCGCTTCGGCATGAGGGAGGGATCTGCATGCAGGACGGCGCGGTTTCGGCTGTATCGGAACGCGCTAAGTGCAGCGCGCTCCTCAATGCTTGGGTCCACAAGAAGCGCGAGCGCTTGATCGGCATGAGTTGCGATGACGACATGATCGAATCTATCAACCCCGCCGCTCCGGTCCCTAATAAACACGGCTTGCTCGCCAGATCTGACATGGGTGATCGGGTTGCCAATATGGATGCGTTTACGAAACGACGACGTCAGCGTCTCGACGTAATTTCTGCTGCCCCCTGTTACAGTGCGCCAGGCGGGCCTATCCGCTAGCTTTAGCAGGCCGTGATTGTCGTGAAACCGGATAAAGTTCGCGGCCGGATAATCGAGGATTGCGTGCGGCGGCGCCGACCAAATCGCGCCTGCCATCGGCAAGAGATGGTCCTCCCGGAAGGCCCTGCCATAACGGTTTTCATCGAGATACTGACCTAATGTAATGGATCGATCTTCAAGGTTCGGAAGATCGAGAGGAGCATGTTGGTAGAACCTGCGGAGATCCCTCAGCATCGACCAAAAGCGGCCGCTAATGATGTTGCGCGGTTGCGCGAAGAGGCCCCTGAGGTTTGTCCCCGAATACTCGAGGCCGCCGCCGCGAAGAGAAACGGCGAGCGACATTTCTGTCGGCTGCGTTTGAACTTTGAGATGTTTGAAAAGGGCCGTCAAATTCGGGTAATTCATCTCATTGTAGACGATGAACCCGGTGTCGACGAATTGCTGGGAGTCTGGCAGGAGCACTGAATTCGAGTGTCCGCCGATTCTCCGGTCTTGTTCGTAAAGCGTCACGACATGCCGCTGGCTCAGAAGCCAAGCCGCCGACAGCCCGGCTATGCCGCTGCCGATCACGGCAATATTCAGTACTGCCTCGCCAGCAGAGTTGTACATATGAGCTCTCGCGACAGTTGCGGGGGGTAAGTCTTTGAACGCGCATTGGCATTACGAGCGCGACCAAGTTTTGGATCACCTCGCCGTGATCCATCACGATGCGGGAGGCGTAAGCATTAGGTTCGCCCCGGATCGTTTATGGAAACGTTGACGCGTCGCGCTTCGAAGCCAATTTCTACCGCGGAAGCTGAATGACGACATTATCCTTCATGATTGCCCTCATTTATGCGTTCGGCGCCCTCTCATTGGCCATGACTGTCGGATGGTTGGCTTGGAGGAAAACGCGGAACTCCGGATGGATCGACACGACCTGGACTTTCGGCCTCGGACTGACGGCTATAACGGGCGCTTTGCTCGGCGGCGGATTTTCCGGGCGCGCCATGCTCGTTTCAACATTGGTTTTCTTATGGGCCGGCCGGCTCGGGCTCCATATCGCTCAGAGAACGACAGCCATAACAGATGATCCTCGCTATGCACGGCTCATTGCGGAGTGGGGACCGAATGCGGCGCGTCAGATGTTCTGGTTCGCGCAAAAACAAGCGTGGGTGAGTGTTCCCCTCGCGATGTCGATTCTGTTAGCGGCTTGGAATCCGGCAGAAGGGTTACGCCTTCAGGATTTTCTTGGAGCCGTCGTGCTCATCGCCGCTATCGGCGGAGAAGCACTCGCCGACTGGCAGCTCAAGTGTTTTCGCGCAAATCCCGCGAATAAGGGCCGGGTCTACGATCGAGGTCTTTGGCGATTCTCTCGCCATCCCAACTATTTCTTCGAGTGGGTTTGCTGGCTCGCCTATCCGATCGCAGCCATAGATATCCAAGGCGGCTACCCTTGGGGCTGGCTAGCGATCTCCGGCCCGCTCGTCATGTACTGGCTGCTCGTTCACGTCTCGGGCATACCGCTTCTTGAACTGCATATGCTGGCCCGATCGGGCGATGAGTTCCGCAAATATCAATCGCGCACCAACGCATTTTTCCCAGGACCGCCACGGAGCGGTTGATGAAATTGGCGGAGAGAGCATGACAGCAAAGGGATTAGCGGCGCTTTTGAATGTTCACGCGGAGAGGTAGCGCATCGCAACGCTTGCGGCCATGCAGGCAACACCGGTCGCCAACGCTCCCCACGCCATATCAACGACGGTGAGCGCTAAAGACCAATTCCGCAAGGTTGCATAATTCGTGAGGTCGTAAGTACCGTAAGCGACGGCGCCCAAAAATAGCCCACACAGGAATGCCGTCCGGGGCCCTGACGACACGCCTGGCAAAGCACCGAAGAAGACAGCGCCTGCGGCGTAGAAGAGGTAAAAGACGATGGCAGGAGCCAGCCTCATGTTCGTCGCGGCGGAGTCACCGAGAACGGGAAGGTAGAGTTTGGGCACCGTGGTGCTCAGCCAGGCGAAATCCATCAATCCGAAAACGATGAGAAACGCCACGTAACCGATTAGAAAAGCCATTATGACCTGACACCCACCATCGATTTCAATTCGATTTATCTCAACCCGCTCGCCGAATATTTGGGTTGGGGTTCAGCGTGCGCCTTGACGGCAGTCGGCGACGGACAGCCAGCTCAACACCCGCGAATATCGCAACGAGAGCTAAGCACAACATTGGCGAGACAATGGGCATGCTAACGTCCTTTTGTGATCGATATTCTTGCTACGTGCGGAACACACATTTGGATCTCCTGCCTTCGAAGCGTTCAATCAATGGTTTCTCACATCGAGTAACCCCGGCAGCGCTGATCCATCTGGACCGATTTCCGATATCGCCGCCAGGCAACTCTTCTGGATGATAATTCTGCACGGATTGGGGTCATTCGGCCGGACGCAATGTTTGACGGTGATCCAGGCCTCATAAACTTTTGCTGCCTGAGCGGTGAAACGCTCGAGATCCGCACCCGCAAAAGATGTCTTCAGAGTCTTGGCTTTATCCGTTAGCGAGGTTCCGTCGCAAACCTCTATCGCTCCAAGCGCCTCGCCGTATCTCGCTCCCGCTTCTTGAGCCGTAGCGGGGGTCTCCGCGAGGGCGGATCCGTCGCCCGCACAGAGATTAGGAAGCAATAAGAACGCAATGGCCAAGAGGACTTTTATCGAAAGCATCGCATACCCGCACGTCGCGCCAAATACTCTTACTGCAATCCAGTCAAGCTACGATGTTCGGCACCAACTGGATCATAGGCACAGGTTGGTGATTGAACACGTCACAACGGGTTCTTTCAGATCGCGAGCGCCTGAAGCCGAGCGGGCTCTGGCTCGCACCGCGATCCAGTTAGATTTTGTTTTCGCTGGCAGAGCCGCATCGCCAACGCGAGATTTGCCAGCCTGGGTGCTCTTGGGCCCAAGAGCCGAATTGTAAAGGCGCCTGAACCATGCAGGCCATCGAACTCACGTCCGCATCAATTTGGATTTTGAACTCGCGACAGACGTTGGGATCGCGGACAAGGCAGGCGGATACAAAGATCGCAAACATGGGCGTGCTCCCTTTATCTCGCCCTTACGTGCTTGATCGTTCGCAGGATCACATCCCATAACGATTTTTATTCGAGCAAAATGATCTGGAATGCCTTTCCGCTCGAACGCCCGTCAAAAATGCGGGACCGTGGCAAGATAGGTCCCGCAAGTTGACGGTGGTGCATCCGCCCAAACTGAAGGGCGGACTGTGATGTTGTACGCGGTGGCAGGGCGTTCGGATCACGGTAGCCAAAGGAAGCGCCGCCCCAGAGACTGTATAATCAGTTCACCAAATGGGTTCTTCGCGATTTCTTTTCGTCGCGGCTCGCTGGTGCTGTTGGTGGTGCCGTTTGGATTACCAGGACGAAAAAAAGCTGATATGCGGTGTCGGTGTAGGCGGCGCAACCAAGTCTTAAGTTGCGAGACGGCCGATCTCTCAAGATTGAAACAGAATGTCAGACTTTGAGAAGCTGGAACAGATCGCCGCTCGAAAAGACGCTCAAGCGTATCGCGCGCTTTTCGAGAAATTCGGGCCCATCGTAAAAGCTTTCATGATGCGGCAAGGAGCGGACCCTGCGACAGCGGAGGAACTGGCGCAAGAAACGATGTTGAGCGTTTGGCGCAAAGCTGGCCTCTATTCTGAGGCTAAAGGCAGTGTGGCCACTTGGATTTTTACGATCGCACGTAATCTAAGGATCGATCGCTTACGTAAGGAGAAAATATGGGTCGAGTTACCTGACCAATTTGAGAATGAGGCAAGCGCAGAAATGTCTCCTGATGAGATCGTTTCGCGTGACCAGCAACACTTGATTGTAAAGAGAGCTCTCGATGAGCTCCCCCAGGAGCAACGGGAGGTCGTGGTTTTATCTTTTATCGACGGTTTGCCGCATCGCGCGATTGCCGACCGACTCGGCTTGCCTGTCGGAACAGTGAAATCAAGAATTCGGTTAGCCTACCTGAAACTTCGTGGCGCGGTTGGGGAACCGGACGAATGACGATCAAATCACACCCAGCGCCGGAAAACTTGTTCAGTTGTGCTGCCGGCAGCATGCCAGAAGCGGCCGCCGCGGTCATGGCGTGTCACATGTCCATGTGCCCACGCTGCCAAAAAGAACTTTCCATTCTGGATTCTGTCGGCGCAACCCTTCTTGAAGACATGCCCCCGGAAGCCCTCGTTTTGGAAACGCCGTCTCCAAAGCCTGAAAGGTCGCGACCCAAGCCGATCGCTGCAATTAAAAGCAATGTTCCAGGGCCTCTGCAAAAGTTTGTCGGACCTCGGCTCGAGGACGTCAAATGGAGACGGGTCGCCCCCGGAATTTGGCAATATCCTCTTCCACTTTCAGATCATTCGGACGCGTCGCTGAGGCTTATTAAAATTTCTCCTGGCCTGGCGATTCCGGATCACGGGCATTCGGGCTCTGAGATGACCCTGGTGCTACAGGGTGCGTTCACTGACGAATTCGGAAGTTACGCGGTGGGAGATGTCGTCGAGGTGGACGAAGGCGTCGAGCACACACCCGTTGCCGCAGAAGGACTAGAGTGCATCTGCCTTATCGCGTCCGAAGGTCGGATGCGATTTCATGGTATCCTCGCGCGCATCGTCCAAAGATTCACGGGCTTTTAGTAGTATGGATGGCTCGGCGGGTTTGCGGGCGACTAAAAATCACCCGACCGCTACGTCAAGGCGGTCGCGCATAACACGCGGGGCCAGTGACTACGGCCTGTTCGATAATAGGTTCCAGCGTTAGTGCAGCTGCCGCTCATCGATGAACAATAGCCGCGCTAACGCTTTGTCAACCTGCTGTTTATGAACCAAAAGCATTTCGCGAATGCGCAATAAAATCCGACGATCTAGCAACTTAAGGGACTCTTGAGGCGTCTGCTCAATCTCGCGGATCAAGAACAGCAGTCTTGTTGGGTCTGCAGGCATAGCGCAGCAATGCTCCCATAACCGACGTTCGCACGCCATCATGGCATAACGGAAGGTGTGCAAAGATGAGTTTCTTGATCTTTTGCGCGGACCACTTACTTTAGAAGGACAAGGTGCTGTTACGCACCGCATTTTCCATCAACTCCCGTTCGCCCGCGGCACTCCTGCATAATAGACCGCAAGCTGATGCATCTCATCGGGAGTAAGCTGATGCGCAATCGTGCGCATACGCTCGAAGAGATCGTTATTGCGTTCACGGGTCGCGAATGCGCTTAGCTGCTGCTCCAGATAGCTGCTGGATTGACCGAGCAATACTGGCGTTCCTTCAGGGCCACTGCGGCTCGCACCGTGACACGAGTCGCAAGGCGGTATTGCCCGAGCGGGATCGCCGTCAGTTACGAGATTGACAATCTCTGCGGGAACACCGGCCACGGCCGCGATCCTGTCCGGCGGCTGGCGCGAAGCATAATAAGCGGCTACGTCAGCCATCTGTTGCGGCTCAAGCGCCTCCGCATTCGGAATCATAATTCCGGCCTGGCCTGACTTTCGGTTGCCATTCTTGAAATCCTCCAACTGCTTCAACAGAGCGGGGGCGGGTTGGTTGGCCAGGTTCGGATAATTCGGATCGATGGCGATTCCATTTTCTCCGTGGCATCCCGCACAGACATCGGTGGCGGTTTTTGCTCCCTTCTGGAGATCGGCGGTCGCAAGCTGATGGAGCGTTTCGCCACCCCATGTCACTTTCGAACCCGAAACGTCCGCCTTGCGCACGCTCGGCGTCGACACTCCTCTTCCGTAACCTGGGATGCCGATAGAACGGCAGATAACGGCAAAGGAGCTTAGCCCTGGCGCGTCGCTTTGGGGCACCAATAGGAAACCAAGTCCAACACTTACAAAAACGAAAGTGAAGATAGCGGTGGTGGACCAAATCCGCCAACGGCGATCAATCGCAGCTTGGCCTGCGGGAACAGGAGGGCGATCCTCAGCCATATCATTCTCCTCGGTCCACGCGGTGCACCAACGCCGGCTTCGTATCAAGGATGAAGAATTGCGCGATAGGGTAGCCATAAGCAGCCAGCATCAAGAATGCCACAACCCCATTCCACATGGCGAAGCCGTTGAGCGCCTTTGGCACTCTGATGGGCGGATGGACGGCCGAAGCATAAACCATTCGGCGGTCGACGAGACGCGATCCCCGGAAGAGCGTAGCAATGTTCCAAATGAAAAGAAGTGCGCCCGCCAGCATGATCGCACCTCCGACGGTCGAGACAAGCGTCCAGGGACCCCAAAAGGCTATTGCAGGATTCGAATAGTCAAAGCTCGCGACTCGTCGCGGTTGACCAAAGAGACCGAGTGCATGCCACGGAAACGTCGTCACAATGATGCCGACGAACCATAGCCAAAGCTGCAGGCGCATCGGCCAGACTGCTATTGGTAGGCGACCGAGCAGCTTCGGCCAAATCTCATAGGTAATAGCAAAATACATGATCACCACCGAGCCACCGAAGATCAGATGAAAATGCGCCGTTACAAAGGACGTGTTGTGGACCATCGCATTCATGCCGTACGACATATTGACGAGGCCGCCGAAGCCACCAAAACCGAGCATGATGGCGCTCAAGCCGGTCGCAAGCATCATCGGCTTTTCCCAGGGGAGCGCCGGTATCCAGCCAAAAATACCAGTTCCCCCTCGCAGCCTTCCGGCAATCTCCATGGAGGCGCTGACCGTGAAGATGGTAAGCAGCGTCGGCACTGTAACCAGTGCCGTCAGCATCATTTGCAGGAATTTGAAACCTTGCCCGTGCTCGGGGTCCATGAACAGGTGATGCATGCCAACAGGCAACGAGTAGAGCAGAAACAAGATGAAGCTAATTCTACCCATCGTATCGCTGTAGAGCAAACCTCCTGCCGCTCGCGGTGCGATTGTATAAAATGCGATATAGGCTGGGATCAGCCAAAAATAGACGATGGCATGCAGCGTCCAGGAAAACAGCGTGCGCGAAAGGCCAACGTCAATAGTGTCGGTCCAGCCGAGCGCAGCCGGAATGATCTGGAATACCAGTTCGGTCCCGACGCCGGCTGTCGTCCATAACCAGAGCATCGCATTTGCGACGGTCGCGAACATCGCGAGCGGAACCGGCTCGCCTGGATGGTCGCGCTTCCAGCCTGTCATCGCGAGTATCATCAGGGCGACCCATACCCATGATCCGATGACAATCAGAAGCAAGCCGACGTAGTAGAAGACGCTGCCGACAAGAGGCGGATAAAACGTGTAGAGAACGCTTGCCTTGCCGAGAAAGATCGGTACGGCAGACATCACGACGCCAATTACGGCAATCCAGAATCCGGCCCAAGCCGCCCTATTGCTTGGTAATGGCCGGTCGAGTGTGGTGACGGCGACGAAATAACCGAAGCCCATGGTAAATAGGGTTGGCAGCACGTACGCCATCAACGTGCCATGGGCGGTAACCGAGATGAAATAAGCTTCAGCGCTTTCGTACGGAGCTCTAAGCGGGCTGCGCAGCAGCATTTGCCCTGCTCCCATCACCGCAGCGACGGCAAAACCTGCGAATGCTACGCTGATATGAGCAAGTACGAGACGGTCACTTTGATGAGGCACAGCTCATCCTCCCCTCTGCGTCGGGCTGCCAATCGGTCGCCGGCACGACATGCACGGTGCTGACCATCTCACTGTGGCCAAGGCCGCAATATTCGTGGCACGGCATGAGATGATCGCCCGCATGTGAGAAAACCGTGTGCACTTCGGAAACGTAACCCGGCACAACCATCGTGTTGACATTCGTGCCAGCAATGATGAACCCGTGAATAACGTCGGGGCTTGTCACTCGAAGAGTAACCGGTCGGCCAACTGCAACTGCCAAGCAGCGCGGAACGAAGGCGAACTGTGTTGCAATAATCCGGACGATGATCGACCCATCCGGGCTTTCCCGACTGCCTAGATTACTTTCGTTGAACTCTGGCGATACGTTCAGGGCTGTTGGGTCGATAATTTCGACATTGCTTGGCGGATGCAAGGACAACATCACGCTCGAGACGATGATCACTGCAACGATCAAAGCGACGGCAGCGGCCACAACCGCGCCCCATCTAAGTTCGGTCTTCAGTAGCTCGTGCTCGTCCATGAAATGCCTGCCTTTCAGCGGATCGGACCACGCGGCAGGAATATCCCGAAGTAAACGGCGAGCCAGGCGAGGACGAGAAATGCGAGGGAAATTCCGGCAAGTGCTGCTGCGCCACGCGGTACAATCTGCAGCACCCGATCGAGATCAGCTTGCGCAATCGGATCAGCGGGATCCTGAAGAGCGTCTTCTGCCGGGCGTGGGTCGCGTGTCATGGCTGCCCTTTCTTCTACTCTCGAGCGGGAGGAAGAAATTCACCGTTTGAGATTCACTCTCGGGCGTTCAGGCGCAAAAATATCACCTACGATACATCCTATTTTCCTGACATCCAACCCTTGATTCATTCGGATTGTGCCGGGTACGAGGGAGAACTTGAGGTAAATGATTTCTGTCCATGCGTCTTCGATCGACATCAATCCGCCGAATGCCTAACACTATGTCCGAACGCAGCAGCGATTGGGCGGAAGGCAATCTCTTCAGCGCGCACAACTGGTGGCAAAAGTCAGTGCGAGGCGAAACATCTGCTGCGCCATTGTCTCGTAGTCACGGTCGCTGTCTGTTCGCTTTGATGTGAATATGACGGCGTAGTATGGCGGAGCAGGCGTGGACGCGAAGCCGTGGGCCATGTCGCCTCCTAGCTCAACGATCTTGCGGCAGAATTCGTTTTAGCGCTGCAGCCAAATGACTGTGAGTAGCGAGATCTACGGGCCGATGCTTGACTTTGCTGCTTGCCGGATCACTGCCGAGGAAATTATCGTTGACCCAGTTCCTGGCCGGACGAACAGGCCTTGGTGTAAAGCCGCCTCCGCAATTCGGACAAACATTTGCAAGCACCGAGTCGACGCAGGCCGCGCAGAAGGTACATTCGTACGAACAAATCCGCGCTTCCATCGAGTTGGGAGGTAGAGGCGCATTGCAGTGTTCGCATGAGGGCCTTAGTTCGAGCATGTGGAGTATCCTACCGTTACGACTCTCTTTTCTGTCCTCGCAAAGGTGCTGAGAGCGAGCCAGCTCCCCGATCTCGCTCTCATGTTTGGATCGCTCCGGTTTCACCGTCGCGTTACAACGACTTCGAGATATTCACTGGGAACCACCATCGTCGTATCCCCTGATCGATTAAACCGGCCGATCAGATCTAGGATGTCACCGGCCAGCGCCGCGCGGCCGCGCTCATCCAGCGCTTCGAACGCTTTGAGCATTGGACCGTAGTACTGGCGAAACACATCGAGGAAATGCTGCGCTGAGCGGTAGCGGAATACGTAATTGCACGGCTTGGCAAGCATCGAGGATGCTTCAGCGCCAAATGCATTATCGATCCACTCATCTGTGCCCCAAACGGCAGGCGATTTGACGCCCGTCGGAGGAGGCAGATGTTTGCCGATCGTCTTGAACATCTGACCGATGAAGCCATCCGGTGTCCAGTTGGCGAGACCGATGCGCCCGCCAGAGCGGCACACCCGCAGCATTTCACTTGCGGTACGGCTCTGATCCGGGCTGAACATGCCGCCGAAGGTCGAAGCGACCGCATCGAAGGATCCGTCAGCAAAAGGAAGGTCCTCAGCGTCCGCCTTCTGGAAGGTTACAGAAAGACCGTCAGCATCGGCCCGCCGACGTCCACGGTCCAATAGCGTTTGGACGTAGTCGGTCGATGTAACGTCGCACCAACGGCGGGCAGCGGCGAGCGTGAAATTGCCGTTGCCGGCAGCGACGTCGAGCACCTTTTGCCCCGCACGCAAATCCATCGCTTCCGCCAGTTGTTCACCGACGATCTGAATCGTCGAGCCTACGACGGCATAATCGCCAGACGACCAAGCCACTTGTTGCTTAGCCTTGACCGTCTTCAGGTCCGGCGCGGCTGTGGGCGGGCGACAGTCGATAATTGTGGTCATGTCATCTCCATAGCAATTCAGGTAATCACAGGAGGCCGTCCGCAGGCGCGTTCGGCCTTGAGGTGTAAGTCACCTACTGCCGCCCGTGCGCCGATCGAATGACTGCTTTACCGGAGTTCTTGCTCGCAAGTCGAAAGTTGCTATGGTCCGGCCTGCGGCCCACACTTGGCGCCCCCTTGCTTCTTAATTTCACCAGCAATTTCGAGGCCCCAGGCCATGGCGGCCGATGTGCTATCGGAAGTTTTGTCGGCCGTCCGGCTAACGGGTTCGGTGTTTTTCGACGTTACCGCGACATCGCCATGGGTGGCGGAGGCGCCGCCTTCGGCAGAGATCGCGGATGCAGTGATGCCGGGCGCCCAGCACGCGATCGAATATCACTTGGTCACCCGCGGTTCTTGCTGGATCTCCATCGTCGGTGGCGCACCGTTCGAGCCTGTCCAATTGCGCGAAGGGGATATCGCGGTTATTCCGCATGGAGAGCCGCACGTCGTGTCGAGCGCACCGGGAATGCGTGCGGAGCCGGATTTGAAGGTGCACCGCCGACCGAACGACGACAGTGCCTTACCGTTCCAGCTCAAAACCGGGAACGAAGGCGCAAGCGATGCGCACCTGATCTGCGGTTTTTTCGCCTGTGATGTCAGGCCATTCAATCCACTCCTGGAGGCATTGCCGCGCTTTATGCGTATCAGCCGCGGCACATCATCGGCAACGGATGGGCTCCTGGAACAGTTTATCCGGTCAGCTTCGGCCGAGATGCGCGACAAGCGAGCTGGCGCTCAGAGCGTTCTGAACAAGCTGTCGGAACTCGTGTTTATCGATGCGATCCGAAGCTATATGGATGAACTCAGCACTGAAAATACAGGTTGGCTCTCCGCGTTGCGTGATCCCTTAGTGGGGCGCGCCATTGCCCTGTTGCATGGCCAGCCGGCGCGATCGTGGACACTCGAAGAACTCGCTGCCGAGTCCGGCGCCTCGCGCTCGGGACTGGCGAGCCGATTTACATACCTGATGGGCTATCCACCGATCCAGTATCTCACCCGATGGCGAATGCAGCTTGCGGCGAAGCGCCTGAGCGAGAAAGGCGTCAAGGTCGCCGCTGTGGCTCAAGAAGTCGGCTACGATTCCGAGGCTGCATTCAGTCGCGCCTTCAAGAGGTTTTCTGGGCGGTCGCCAAGCGAATGGCGGTCATAAGACGTCCCACCAAGGTGGGACGCGAGCGTTTGGCGCACTCGCGTCGAGGCCGAGGGATACGCGCTCGATTTGTGTTGCCACCGACCGTCGCCGCTTAGCGGGTCAGTTCGAGGATCAGGTTGACCGGCGTCTGTGCGGCACGCCGCAGGTTGGAAAACCCGGCTTCCCGCGCCACCTCGCGCAGGCGTTCTTCGCCTGCCTGCGCACCGAGGCCGAGCCCGACCTCCTGCGACAGCGAGTTCGGCGTGCACGCCATGGCCGACGCGGCGTAGTACATGCGGCCGATCGGGTTCAGGTTCTCCTCCAGCCGGTCGCCGGCATAGGGCTCTACCAGCAGAACCTTGCCGTCGGGCTTGAGCGCCTTGCGGCAGCGCGCGAGCGCGCCGACCGGATCGCCGAGATCGTGCAGGCAGTCCATGAAGCAGATGAGGTCGAAGTCGTGGCCGTCGAAATCAGTCGCAGCCTTGACCTCGAACGCGATGTTGCCGATCACGCCCTGCTCAGCGGCGCGCTTGCGCGCGGTCGCAATCGACTCGTCGTGATAGTCCAGGCCGATGAAGCTCGAGTTGGGGAACGCCTGCGCCATTAGAATGGTGGAGGCACCGTGTCCACAGCCGATGTCGGCGACCCGGGCGCCTACCGCCGCCTAAGGGCGGCTCGTTCCAAATCCGCCGCAGCGAAGAAGTCGGAGCCGCCCGCTAGGGGACCGATTTGAATGACTCCGCTCGGGGGCCTCGAACTGCGGTTTGAAGTATCTCCTTCTGACCCCAGTATATATCGACAATAATGTCATCGATGCCATTTCGGTCCAGCCATTGGGAGCCGTCCGAACGACACCTCCACTCGCATCATCGCTGCAGCAAAGCCAATGCGCCGCTCGTCGGCCCGAGCCGCTGTAAGTGCCCGCGCTATCCGCCGGGTAATTCCAGCAGCGACAATAGCAAACCCCCGATAGCGAAACGCGTCAGCGCGCACCCATCAGGTCACAATTTTGTATCAATCGTCGCTGTGCGTCATAATGCCAATCCGTATGCGCCACGTTTGCGAGGGCTGGGCTTTAAGAACCTCTGAAATCTTGACCGAGATCAAATTGTTCGATGACTGACGATCTAAATGTTCGGCGTGAGCGGTCGCATCGACGGCAATATTTTTGCAAAATTCCATTTAAGCGGACGCCGGTGTGATCGCTCGCAAACCTTCCTGCGCAATAGGCGATTCCGAGCGCGTGCCCCCTCCTCCGGGACCTGGGAGGATTAGCACCCCAGTTGATCGAAGAGTTGCCCTGACCTTATGGAAGAAATTCAGAAACAAACGCGCGACTATCTCAGGGCTCTTTACGGGCTCGGAAAGCCTTCCGTCGAAATTCTTCCAGTTCAAAACTTACCCGCCGTTCTGGCTTTTGCTCGCTTAAACAGCCGAAAATGCGACCCACATGCATGATAAAGAATTTGAAGTCTTCTCGCGCTACTACGCTTCGACAACACGCAGCCATCACAGCTTACCGACAGGGCATTAAATTGTGATGGTTACGTTGTGCTAACTGTCTTTATCCTCGCGCAGGCCGTCCTTGAACCGTTTGACACCTTGGCCGATCTCACCCAGCAAATCTGAAATTGTGCCCTTGCCCAAGAACAGAATTGCAACGACCGCTGCGATTAGCAAATGTTGTAGACTCAGGCCCATAAAATTTTCCCAAATTATGAAGTTGCGATCTCGCTGGATCACCTCGATCGCCGTGACGTCAATTGTCCTGACGGTCGAAGTGTTCGGCAATGACGTCGCGATACTCGACGCGTGACACATACAAGAGCAGCGCAAAATAGGCCGCAACTGTGAGCACCGCTATCGAGAGCATGCCAATGTTGAATGTGTAGTCGATATGTTTGCCGATCAACTCCTGCGCGGATTGGGGAGTATATCCGAGCTTCTCCCAAGATTGCGCCACTGCAGGCGTTTGGCCCATCTCATGCCAGCTCGGCCCGGATACATTCTTGTTGAGACGGTGAGCAAGGCTCAGACCAAAGATGTGTGGAGCAATAAGAATGCTAAGCATCAAGGCGACGAGGAATAGGCCATCGACGAGCTGACCTGCGCCGGATTGCTTTGGAGGAACGTGATTGTCGGACACGCTTGGTACCTGTTCTCAGACCGGTCTGGAGTTTTTCAGTTTTGGCTCTCGATGTCCTTCACTGCTTAGCACATCTTGGCCGCTATCAATTTTGCTCAGTCGGGTACGGAAATCAAAGACATCTACATAACAGGCATCGATGCATGACGCGCAATTCGTGCAATCGCCAGATACGATGAGGTGTGTCCCAGTACCCTTTAGGGCCGGGGTAATGACATGCGGTTCGGGGCACACCCGGAAACATGCGCCGCAATCGGTACACGCCTCCCGTTTGCTCGCGCTGATCCGCACGACACTTTGCGATCCAATGACACCATAAAACGCGCCGACAGGACAAAGATGGCTGCACCACCCTCTCCGGGTAACAAACAGGTCCAAAGCAAAGATCACGGCGATGATACCCCATCCCGCGCCGATGCCAAAGATAAAGGCCCGTTGCAAAATGCTGACCGGGTTAACGAACTCCCAGGCGATTGTGCCGGACAAGAAGGACGCCATCAGCGCTGCAAGCATGATCAGAACGCGCGTTCGCTTATCCAGTTTGCGATCCCGCGTGAGCCCGACCTTGTCGCGCAGCCAGTACGCCGCATCAGTAACGACATTGACCGGACAGACCCAACTGCAATAGACGCGGCCACCCACGAGCCAATAGAGGGTTGCGATGATCCCTGCCCCGAGAAACGCCAACTGATAGGGCTTATGGCCGGCGACCAGCGACTGTAAAAAAATAAAGGGATCGCTCAGGGGAACGACGCCGAGGATCTGGCTGGATGCGAAGTTGCCGCGTGCGATCCAAATTCCCGTCCACGGTCCAAGCGCAAAGAGCGCAAGTAGCAAAATCTGTGAGGCACGCCGCGCCATCCAATAGCGGTGCGCGAATAGCCAACCGCGCCGTTCGGCTGCATACTTTCGCCCATCGGAAGTCAGCCAAAGAATTGGGCGGCGCGCGCTCATCATGTCGAGGGCTCCACCTTTAGAACCCCGTGCCCCGTAGTCGGACGCCCGGCCTTATTTCGTCCGGCCTTCCCAAGGCCCAGCGGCCTCGGCAGAACGCGTATGGCAGCTTCCTCAAGCACGCATTGCTTTTCGCACGTCCCACACCCGGTGCATTTGTTGGAGTGGACAGTCGGGATCATCATCGGTTTGCCATCGATGATCTGCTTCTCGAGCGTGATCGCCTCTTCGCGTATCGGACACGAGCGATAGCAAATACTGCAAAGCATGCCCTTGTAGTTGAGGCATGTCTCGTGATCGACGAGAACAGCGACACCCATGTCGGCCTCGCGGATGTTTGCGATGTCGGCATCGAGCGCGCCTGTCGGACAGGCTTTCGCACACGGCACGTCCTCGCACATAAAGCATGGTGTTTCGCGGGCAACGAAGAAGGGTGTTCCGAGGGCCGCCTCCTCACCCCATGTCGCAAGTCGCAACGTGTCGTAGGGGCAGGCTCGAACGCAAAGGCCGCAACGCACGCAAGCACTTAGAAATGCGTCTTCATGGATTGCGCCTGGGGGACGAAGCGCCTTCGCGGCAGTGGCCTTTGCCTGTTGCGTGAACTCGTTGAGCGTAACGGCGGCAATACAGGTGACGCCCGCCGACTTGGCAGCTGTTAGCAGCAGATCCCTGCGACTTATCCGATCAGCCATGCCCCTATCGCGCCCTTCTCGGAACGCGCCTCGCTATTTTTTGTCGGCTCCTGTAGGCGGAGCGATCGTCATTTCCCGCTTGATGATCGGATGGATCCAGCAGCGAACCGTCGCCGCTCCCGCCTTGCGCAGCGTCACGGATTTCTTGGTACCCGGCACCTGAGTATCAAGGTTGTCCATCGAACCATCGTCATAGACAATGTAGATGTTGTGAGCCATTTCAGCTTCGTTCGAAAACGTCAGCACATCTCCGACCTGAGGCTTCTCGGGCAGCTGCTCCAATTCGAGATGATGGATCACAACTGTGTATTCGCGGGCATGCGCGGCCGTGGCTCCGAGCATCAAGCTGAGAGCAAGCAACACACCGGTCATTGAAAAAAACGTCATCGAAAAAAGCTTCATGGCAGCACCGGAAGTTCCGTCGTGAGAGGCGACGCAGAGAGCGTCTTAACGAAGGCTTCAAGCTCCGTCCGCTCCTGTTGGGTCAACGTAAATTGCTTCATGTCCGTCGATAAGCTCGGGCGCTTCTCTCCGCCGTTTTCATAGTGCCGGATAACGTCGACAAGAGACGTCATGGAGCCATCGTGCATGTAGGGCCCATGAATGTTCAAGTCTCTGAGAGATGGCGTCTTGAAGGCATGCTGCATGCCGACCACGCTTGGTGGAGCAAACTGTCCTCGTCCGATGTCCGCCGATTTCAATCCGATGTCATGGAAGCTGTCATCGGTGAAACGCCAGCCTCCATGACACTTGCTGCACCCCGCTGCACCGTTGAATAGCGCGAAGCCGCGCTTGGCCTCAGCCGTGATCGCCCCTTCGTTGCCGGCAATCCAATGATCAAATGGTGCTTCATTTGAAATTAGTGTTCGTTCATAGGTTGCGATTGCAGCCGTGATCGATGCGAAGTCGATGTCTTTCGCCGGAAAGGCACTTTCGAACAGCGGGCGATATCCAGAGATCGATTTAACGCGTTCGACGATGGCGTCAGGGGTCATCCCCATTTCGTGTTCCGCCGTCATAGGAAGCGCCGCCTGTTGCTCAAGCGTGTCGGCTCGGCCGTCCCACATCAGCGTCGTAAGCCACGCCGAATTCACGATTGAGGGAGAACGTCTCGGCAGCTCCTGCCCGGTAACGCCGCGGCCTTTCGCGAGTCCGTCCGACCAGCGGAATGCTGGATTGTGACATGATGCGCACGATACGCTCCCCGTGCTCGACAGCCGAGGATCGAAAAATAGATCCTTTCCGAGCTTTGCCTTTGCTTCGGAATACGGATTGGTTTCGGGAAATGCCGGCGCGTCCGGACGAACGTATTTTGCCTTGAGCTTCGCCAACGAGTCTTCGTACGCCGTTGCCGCCGACAACGGCCGCGCAGAAAACGTCTCTTCTACACACACCGCAGCAAACCCGACAGCGAGCGTCGCCGCTGCAAGCGCCACGAATGATGGGTTTTGTTTGAAAATGTTCATAGCTTAGGACGGATAAACCGCCTCCAGCTCGATGTCCTCGGACGACATTTCCTTACCCTTCATGGCGCTCAGCAGCACTTCGCGCGCAACCAGATCGGTGAGGTTGGCAAGCGCCGCAAGTTTTGCATCGCTTTCAATCTCCCGGCGCGCCGTGAGGCTGACCTCGATTTGATCTGTGGTGGCGGCGCCGCCCAAATCCGCAAGCACCGCTTGCCGCCTCGGCTCGACCCAGGCCGACAAGGTGCCGGCGTCCGCATCGACGAATTGCGGGTAAAAACTGTAGGCACCGCTGCGAACGAGCATCTCGACGGATATCGGATTCCTGCTGCGTTCGCCGGACGCGTCCCCTTGCAGCAGGCCCGCGAGAGCTGCGCCAGCGCACACTAACCGCCACATGGGCGATGACGCACAACGCGCTTCCCGATAGAGACGAATGAACGATTGAAATTCCGGAGCCACGTCACGCATCGGCTCGATCGCTGAGAGCGCACTCGGCAAAAAGGGAACGCTTCGCCAGCGTGCCCCATGCTCAACGTCGGCGACCCGCCACCCGATGACTTCAATGCTTCGTCCGTGGGCGAGGCAAACATCGTCGATGAAGTCCTGAACAGCCCCATAGGCGATGCCGAGCGCGTCTTTCGATCCGGATGCCAGCATATTGTAGACAATCTCGTTCATCTTCCCATTTTGAGAAGATGAAAATTGGATTGTCACGCGGCGTTCACCCACCCACTGGTCAACTGTAGGCGAGGAACTCGCCAGAAAATCCGTCTCCCAAGCGCGCGCGCCTGTCGAACGGACGAAAAATCCGACCACGAAATTCCGCAATTCGTGCGCCGCCTCGGAAGCGGAAACCGCTTCCGGGGGAGACTCGGCACGAAGCGACGCCATCCAATTGTAAGGGATCCACATCGTCACGCGTCCTTTCGGGCAAACAGATGAGCCTGCGAATTTCGATTCCGGTCGTACGCGCGTTACTTGACGACAACCGTTCCCTTCATGAACGGATGCGGCGAGCACGTATACGAATAGTCGCCAGGTGCATTGAACTTCAGCGACATCGTCTGCCCGGCGCGCAGCATGTTGCCAACGACGTCAACCGGAGCCGGAAGGCGTACGTTGTGGGGAATGGCGTCGACGTTCTTCCAGGTCACGATCGTACCCGGTGCGATTTCGAGGTTGGCCGGATCATATTTCATACCCTTGATCGTCACGTTGACGACCTTGGCGTCCGCCGGCGGTGCGCCCTCCAGAACGTCGACGTCAGCAGCGAACGCGAGAGAGGGCACGAAAGCGGCCGCCATCATCGCTAACAAAACAACAGACTTGCGCATTGAAATCTCCAATAGGGACGGCGAATGAAAGCCGGCTGCGTGCCGGCTTTCATGCGGCTTGTCAGCCGGCCTTACCGACGATCGGTGAGATCGTGCAGTGGTAGGTCATCGCGTTATCTTCAGCGCCGTAGCACCAGATGATGTCGTTGCTGAACTCGGGACGGTAGACCGGAAGCTCGCCCTCAGTGTTGAGGCAGGCGCACCGCAGCGCGATGTTCTTGCCGCAGCAGTCGCGATAAGCGATCAGGTAGCTCTGCTTGTCGGTCGGGTTGAAGCAGCTTGCGACCCACGAGCTCGGCGACAGCTTGGTACCCGGAGGGCATTCCGTCAGCGAACCGCCTGCGCAATCGCAGATGTAACCGTCGAGCGAACAGTGGCGCCAGTAATCGCACGCCTGAGCGTCGGTATTCTGCGGTTTCCAGCCTTCGCGCGTGCCCGAACCTGCATAGGCACGGCTTACGCGTCCCGAACGATCCACTGGTAGCAACGGGACCATGGCGGCACCGGCGAGTGCTGTGCCAATTCTGCCAATGAACCCGCGACGGCTGGTGTGTCCGGCGACGTGACGGGAGAATTGCTCGACGAGATCGTCAAATTTGCTTTTTGATGCCATCGTTCTGTTTCCTTCCTAAACTATTTTTGCTTCGCGTTCCGTTAGGCATTTAGCGGCGAGGCGGACGCAGAAGCTGGGGTTTGCGTGCGGTCAGCCATGTATTGCTGCAACGATGCGTGTCCGGTGCGGCTCGCTTCGAGGAGGCTTTCGATGTGCTCGCGCGTATTGCAGAGCCCCTTCGCCTTGATGACCCCGTCTTCGCTGATCAGCACGCCGTATGGCACCTTGCCGATTTGGAAGCGCATGCCGATCTCGCTCGAGATCACGTAGGGCAAGCCATCGAGCTTATGCTTCGAGAGGAACGCCTTGTGGTCCTCCTCGGCGCCATCGCTCACGAGCATCACGTCGATCTTTTCGGCTCGCGCGAGCGACTTGATGATCGGCAAGAGCTTGTCGCAAACCGGGCAAGTGGGCGAGGTGAACATCAGGAGTGTCTCGGCATCTGCCTTGTTGGCACCGCCGATTTGAAGCCGATTGCCCTTCACATCGATGATGCTGAAGTTCGGCGCCTTATCGCCGACTCCCGGTCCGTGGTCCGCCACCATCGCGCCGAGGGGAGCGGAACGTTCATGCAGCAGGCCGACTTGCCGGACGAGTCCGAGAAGGACAATGCCAAATGCGCCAATCAGGGCCCACTGCAGCAGAGAAGAAGCTAGAAGTACATTACTCATCATTTCGGTCATTTCACTGATCCCTTTGTTGTCTCAAGCTTCGGCTCAGGCCTTCTGGCGCAGCGCCTGAAGCTGGACGGCGGAGAAATAGAGGACGATTGAAATCGCAGCGGCAGCTGAAGCCAACGCCACGTTGGCGAAGGCCATCGTCGCCGGCGCCTCCTGACTCGCGACAAACAACGCTGCCGCGGCCAGAACGACATTCCGAGCAACCAGGAGCCAACTCAGCTCCTGGCGCAATCCATCGCGGAAGCATCCGCAATCGATCTCTCGGCGGCCGCGAACGATATTCACGGCCATGGCAATGGCGAAGACGAACAGCAGAAGCCCTGCGGCCGCGCCGGCGTAGCGATGCAGGCCGCTGCCGACGAGCAGGAAGCCAGCGATTGCCAACTCGACCCAGGGCAACGACGATGCGAAGATTCCGTCCAACGCTTCAGGAAGCAGTTTGAAATTCCGCACCACCCCGTGAAACTCGCCGATATTTCGAAGCTTCGACACCGCCGCGCCTGCAAAGATGATCGCCAGCAGAATGCGGAGGAACAGCTCCAAGACTGGCAACATGCTACCCAACATCTGCCTCATCTCCTCAGTCAGTCGTGGTCACGATAAGCGGGACCTGGCCGAGCTCTCCGACCTTGGAGGTCTGCTTCCCCGTTTTCGCGTCGTAAATGTAGAGCGTGCGGTCGTGTGATGAGATGCCGTAAAGCTGCGGGTTGTCATCGGAGCTGACGGCGATCGAGTTGATCTCGTGATCCAGCGCGATCTTGTTCAGGCGCTTGCCGGTTTTCGCGTCGTAGACGAACACGAAACGGCTGGAATACTTGTGCGTCCACTTTGCGCGCTGATCGGCGAGGAGATAGATCTGGTCACTCGGACGATGGTAGGCGACCGTCACCCAACCGCCCTGAGCCCAGCCCTCAGCCTTCTCATCGGCCGTGAATGCCTCGAAGGAATCGAGGAATTTTGCGTCGCCACCCGTGAAATCAACTTGGTAGATCGTTCCGTCGTAAGTGGGCCAGACGAGCCGCTTCGCCTTTTCCGAAAACGCCGGAGTGTTGATGACGTGCTTGTCTTCGGGGTTGAGGACCTTGGTCTTCGTCGTCGTGATGTTGCCGTCCTTGTCGAACGTCGCCTTCAGCATGTGGCCTTCGCGGCAATGCATGTAGAAGGTGTCCGAGCTGACCGGGAATACGTGATAGCAATCGGGCACATCCATCATCTTGACGAACTTCTTCGCCTCGAGATCGACGAGACCCACGCCCGGGCTTGGCGAGAACTGATAAAGCAGGATGTTCTTGTTGTCGGGCGTCAGCGCCGTCATCCACGGATAGGTATTCACCAGCATCCGGACTTCGGGAATGTCGATGTCGGCGATGACGTTATGCGACTGCGCATCGTAGACTTCGATGTAATCGTCGCGCTTGCCGTGCGAAACGCGGGAGAAGACCGTGCCCGCAACCGCGAAGAATTTGCCGTCCGAAGCGACGACCGGATTAGGCACGATGCCGGTATCGGTCGTCGCCAACAGCTTGGCCTTATTGCCATCGATCGTCAGAATGCGGCCAGCAACGGCGAAATCCGCAGGATCGGTCACGTAGACACGGCGTGCATCAGGGGGCGGCGCCGAAAGGATGGCTGGCGTCTCCTCGAGCTTCGAGGTGATTTCCTTTTCGACATGCTTTGGGATTGCCCCGCCGCCATCGGCGAGCGCCGGTAGCGTCGAAACCAATGCAAAGACAGATGTCGCAAGACCACATTTCAGATGGGACAACTTCATGCTTTCTCTCCTTGGAGCCATTTCGGGATAGGCTTGTTATCTTGGCGGCCGCGGTCCGGACCGAGTACGCAGTCCTTCCGCGGACGGTGGTGTGAATTCAGAAGAACAGGGAGGCCGCGAGGTACGCGCCCAGGCCGCATAGCAGCGCGCCATCCACGATGACGGCATTTTCCTGATTGCGGGCGAGCCAAGACGTTATGCGGACATCGCTGATCGGCAGCGCATTAAGCGCAACCGGCAAAAAGCGGCCGAGGTTGAAGGCCAGGAAGAGACCGATCGCGAGCTTGGGCGAACCAATCAACAGAGCCAGAGCGGTTACCGCATACAGCAGCGGCGTTTGCACGTAGGTGCAGTAGTTGAGACCTAAGGAAAAGCCGTAGAGCAGGCCGATGACCCACTTCGGAAACCGCTGGCGCGCATCGTGCGGAACCTGCGAACGGCGCTGAGGATAGGGAACCCGAAGGAAGCCGAATTGATGCGCCCCGTAGGCCACTAGAAGCAGCGCATACACTGGCAAAGTGTAGTGCAGAGCGCGATCCAAACCGAAAAGGTAACCGACCACCCCCAGAACACCGCCGATAACGAGCGCACCTAGGAAATAGCCCAACGCGTGCGAGGCGAGCGTCGGCATCCAGCGCGCAACGGAACGCGCCGACCACCGCCCATTCGGACGAAGCAGGCAGATACTCGAATAACCACATGGAGACCACGTGGAGAGAAGACCACCTGCAACGGCAAAGGGCACGAAAAGCGCAAACATCGTTTGAGGATCGGTGACATTTGATCCGGTCGTCACTCCGACCTCGGCGCCGACGAGAAGGCTCGTCGCCAATAACGCCAACTTCGCGCCGCTCTTCCATGAAGCGGCAAACACAGTAGCATCGGGAATTTGTTGAGGCTCGGACAACGAACCTCTTCGGTTAAGGACGTCTGCAGACGCGTGAGCCATAAGCTCCTCCCAGCGCAAACTTTTTTTTATGCCGCCTTGGCGGCGGATTTAATTTTTGCCGGTCGTCGTGCCTTGAGACGATTAAAAGCGAGGAGGCCCTAAACAAGGCGCCTCCTCGTAAACGTGGCATGGCAAGTTGCGCGCACGGCGGGTGCAAGATGCCGAACGCTTTTTGCGTGCGCCTTGAGGAAACCTTACAATTTTTGTGATCTTCGAGGGGGGGCTGCCGACCGGCTAACGGTTCGCGAGCAGACTTAGCTTTCGGCCTGATCGCATGCGCAGGCCGAATTGCGAGGTGAGATTACGGGGATTAATGGGAAATTTCACCGTGACCTTGAGTCCGGGCTCATTGTCGGAGAGTTCAAACACCGCGCTGTGCAACTCGGCGACAGCAACAACGAAGGGCATGCCTATCCCATGTCCCGGGCGGGACGTATCAAGGCGGTAGAAGCGCTGAAAGACCGCCTCGATATCCTTGGCCGGAATGCCAGGGCCATCATCCGAAACAATCAATGTTATTGCGTTGGTCGACTGCGTTAGTGCGACGCCGATCGTGGTTCCTGGAGGGCAATGTTGGATCGCATTTTCAATCAGATTCACGATCATCTCGGTTATGAGACCGGGCTCACCCCGCACCGGCAGTAGCCGCCCTTGCGTTACAACGGCTTTCAGACACTTACCATTTTCCTCAGCGATGGCCTCGTAAGTTTCGACGATGTGGGCTAGCACCCCCCGCAGGTCAACGTCCTGGAAGCGTTCACGGGCGCGGCCTGCCTGCAGTTCGCTGATGTTGAGCAACGCTTCGAAAACGGTAACGAGGTCATCGAGATCCCTTACCGCCTCTTCCGCTTGCACCCTCAATTGCGGTGCGATTTCCGCGTTTTCAATTGCTGACTCGAGACGATTTCTTAGCCTACGCAACGGCTTTTTGAGGTTATGCGCGATGTCGGCGGACAAGTGGTTCAAGTTGTCGAGCAGTGTCTCAGTACGATCAAGAGACACGTTTACCGCATATGCCAGCTCGTAGAGAGAATCGACAGGCCCGTCGAAGATCGCACGCTTCTCGATATCGCCCGATGTAAATTCGGCGAGCGCAGAGGAAATGGCTTTGATCCGCGTGTTCGAACGGTGCGACGCAAACGCAAAAAAAATGAAAGCTCCGAAGGCGCCAGCAATTGTCGCGAGGCCCACAGCATAGACAAGCTTTCCGGGAACTTCGGCATTTTCGGCACTCATGCCCACGATCAGCCGACCACTCGTCAGCGGATGTTCGGAAATAAAGCGGGTCGCATTTTCATGGTTCATGGGGGAAAGGGCCGCGGACCTATCCTGTTCCGAGCCTTCGAGTGCGGAGAGAACTTCGTCGTTCGACCAGATCTTTTGGCCCTTGTTGTCCAACACCTGCAAGACAACATCATCGCTCTGATAAGGTCGGCTTTGCAGCGCAATCCTGGTCTTATCCCACCCGTTTTTCTTTTCGTAGCTCGCGATGCTCGCTCCGATCCGCTCGGCCTCGACAAGAGCGCGACGTCCGACGACACCACTTTCATAGGCCACGTATGTTCCAGCCGCAATGCATGCCAGAAGGACGTATGCAATTGCGGCGCCGATCGCGGAATTGAATTGGTCCGACGTCATGTCTATTCTTCGTAGAGTGAGTATCCACTCCCTCGCACGGTATGGATGAGCTGAGACCGATAGGGCTTGTCGATCTTGGCCCTTAATCTCGAAATGTGCGTCTCCACAACGCTTGTTTTGGGTTCGAAATTGAACCCCCACACCCGCTCCAAAAGCATGGCGCGCAAAACCACGCGCCGTTTATTGCGTATCAGCACTTCGAGGAGTTTGAACTCGAGCGGATGCAGCTCAATGCGCTCCCCGGCACGTGTCACGACGCGATAGTCGAGATTGACTTCAAGGTCACCACATCGAAGTGTTTCGTGTTCTGAACGTATTGGGCCTCGGCGCCCAAGAACATTTATACGTGCAAGCAGTTCGGAAAACGCGAACGGCTTTACGACGTAGTCGTCTCCGCCGTGCTCAAGGCCCTCGACGCGGTCGTTGATTGTGCCACGCGATGTCAGAAAGAGAATCGGCACCTTGCAGCCGCCGTTTCGCAACGCCTTGGTGACGGAGAGCCCGTCCAGATCTGGCAGGCCGCGATCGACGATAATGATGTCGTATTCCTCATTCATTGCTTGCATGAGCCCGTCACGCCCTCGATCGATCGTATCGACGGTGTGCGCGGCTTGGCGCAATCCTGAGCTCACGAACTCACTAGTTTCCGCATCATCTTCGAGCAAAAGGATATGCACTGGGCTAATCCGTAGGTGAGGTTAGAGAAATTCCGCCCACAACCGCTGCTGGCACCCTAAAAGCCAATGGGCTTCGGCCAAGGCATGGAGAATTGCTGGCCGCGCCGCACGTACTTGTACCGCCGGAAGTGAAACCAAAGCGTTGCGACCGTGTAGAATGCAATCACTAACGTCAACTCCACGCCGTAACCAAGGAAGACGGAGAAATAAGCGACGGCACACAGAATGAGCAAGAGCACCGCCGGTAGCGGGTGTAACGGCGATACATAGCCCCGATCTATCGATCCCAGGGGCCATTGTCTTCGGAACATGACAATACTGAACCCCATGTAGGTGTAGCTTAACAGGCCCGACAAGATGGAAAACGTGATCACCTCGTCGAGCCGCGCGAAGTACGAGAAAGCCAAAGCAACGGGCACCAGAGCCACGATTGCGCGATTGGGAGTACGATATCGCGGGTGAACCGCACCCAACCATTCCGAGATGTATCGGTCCCGTCCCATCGCAAAACAGACTCGGGACGCGTCATTGATGCAGCCGTTGGCCGATGCCACAACCGCAAACACGGTTCCCACAAACATCAAGGCGACAAGGATATTGGAGTTCATCAACCGGGCAGCATCGAACAAAGGCGCCGTTGATGCGGCCAAATATTGCCAAGGCATTAATCCAACGCAAACGTACCAAGTCATCGTCGCTGCCAACAACAGCGTGAGAATTCCAATGAGAGTACCCAAAGGGAGCGCTCGCGCAGGCGAGCGAACTTCTTCTGCGGCCTGGCACGTGCCTTCAATTCCAAGGTAGTACCAGAGCCCAAAATGCATGGCCGCGACGACGCCGAGCCATCCATAAGGAAGTTCCGTCAAGAATTGGTCGTGCTTAAGTATCTCATCGGACCAGGGCCTTGCCACGATGAACAATACAACGATGGCAAGGAACGAAAAGGCGGTAAGGACGAGGTTGAACGCGAGGGTCAGATAGACGCCTCGGTAATTGAGCCATGCCAGTGAGAGAATTGTCAGTGCCACGAACGGTTCGGCGCTGCAGTCCTGATATCCTGCGAGGATTCCTGCAGTTTTCAACAGCTGGCCAAGCGTCATAGCGTTTGCAGCTTCGAGCATGGTGTAGGAAAAGACGAGGTAGAGTCCGCTGTTGAACGCCATCGCAGGGCCGACGATGTGTTTGGCCTGCGAATACTGGCCACCCGCTGCTGCTATCGACGACGTCACTTCGGCATCGATAATCGCCACGCAACTATACAGCAACCCGGCCATCCAGCACGCGAGCAGCGCCGCGAGTGCTCCACCCTTGCCGACGGAATAATTCCAGCCCATGTAGTTGCCGACAAGCACAATACCAACACCGAGTGCCCAGACATGGGATGGACCGAGGATCCGGAGCAGAGAGACCTTCTCCCCCGGGACGAGCTTCTTCATGTCGAGATGGTCCGTGCTTGGCGTTCTTGTTGAGCGCCTTTGAGATCAATCCACATCGCGTATTTCTGGTTCGTAGACGCGTACCTTGTCCGAGTCCGTCCTCGTACGCTGCAACAGGGCATAGATTGCAACCGTATTGAGGAGCAAGACCGCACATCCAACGAAACCCATGGCCGCAATGAATATGGGATCGCTATCGTATCTTAGTCGCAGCAAACGCAGAAATACGAAACCATACAGCAACCAGAGGAGCAAGATAGCCGTGATTGCTATCTTGCGGTCCCGCCGCGCCAAGCGCTCGATGCGGGGATGCAGCAGATTCTGCCTCATTAGGTTTTCCCCTATTCCTCAGCCAAAAGCGCTTCTTTCTCGGTCTTTACCAAAACTCCCGTGGGCAGATGGAGGCAGTTGTCTGCTCCTCGGCACGAGATCACGGTTAAGGTTGGAAACCGGCCGTCATTGGCCAGCATCTGTGCTGACCGCAGCGTAGGGCAGGCAAGATGCTAACGGCAAGATCGGTTCTCAAGCCGGCGCTCGATAGTTATCGCAAAACTCGTTTGCAGCTAAAGTTGATGGTCGTCGCCGGTGACGTTTGTCGGAATTTTGTTTCACCTCTATCGCGCGCTGCTGAATCGCGCAGTAGCGCTTGAAAGCGCTGTTTTGGTCGGGGCTGGAGGAGGAGCAAACGGCTTCACGTGGGCAGTGGAAAGCCTAGATCTCCATGGCCCCATTGGAGATCGCCGATCCGAAAACCGTGTCGCCGGGGTATCTCAACCGCGCTCGGTGCTTCGTGCCGGAAGACATCGGCGCAAACAAAGCCGTTGCTTAAGCTGGGAGCGCGAAGCTTTGCTAACCTTACGCCGGAGCCCTTCGCCGGAACGTTCGCGATCTACGGCGTCAGAGAGGTCGCGCCAAGCGCGCGATCGTGACCATCGATAGCCAACCCGCGCGCCGGGCCATTCAGAGCGATGCTTTTCACTGATTTTGTTGAGGTATTCTTCTCGTCTACCGACGCCAATCGACACTGGCAGACGTGGGGTTGGTGGAGAGGGCTTCCTCAAAATGCCATTGATTTTATTGTATAATTTTCGATTTTCGGCCTCCGGTCCACAAATCAGTCCACAAACGAGGGCATAAGCGCTCACTTAGCCGCCCGGCCTGTCGAGACATCGGCAAAGTCCGCCTCATCTCGTGGCTGTGTGAGAACCGCACTGCGCGCCAATGCCGCCGCGAGTGAAGTGCGTCGTGGACCGCAGCCTCACCCGCGCATCGCTGCGATGAGCGGGTGAACGCCCAGGATCGCGATCATGCGCTTGATATTGTAGGCCAGGACGCAGAGGCTCATCTCGGCTTTGACGCGATCAAGGCCTTTCGCGGAAGTGCGTGTAGCCCATCCACGCTTTGATCGTGCCGAAGTTGTGTGCTCGACTGTTCTTCGGCGAACGGTCATGGCGTTGCCGGCATCCAGCCGCTTCTGCATCGCTTCGATGATGCCCTCATGCTCCCAGCGATTCACGCGGCGCTCCTTGCTGGTCGTGCATTTCGCCAGCAGGGCACAGGTGCCGCATTTGTTGGTCCAGTAGCTCTGGAGCGTTCTTCCCTCCTCGAGGCGCGTATATCGATAGGAGAGGATCTCGCCTGCCAGGCAGCGATAGGCGTTCTGATCGGCAAGATAGACGAAGTCGTCCTTGCCGAACCTGCCCGCTGCCTTCGCATTCGATGTGAGCGGCTTGGGCACGTGCGGCGTGGCGCCGATCGCCTCGCAGGCGAGAACCTCCTCCCCGCTGAAGTAGCCGCGATCGGCGAGGACATCGATCTTCTCGACGGCCATGGCCTCCTTTGCCGAGCGCGCCATGGGAGAAAGCAGCGTCCGGTCGGTCACGACGTTGGTGACGTCATGGGCGACGATCAGATGGTGCTCGGTATCGACCGCCGCTTGCACGTTATAACCGACAACGCCGGCGCCACGCATGCTGGCAGCCATTGCCCGGGCGTCGGGATCGGTGAGTGATATCTGCTGATTCGGCGCTTGCAGAACAGCCGCCTCCAGCTGCCTGAGTTCAGCAAGCTTGCTCTTCATCGCCGCGATCTTGTCCCGCAGGCGCGAGGCTTTTGTCTCTGCGCTCTCACCCTCCTGAAGGTCGGCAGCCTCCAAGGAAGCGAGGTAGCGCTCGATGCTCGCTTCCACCTGCTCCACGCGCCGCTTGAGCTTGCCCTTCGTGAAGTTGCGGTCGCGCGAGTTGACGCCCTTGAACTTGGCGCCCGATGGCGGCAACGGCATGCGAGAAGAGACCCAGCTGCCCGCAGATAACGATAAAGCGTACGCAGACCGCACGGATCGCTGTGCCGTTCGCTCTTCTAAAATCGGCGATGGTCTTGAAGTCCGGCACAAGACGGCCGGTGAGCCACATCAACTCGATATTGCGCGCCGTCTCGCGCTCCAGCCTTCGGCTCGACTGGATGCGATTGAGATAGCCGTAGAGATAGATCTTCAGAAGCGTCGCCGGATGATAGGACGGACGACCGGTCGCCGCTGGTTGAACGCGTTCGAGCCCGAGAGCGGCAAGGTCGAGCTCATCAATGAAGGCATCGACGACACCGGACCGGATTGTCCTCGGGGATGTAGTCCTCGAGGCAAACGGGCAACATCGTCCGCTGACGGCGATCCTCGCCTTCCACAAATCGGCCCATGTCGGCCTCCCTGTTGGATCGCTGAGAGCATGGACTGATTTGCCGTTTTCACACAGCCACTCGCGGTCATTGCCAGGGCCGTATTAGGCCCTCCTGTTGCAATCGCCGACTAGGTCTCTTCACAAAGGTAATGCCGCCATGAGATGTCGATCTTCTCAACGACCACGATGCCGAGATAGCGCACGGTGCTCTCAATCTTCGAATGTCCGAGCAGCAGCTGCACAGCGCGGAGGTTGCCGTATTCCACTTCGGATAGGCTAGAATACATTTAAGAAATTATGCCGCTTGGCCTGAAAGGCTGAGTGAACCTTAACCGATTTTTGAGCCCAGACCGCTACGGTGTCAGAGACAATTAAATCGGACGTACAATGCGAGACAATCACGGCTGCAGAAACTGCCGAAGCGGCGGTAAGTTCGATCTTCCCATCACTATGGCATTTCAGCCCATTGTGAATGTCCGAACGAACGTCGTCTACGCCCACGAAGCGTTAGTGCGAGGCGCCCATGGCGAGGCGGCCGGTTCGGTTCTCGCCAAGGTTTCCGACGAAAACCGATACGCCTTTGATCAGCGGTGCCGCGTAAAAGCCATCGAGCTAGCGGCCCAACTCAAATTGTCGGATACGGGCGCAAATCTTTCGATTAATTTTCTTCCGAACGCAGTCTACGAGCCGACGGCGTGCATCCGGTTGACCTTGGCGGCCGCCGAAAAATCGGGCTTTCCTCTGAACCGAATTATTTTCGAGTTCACCGAGGTTGAGCGCTTAGACACTGCACACACGCTCAAAATCCTGGCTGCCTACCGAAGCATGGGTTTCAAGACTGCGATTGATGACTTTGGCGCCGGTTTTTCAAGTCTAGGCATGCTAGCGGAATTTCAGCCCGACCTTGTGAAGCTCGACATGGAGCTCATACGAAATATCGACACTAACGCCGCAAAGCGCTCGATTGTCCGCAACATCCTGCACATGTTGAGGGACCTAAATATAATCCCCATTTGTGAGGGCATTGAAGCAATCGGTGAATACACCGTGCTGCGAGACCTTGGTGTGGAACTCATGCAAGGCTACCTGTTGGCCCGCCCCGCCCTCACAGCTCTTGCAAGCCCTGTCATTCCCGACGCATCGAAGAGCCAGCCAGCCCTCGTAGGACATTGACGAGTGATGAGCCGCTTGGGTGTTGGAGGCGTTACAGCGTCCGACAAGCTCGAATCTCGTTCATCAAATCAGTCCTTCAACAAGATCCGCAATGCAAAGCATGAATGCCGCTAATTCGAGCGCACAAGACCGGCCTCAGGATTCTCTTGACGCGGCAGTTCTCACCCAACTGCCAATCGCAGTGGCTATGTTTGGCCCGAATGGGTTCGTCGCCCTTGCAAGCGAGCCTTTTTCAAGCGTCATGAGCCGGACATGCGGGCCCGAATGGCGCACCATGAATTTGGAGACGATGGCCCGCTCCCTGACTCAATCTGGAGCGCGTCATGGATGGCTTCGCGTTCAGCCGATACCTGATGGCCGCTCGTTAGTTTTTGCGGACCCGGTAGCCGCGCCGCCATTGGCGGCACTGGATGCCCTCACCGGCCTTCCGGGCCGGGACGCTCTCAGGGACTATTACACTCAAGCCCTTTCAAAAGGTGGACCAGCAGGCGATCTGGCGCTGCTCTTCCTTGATCTTGACCGCTTCAAAGCCGTCAATGACACGCTGGGTCATCCCGTGGGCGACGGCCTTCTTTGCCGCGTGGTTGAGCGTCTGCGAAAGGCCATTCGTGGCAACGATTTTCTCGTTCGCCTCGGGGGCGATGAGTTTGCAATCATCCAGGGGCCAGCTCAGCAGCCGGCTGCTGCCGAAACGCTTGCGCAGCGCCTCGTAGATCTCTTGAGCAGACCCTACCTTGTAGACGAACATCTCATCACAATCGGCGTGAGTGTCGGCATCGCTTTCGCATCAAACGATGCGCAATCATTTGAAGCACTCATGAAGAGCGCGGATTTGGCACTCTATGCTGCGAAGGCTCATGGACGCGGCTGCTACAAATTGTTCGAGCAGGAGATGGACAAGCGCGCGCGGGAGCGCCGAACGCTCGAATTGGAGCTTCGCAAGGCCCTCGCGTTGCGACAGTTTACATTGGTATTCCAACCACAGGTGCGCTCGTCCGATGAGCAGCTCACAAGTATCGAAGTGCTCCTTCGGTGGCGACACCCCACGAGAGGTACACTGCCACCTGAAAGCTTCATGGCGATTGCCGAGGAAACCGGCCTTGTCGTCCAGATTGGCGAATGGGTGCTGAGATCGGCGTGCCGCGAAGCCCAAAAGTGGCCGGCTCACGTCTCCGTCGCAGTCAATCTCTCACATGTGCAGTTTTCGAATCGGGGTCTGCCGGAGGTCGTGGCCTCGGCCCTTGCGTCCTCCGGATTGGAACCCAGCCGGCTTGAACTCGAGATTACCGAGGGAGTTCTGCTGCAGGACACGGAGGCGACGCTCGAAACCCTGCATCAGCTCAAGGGCCTGGGCATTCGCATAGCTATGGATCAATTCGGGACGGGGTATTCGAGCCTGAATTACCTTCGATCTTTCCCATTCGATAAAATCAAAATCGATCAATCTTTCGCGCGGGACATGGCGTCAAAAAAAGATGCTGCAGCGATTATCCGCGCCGTCTCAGCACTTGGCGCAAGCCTGGGCATCTGCGTAACCGCAGACGGTGTGGAAACAGAGAGGCAATGCCGCGACTTGAGGGCAGCTGGATGCACAGGACTCCAAGGCCAACTCTTTGGCGAGCCTCTTTCGTCTTCTGAGATCGTGACGTTGATCGCCGGATCGCTTAATTCTTCCATCTCGGAGCAATAGGATGACCGGCCCTCTGCAAAGAATTGTCTACTACAGCAAGAATCTTCTCACAGGCCCTGACGAAGAAATCGCCGCAAGCATTGAGGAAATTTTGGAGAAGGCGCGCGTCAATAACACCAAGGCCAATCTGACAGGTGCATTGATCTTCAATAGTGGCTGCTTTGCGCAGGTTCTTGAGGGACCGAGAGATTGTATCGCTGAGATCTTTGAGCGCATCCAATGCGACCCTCGCCACACTGAAGTGCAGGTCTTGGAATACGAACCGGCAAATGAGCGCACATTCCCAAATTGGTCGATGGCCTTCATTGGTGTGAGAGAGAAAGATGAAAGGCTCTTCAATCAGCTCGCACTCGAGACCGGCTTTGATGACAAACGTCTCGCGGCTGAGGATATCTTGACGGCGATGCGAGAGATTATGATGGAAGAAGAAGGCGTTTCTGTCTAGCCGTCCCTCTTCATCGACTGTCCCCTCGTCAGGATTTTCGGGACAGTTGAGCTTTTTTGCGAGCGGCGGACTGAGAAGGATGTGATCAATTCTCAGCCCGGCGTCACGAGCGAAGGCGTTCCGCCAATATGTTAGAAAGTGTAATTGGCTCATCCGGGTGCAGCGCGCGGATGGAATCCGTCCACCCTTGATCGACCGGCTCGTGATACGCGTCACGCACTTCGGGACGGCAGAGCGCGTCCTCCCGCCAGCGCTCCGGTGCGCAGATAGCGAGGTACGTCGGCATCACATTATAATCGCCAACCAAAACGACAGGCTTGCCGCTCGCGAGCAGCTTTTTAGCGTGCTGAGAAAATCGTCTGAACCAGCGTAGCTGATAATCGAATTTGGGGCCCGGGGCTGGATTGCCGTTGGGAAGGTAGAGGCACCCGACGGTTATCCTTGCGATCCGGCATTCGATGTACAGGCTATGTAAGTCATCAGGACCAACCGGAAGACTACGGCGCATTTCTTTGGGCTTGGAACCGCGCGCGAGAATGGCAACACCGTTCCAGCTTGTCTGGCCAAGACACACCGCGCCATATCCGGCTTGTTCAGTGCTGCTTCGGGAAACTTGTCATCGCGCGCCTTGAGCTCCTGCAGGCACACGATATCGGGCTTCCGTCCACCTTCGGACCAAGCTCCAGCGTGCCCTGCGTCGGCTGCATGATCGACGCGCCACGCGCTCGGCAACGCTGGTCTTGGCCTGCTGGCCGCCGACGTCGTTGAAGCTCAGCATTGTCCCCGCCATCCCCTCGACGACGCGGCGTGTCATCTCAGCGGGATCATTTTTCCTACCCACCGTACATGGAACAAGACATCAACGATGGCGTTTCGCTGCGGCTGCTACGGGATTGTAGCGGCGAAAAGGCTTTGTCCTATTTAAAGCCCTGTGTCAGATCTTGAATGTAGGTGAGCTGCACATCACGGATGGCGGCCTCCCTAGCCATCAGGCATTGCGCTCCATTATGGAGAACATCAATGATCACATCAGCGCTGACGATGCGGATTTCGTAATCCTTCCTCGCGACGACGCAGACGATTGGGTTCGCCGCCCAGTACCAGATTGTGCGGGCCGAAATGTAAAAGCTCAGAATTCCATGGCACGCCATTTCCTGGCGATCACCCAACCGCAATTATATCTGCGCGTTCGTCGCAAATGCCGCGAGTTTCGTTCTACCAATTTCCAATTCTGCCAATCTTTTCGTCTTTGGCAGCGGGATCCCGACGCTCACTCCCGCAATAGGCGGTTCATTGTTCGGCCACTCGCATCCCAAAGAGATTACTGAGACTCCATGATTTGCGCTGAGCGCGAGCGATCTTGGGCTGAATTTCGATGGCCGGCGCTGCACGACATTCGAAGCTACTTGCCCACAGCCCGGCCACACCATGCATTGATCTGAAACTCAGGCGAGCAAGCGCCCGGGCCACGTGAGGCGATCGCAGTTCGAACAGATTTCGTAGACTACATCGATAATGCGAGCCCTCCCCGCAGTCTCGTTCTCGACAGTATGCTTTTCGTCGAGGTCTTCCCACGCCGTGTTCATAAACACGCGGTTGCAGACACTACAGCGCGGAATAGCGTTTAGAAAACTCTCCGACGCCATCCGGAACGTCCATTGAGAGCGAAAAGGAACGTCTTCGAGAAGCCGGTGCGTGATCACAAGCCCGCCATCCGCAATCGGGCTCACCTCCATTTTCCATGACCGCCTACGGTCCGGTGTGTCGCAGCGGTAGGGCACGCTTATCGGATGTCCCCGGCGGGCGCCGTCTAGGACTGCCCTGACGAAGGCAGCGGAGGAAAGCCCAGTGATATGGGAGAAGAGATTCGAACCCATGACTTTTTCAGGTTGAATTTCCGCCAGCCATTCGTCCCCTTCACCGAGCTGAATGTGGGTGATCAAGTCGTTGGCGTCCAACGTGTACGTCATGTCTGAGTGTCCCCCCATGTACGAACGGTGTCAGCATCAGTTACGCGTCGCCCAACGCCTTATTTTGATTTCCGTTCCCCTGATTGTACGGCACGTCCGCGAGCGCGTTCGGCGCCGTCGTCATAAAGCTGTAGACGTCCAGCTTGACGTTGGGGCCGTCCTTCTTCACCGGGCCCTGATCGTGCCTTATGCTATAGGGCACAGCGTGGCGTGGATCAGCCTTGCATTGCAAGTCGTGCATCGAATGCGTCGGCCCTTCAGCCGCAGGTTCGAAACTTAAACGGCCGCCGGGGAGTATCATCCCTAACGGCCGAGCTATTTTGCTCATGCCGCAATGCCAGCATGTGCTGAGCGAGATTTCCGAGGAAACAAATGAAAGTCCATTCGAGTGCCTTAATGGCGCTGACTGCAGGTCTTGCGCTCAGTGTAATGACTGTCACGGCCAACGCGGGGTCTCATGCTGACGGTCCCGGGGGTAGCGGTATGAGCCATTCTAGCGGGAGCGCCAGTCGCTCAAGCGGAACGGAACATGGCGCGGGCATGGGCCATAGTTCGCATGGTATGGCAGGCAACTGGAATGGCGGCGATCGTGGCCACGGCAGTCATCGGCGCGGTGGCAGAGGCTACGGATTTGGCTACGGCTCCGGCGTTTACATTGGTGACGATTCCGATGACGACCGGGATTGCTATTACCGGCACCACCGTCGCGTCTGTCGCGATTAAGCAAGTTTTGACACCATGTTGGCCCCAGCCCTATTGCATTGGGGCCAACAGCAGGCTCTTGTCAGAACGATAGTATTCTGCCGAGTGATGGCTTTCGCACCGCGAGCCTCCGGCCCTTGAGGGCCATACGATGGCTTCTGTTACCTCTCAGCACGTTGAAGCAGCCAGCACTCTCGCTGTCATCGCTTCATCTAACGAGCCGCTGCTATTCCTTTCTGCCGATCTGAACGTAATCGCTGCGAGCGCATCGTTCTGCCGGACATTTCAGATTGATGCCGCCGGCATTCCTGGTCGGAAGCTTTCCGAGATCGGCGGTGGCGAGTGGGCAATGCCCCAACTCCATTCTCTGCTGATGGCAACCGCAGGGGGGACAACCCCAATCGAGGGCTACGAACTCGAGCTCACCTTGATGGGCCAAAAGCCTCGAAGCTTGGTGTTAAATGCTCGCAAGCTCGACGATGGAGACAACGACCGTGTTCGGCTCCTTCTGGCGATATCTGACGTAACAGCCGCTCGTGCAGAGTCTCGGGAAAAAGATGATCTCATCCGAGAGAAGGCGATTCTTCTCCAGGAAATCCAGCACCGCGTCGCCAACAGTCTCCAGATCATCGCCAGCGTGTTGATGCAGAGCGCTCGCAAGGTGCAGTCCGAGGAAGCGAGGGGACATCTTCAAGACGCGCACCATCGCGTCATGTCGATCGCCGAAGTTCAGCGTCACCTCGCGGCGTCGAGCCTCGGAGACGTGTCGCTTCGACCCTATTTCGTCCAACTTTGCGAAAGCCTTGGTGCATCGATGATCCAAGACCCCAACCGTCTGTCGATCGTGGCGACCATCGATGACAGTGTCGTCAATGCAAATACGTCGGTGAGCTTTGGTCTAATCATCACCGAACTGGTGATCAATGCTCTTAAACACGCCTTCCCAGGCAACCGGCACGGCAAGATTAGCGTCGATTTCCGGTCCGATGGAGCGAAATGGGCTCTATCCGTCGTGGATGACGGGATTGGCATGGCGACGGGTTCCGACAAAGCCAAGCCGGGGCTCGGTACAGGAATCGTCGAGGCGCTCGCCAAACAGCTCGGCGGCAAAATTATCGTGCGCGATGCAAAACCTGGAACCTCGGTTCGTATTGTTTACGACGAGCTGGTCGCCAAACGGAGGGAGGCACTGCCGACTGCTTAGCAGAGGCTCCCCTGCTTCACATTACGCTCAGCGATTGAGTATCAGCTTCGTCCTCACCGGATAATATATGCCAATTCATAAGAACGTTGTTTTGGTGGTCGAGGATCACCCGATTACTCGAAACGCTGCTCTCGAATTTCTGGAAACCGCTGGTTTTGAGGTGATCGAGGCGAGTAGCGCGGACGAAGCTATTCGGGTTCTCGAAGCGCGCCCCGAAATCCATCTTGTGTTCACCGACGTCGAGATGCCTGGTTCGATTGATGGCTTAAAACTATCTCATTACATCAGCGATCGATGGTCGCCGATTAAGTTGATCGTGGTATCGGGCCGGACCCTCGTTGAGCAGGGCCACATGCCGGTCGGGGCTAGATTTTTCCCTAAGCCCTATAACGAGGACGCAATAATCGAAGCTGTGCGCAGCATGCTTTCGGAAGCGGATTAACTTCCGGGCCATCATTGGCTATCTTGGCTGCCGATATCTGATGCAATCGCCGAAAAGAAACGATCAGCAGCGTCGTTGAGTTCGCGGTCGGTCGAGCCCTCCGCTGTCCGGCCATGAAAGTACTTTTTAACCTCCTCACCAAAACTGAGAATGTCCGTCGCGCCCTTGCCTGCTTCGAGCATGCGGTCGCGCACCATGAGGCCCACGACGCGCTCAAGAATGGTCACTCTCGCGACCAGCTGAGCGCGTTGATGACGGGTAGAGTTGGGCATTGAAGTACCTCCATCTATTCCAAGTATAATATCGCCAATCGAGTCATCGATGCCATTTCGGTCCAGCCATTGGGAGCCGTCGGAATGACACCTCCACTCGCATCATCGCTGCAGCAAAAGCCAACGAGCCGCTCGTCGGCCCGAGCCGCTGTAAGTGCCCGCGCTATCCGCCGGGTGATTCCAGCAGCAATAGCAAACGCCCCGATAGCGAAACGCGTCAGCGCGCACCCATCAGGTCACAATTTTGCATCAATCGTCGCTGTGCGGCATAATGCAAATCCGTATGCTCCACATTTGCGAGGGCCGGGCTTTAAGAAGCTCTGAAATCTTGACCGAGATCAAATTATTCGATGGCTGACGATCTAAATTTGAGGCGTGAGCGGTCGTATCGACGGCAATATTTTTGCAAAATTCCATTTAAACGGACGCCGGTGTGATCGCTCGCAATAGGAGAGCTGGCATGCGCGCGCGTCGATTCCGAGCGCGTGCCCCTCCTCCGGGACCTGAGAGGATTAGCACCCCAGTTGATCGAAGAGTTGCCCTGACCTTATGGGAGAAATTCAAAAACAAACGCGCGACTATCTCAGGGCTCTTTACGGGCTCGGAAAGCCTTCCGTCGAAATTCTTCCAGTTCACCGCCGTTCTGGCTTTCGCTCGCTTAAACAGGTGGATCGTTGAGGGCCCAGAAGGCGGCCACGGACTTTCGCCACTCGGTGTTAAGGAGATCGGCGGTTGATACCCGAAATTCCTTTTGACGAGGTTATCAAGCTCAGGACAATTGCGAGAAGAACGGCCGCAAATGATAAGTCGACGCGCGCCGAGAGGGCGCCATGATGCCCATTCACATCTCAGGCGACCATCTTAGTAGTCGACACTAATCACGGCAGCGTTCGACGGTGTTGAAGAAAGAAGCGCAACATTTCCTTTGAGGCATCCGGACCATCTTGGCTGGTGAATGAGCCTGCTGGACTGCCACCGGACCAGGAATGCCCGGCGCCGTGGAGCTCCCACAATTCAAGGATGCTGAGCCCAGATGCGTCGCGATGCACAGCATGCGAAAAACTATATCCTTGAGATGAAGTCTTCCGCTCGGTCCGCATCCGGAAATTCGCGTCTCCAGCGACTCGAGCAATTACTTTCGCGCCGTTGGAAGGGTGGACCGTTGCGTCCCTGTCGCCGTGGAAAACTATCGTGGGCTTCGCCGCAGCAGGGGCACCACTGCCCGTATTCCCTCCTCCTCCGCGCATCGCGTTGAACGCCGACGCGACATCGTTGGCTGAGCCACAGGCGAGTCCCGAATGCACGCCAACGGCTGCATAGAGGTCCGGATAAGCTTCTCCCATAATCGCAGCGGCAGCGCCCCCCGCTGATAACCCGGCCACATAAATACGCGCCTGATCGATGCCGTGCTCCTCAACGACCTGTCGCGTGATTCCGGCGATCAACGATGGTTCACCTTTCCCGCGTGCCTGATCGGCTGACCTGAACCAGTTCCAACATTTCGAAGCGTTCGCGGCTTGCGGCTGTTCGGGGTACACGACGAAACACCCGTGCTCTTCGGCCACGAAGTTCATGCGGGTACCCGCAGCAAAGTCATCCGCCGACTGCGTGCACCCGTGCAGCATCACGATTAACGGCCTTGGTCCGGCAGCGCAAATGGTTGGAATATAAAGTTTGTACGAACGCGCTCCTTCCGCGTTTGAAAACGAACCACTGACGTAGCGCCCTCCTTCGGGCGCGATGTCGGCTGTGTGCAGCGCGTGACGCCGTGCCCCTGGCAGGTTTGCGCCATCGAAGGACCCGAGAAGTTGCGGGATAGCGGCCGAAAGCTTTGTCGGGCGTATCTGGTCGGAGACGATCTCGCCGTCGATTGTTCCCTCGGCAGACGTTGTGCCCGTTGTCGGACTCATCGTGGCGGCTTGCAGCAACGCGAGCGCATCGCTTAAGCGACCCGCCCGGGTAAGACGTGCGGCTTCGTGCATTTTTTCAAGATCGAGAGTCTTCATATTGAGAGGGTTCCGTTTTGTTGCCGCGTAAAGCCGCGTAAGCGGTGCCTATGGGCGTTCGACTATCGGATGCGGTCGGCCAGAGCGGCTTTGACTTCCGCGCTTGCGTGGAGCGTGCCAAGTACCGTGAGCGATGCGATCGTCGCGCGTGCTAACTTGGGCGAAACGTCGGGTGCGATGGTAAGAAGCCCGAGCACTCGGAGATCAAGTTGCTGGCCGGCCGCACGCGCGGCCTCAAGCTCCTGGCGGTCGAGCCGTCGTAACCCGAGATCAAGCGATTGCCGCCTCACGGCTTTGTTGACGACCTCGGCGTGCCGCTCGATCTGGTTGCGAATGGCGCTGCGTATGAAATCGGTTCTGTTTGAATAGAAACCTTCCTCGACCAGTAGATCGATCTGCCCGAGATCCACGTAGCCAAGATTGATTGTGATCTTCTCTGAATCGGGGCCCCGCGGCCTTAACTCGCGGACATTATCTTTCGCCATATTCAGCCATCCAAACACCATCCGTATGGATGGCAGATGGGATCGCGCTGGCGACTTTCAAGCGGAAACCTGAAACTTCATGAGCGAGGTGGCCGGTTCGGCGGTAGATCAGCACCGCCTTGGTTCGGCGTAGCGAGTGTGTGCCGAACTTCGCTGGAGCGAGACCGATGCTAGCCACTCAGTCCTGCACGAGCCGCGCGTACTGGCGAGTGGTTAGTCGACGGTCGGTATTGCCTCGGTCGGCGAACAGAAACTGTCCTGTCTTCCTATCCCTCAGTCTCAGATACTGGTCGATCGCCTGTCGTGTCTGGTCGGTCAGCTCGAACCGCACCGGCCGACCTGTCTTTTTCTGACGAATCGTGGCGCGGTCCATCGCGTAGCCGCTCGGAGCCACGTCATCGACGCGGACGGCGACAACGTCACAGCCCCGCAGCTTGCTGTCGATCGCCAAATTGAACAGGGCAAGATCGCGTGTCTTGCCCTGCATCTGAAGTTTTGTCCGGATCGACCAGACATGGCTCGGCCTGAGCGGCGGCTTTGCGCCAATCAGCTTGCCCTCGTTCCAAGGTGTCCGGGTAAGATCTCTTCGCGCTCGATCGTCATACCCGGCTTAACATCCGCGAATACCGTCGGCTTGACGTAGTATCCGCTGTTGAATTCCTCCGGGCGGCCAAGTCCGCCGCAAAGAAGGCGGGCTCCTTCGTCGACACTTTCAACTTCGAACAAAACTGGCGTCGTCCCAACCGGCGTTAACCGCTCGATCTTTAACTCGCCCTGCTCTCCGAGAACATGCTTATGAAGCTCGTCGAAGTCAGAGCACCATACCGTCTCGATATCCCGATCTTTTGAGCGATCGTTGGCGCTTGCTTCAGAGCCAAACCGCGCGGGCCGGAACTGCAACTGTTCGGCCCCCCTCACTTCGACACCCATCTCAGGGTTCGCGGCACGGCGCATCACCAACCGGCCATCTTTGACCCAAGCTGTTTCCATGTCCTCGCGTGCTTCGTAGCCCAGGTCTGCGAGCGTCTTTAAAATGGCGCGGCGCTTCGCTGCCAATGCTCTTCCCTTCCGCTCGGCGTCAGTGACGTCCGCCACACGTTTCGAAAGCGACGCCGCCGTCGAGGCATCTTCACGCCGCAAGGCATCCCGTACTTCCGCGACCAACGGCGTGGCCGCCGGAAGGCCTCCAGTTCGGCCACCTTTGTTTCAAGAGCAGAGAGTGCCTTGACCTCATCTCGGCGCTTTTGGATTGCCGCAGAAATCTCAAGCTGGAGGGTATCGGCCACCATCCGTTGCTTGGCTTCTGAGGTCTCGCCGGACACAGCAGCTGCCGCACTGATAGGGCCTCGGCGGCCTTGTCGCCGCCCAACATGCGCAGCTCCGCGAGCGCAGCATCCAGGCTGCGCGCACAGTCCTCAGAAGCCGAGGGCTGCTTGTTGAGCCAGCTGGCGAAGCTGGTGACTTCTACGCCGCCTCTCAGCTTGTCCGCCAGCGCCCGCTGTTCGTCGGTTAAGCCTGCATCCGGTTTACTTTGCGGCAAACCGGCCAGCACTTGCTGTATGATCAGCGGCCACTGGTAGTCAGCGCAGATAACTGTTGCCCTGGTCGACTAACACTTTCTCCACGCAAGAGACGCTCGACCGCCGTCATCTTACTTTCAGGGGCGCGTTATCTCCGCCCAGCAGTGCGCCAGGGAAGAATGTTGGCTCTTCAGCTTCGATGGTGACGGCTGGAGGGCCAGTGGCTAGGACCTTGTCAATCCATCCGCTCCGGGCGGGTAGGGTGACAGAAAGCGTCATGTCGAGTTTCAAGGCAGGCTCAATGAGATTTTTCCCGCTCGAGCCCGAACGATAAAACAATATCGTGCCGGTGAAGGCGCTGCGGCCCGACACGGAAATCGGGGCAAATGGAGTTTTCGGACGCTTCAGGCGCTCCGCAACGTCCTCTCGGCTTCCGAAATACTGAGCGTCAGCCACATAGCTGCTCTTGAATTTTTCTATTTGCCCCGTGGCAAGGGCTCTTCGCTTCAAAATTATCATTGGGATCGTCGGCAAGTCATCGATCGCAAAAAAATTTTGGTTTGATCGAAATTAAATGATTTTGTCGTCGCAGAGCGGATGTGACAGAGCCTGGAACCAGATGCGGGCAGGATTCGGCAGACCCCCGCCGGATCCTGTCCGCCCGGGGGAGGTGTTCGTCGAACCCACATGTCACCATCCATAAACGCGACCCGCTGGCACCATCATCTTTTGTTGTTTGACTCCCACCGGCTCATCTTTTCCTTAAGCAGTTATCTTGCTTGTGTTTTGACGCTCGGGATCGCGTTCGCGGCCAGCCTCCCGCGGCCGTGGTGGGCGATTTTGACCGTGTACGTCACGGCGCAGCCCATGTCCGGTGCGCTGCGCCCAAAGGCGTTGTATCGACTGATCGGGATTATTCTCGGCGCGCTCGTTGCCATCGTCCTCGTTCCCAATCTTCAAAATTCTCCGGAGTTGTTGGTTCTCTGCCTCTCGGCATGGACCGGGTTGTGCATCTATCTTGCCGTCCTCGACCGCACCCCCCGTGCCTTCCTGTTTCAAATGGCCGGCTTTAGCGCGGCCGTTGCCAGCTTTCCCTATCTCGATGATCCCGGGAATATTTTTACGACGACCATATCCCGCGTCGAAGAAATGACTGTCGCAATCGCGATGGTGACGCTCGTGCATAGCGTGATCCGGCCGTGGAATGTCCAGGAAATCATCTATTTCCGCGCGAAACGCTTTCTCGTCGATGCGATCGCGTGGGCCGATGGCGCTATCGACTTGCGCCATAGGAATCTTACGTACGCCCACCGCCAACGCGTCGCCTCCGACGTGACGGAACTCGGAGTAATCGCGATCCACTTGCCATACGACATGAGGGGCGCTGCCGGTGCCCGTGGCATGGTTCATGGTCTGCAACAGCGGCTTGCGGCGCTTATTCCGTTGGCTTCCGCTATAGCCCAGCGCCTCGACCTCTTAGACAAGAAAGAAATCGACCCTGAGCTCTCTCGTCTGATCGATGATACGCGGACATGGTTGCGGGAATGCGCGGACGCGCCGACCAACAAGTTGGAAGGCATGGCGGCGCGTCTTGCAGCGCGCGCGCGATCCTTATCGCATAAGAGCAGCGAGGAAAGGCGTTGGCAGGCGCTGATCGTCGCGAGCCTCGCCGAACGCCTCGCCGAGTTTGTCGAAACGCTGCAAGAGGCCAAGAGCCTTACAGAAGCGCTTGATCAACCGTCAATGCTCGACCCTTCTTTAGCGATAGACGAAAAGCGCCCTCCAATTGCGCGCGATCCTGTCATGGCGGCGCTTGCTGGACTCGCGATGGCGGCGGCGATCATTCTCTATTGCGCGGTCTGGATACTGCTGGCATGGCCGTCGGGATCGGCGACGGCGGCGTTCGCGGCCCTCGTTACTTGCTCCTTTGCGGCGCAGGAAGATCCCGCGCCGATTATCGGCCGCTATCTCTTCGCGACGCTTGTGACCTTTCCGATCGCAGCGGCCTACATGTTCGCCATATTGCCGCTCGTCGATGGCTACATGTTGCTGAGTGTAGCCCTTGCTCCGGCCTTAATCGGCATAGGGTATATTCAGGCGGACTCGGCACGATCGGCGATCGCGCTTCCGATGTTCTCCTGTCTGATAGTCGGCCTTGGTTTCGTCGATTCTTTCCAGGCCGATTTCGCCGTGTTCGCAAACACTGGCATTGCCCAAGTCATGGGCATCGTCATTACGATTGCGGTCACGCGCCTTTTTCGTTCGGTTGGCATCGAATGGACCGCGCGCCGGATCATCCGCGAGCAATGGCGTGACATCGCGGAGCTAGCCCAAGGGGCGACGGAACCTCGTCTCAAGGATTGGACCGCTCTGGCGCTCGATCGGATGGGCCAGATCGCAGCGCGCATGGCGCTCGCAAGCGAGAGCGACGCGCTTCATGCCGCCGACGGCTTAAGCGATATCCGCGTGGGTCGTAATATTCTCCACCTACGAAAGGCCGCCGCGAGTGCAAGTGCGAAGGTCAAAAACGCAATCGAGAACGTGCTTTCTGAACTCGCTCAAGTATTTCGCCAGCGCTATCGCGAAGCGAATGTGGCTCCGGCCGGCCCACAACTTCTGTGGGCGCTCGATGAGGCCATCGGCGCGATCCAAACAGCAGAGGACCGAAGCGACGTGTTGCGGCAGGCCCTCCTCGCTGCCGTCGGCATTCATTGCAATCTCTTCCCAGCGGAATCCAGGATTGAGGAGACCAAAATTCATGGTCGATGAAGTTCAAATTTTCGGCGTGTACTTTCCCGCCGCGCTCGTCTGGGCTGCTCTTGCGGCCACCTTAGCTTATGTCATACGGCCACTAATCGCCAGAATGCCACTGCGTCATGTCAATAGCCACATGGGCATTCTCGATATCGCAGTGTTTGTGACTTTCTGGTGGGGGCTTTCCATCCTCGCCGATGCGCACGTATTGCCGCGGGAATTTCCTCTCCAATGAATGGCATGCTGTGGAGCCGTACGCTTGGAACCCTAGTTATGGTGTCACTCACTCTTGTGGGAATGCAGGCGCTTTGGCAGCGCTATCAAGTCGATCCGCTAACCCGCGACGGAAAGATAAGGGCCGACGTCGTGCAAGTGGCGACCGACGTCGCCGGGCTGATCACCGACGTACGTGTTCGTGACAACGAGTATGTGCGGAAGGGACAGGTTCTGCTCGTCATGGACCGGCCGCGTTACGAACTTGCGCTTCAGGCAGCGGAGGCCCTGGTTCAAAGCAAGCAGGCGTCGCTCACGCAAGCGGAGAGGGAAGATCAGCGCAATCACACGATGAAGAATGTAATCGCTGCGGAAACTGTCGAGCAGGGAAGCGCACGTGTCGACGAGTTGCGGGGCGGACTGGCACAGGCCGTAGCCGCACGCGATCTTGCGAAACTCAATCTTGACCGTACCAGCGTACGAGCGCCCGTCGATGGCTATGTATCAAACATGACCCTTCAGCCGGGAACATACATGAAGGCAGGGGATGCGGTCGCGGCTCTCGTTTACGACCAATCGATACGCATCGAAGGATACTTTGAGGAAACCAAAATTCCTGCCATCCATGTCGGCGATCCCGCCGTTGCCTTTCTTATGGGCGTGGCCGAGCCGATCCACGGACATGTCGAGAGCATCGCGACCGGCGTCGAAGACCGCGAGCGCAGCGATCGCGAATCCGCCCTCGCGAACGTTAACCCGTCCTTCCAATGGGTCCGTCTTGCTCAGCGCATTCCGGTCCGCGTGACGATCGATAAGCTACCGGCGGGGCTTAAACTCATCGTCGGGCAGACAGCAACAGTGGAAGTTAAGCCGCATACGGGAGAGGCAACCGTAAAGCGGAGCTTTCCATGGTGAGACAGGCGTCGATCGCGGCTTCGACGGTATGCTTGTTCCTCGGCGCATGCGTCGTCGGTCCCAATTACCAGTTGCCCACCAGTTCGCTCTTCAATGCGCCCGAGTCGCAAGGCTCGTTTTCTTCCAAAACGAAAGCCATCGTCGTTGAGGCGCCGGTCAGCAACTGGTGGCGGCTCTACAATGATCAAAGGCTCGCGGGGTTTGTCGAGAAAGCCCTTGTTGCCAATACCGACCTTCGCGCCGCGGAAGCCAATCTCGAGCGAGCACACGCTCTGCTCGCCGAAGCCGAGACCGCGCGCCAAATTAACGGCGCTGCAAATTTTGATACGAGCTATGTTCAGCAGTCGGCTGAATCCTATCTCAGCCACACCAAACCACCCCAGCATGAAATCGCAAATACCGGAATTTCGATCACCTATGACCTTGATCTTTTCGGGAGGATCCGTCGCGGCATCGAATCCGCAACATCGGCGGACGAGGCCGCTGTCGCCGCGCGCGATCTCGTGCGAGTGAACGTCGCGGCCGACACAACCCGCGCTTATGCCGATATTTGCAATGGTGGCAACGAACTAAATTCCGCCCGTCGCACGGTGCGTGTGCAGAAACAGGCGATCGCCTTCACGGGCGCGCTGGTCAGCAATGGGCGCGCGGCCCGATTCGATATCGATCGGCAGCAAGGCCTATATGCAGAATTGCAGTCACGAATTCCTCTCCTTGAAGCCCGTCAACGCAACGCCGCTTATCGGCTGATGATGCTAGTCGGCGAGCCGCCCGAAAAATTGGACCGCTCGCTTCTCTCCTGCAAATCCCCGCTGGAGCTTTCCTCGCCGATTGCTGTCGGCGATGCTCGCGCGCTGCTCAGACGCCGTCCTGATGTTCGAGCAGCCGAGCGACGGCTCGCCGCAGCCTCCGCAATTATCGGCGTCGAAACCGCCGATCTCTACCCCGATGTGAAAATTGGCGCGTCTATTGGAACACAAGGCGCAGCTCCGGATTTGTTTGGAGCGCTGACCAATCGGTTCGGCGTCGGCCCGACCATAAGTTGGAATATCAATCAAAACGTGGCCCGCGCGCGCATTGCGGCAGCGCAAGCGCAAAGCCGCGCGGACCTCGCGAGCTTCGATAGAGCTGTGCTGACGGCCTTGCGCGAAATCGAAAGCGCACTTACGAGCTACGCATTCAGCCTCGATCGGCTCAAAAATCTCAAAGACGCGCGCGACCGCGCTGCCAAAGTGGCAAAGGATGCACGCGAGTTGTGGCAAGGGGGCAGCACCGATGCGCTTACGTCGCTCGAGGCTGATCGAAGCCTCGCGGCGGCCGAACAGGCCTACGCTGCGGGTCAGACCGACGTCAATCTCAATCAGATCGCGATTTTCCTAGCTCTCGGCGGTGGATGGGAGGCGCCCTCACAGATTGACGCGGCCGAGGGACTGGCTGGGAAAGGGGAAACGAAAGACACGCACAGCCACGCCGGCTAATAGGAAAGACTACAAAAGAAAAAAACAACTTCGCAAGGCATCGTTCAGAGTACCCCCCAGCAGCATTTAACGGCAGCCATGGACATAACTTCGGCACGAACTTTTTTGGAAGTCGTCAAGACAGGAAGCTTTGCGGCGGCGGCTGCCAATTTGCATGTAACCCAAACCGCCATCGGCGCAAGGATACGCGTGCTCGAGCAGGAACTTGGCCGCCCCCTTTTCGTGCGAAACAAGCTAGGCACTCAGCTTACCGCCGCGGGCCAAAAATTTCACTGCTTCGCGATAAGTCTTGTCAGACTTTCTGAGCAAGCGGTTCGTTCGATCGCGCTACCCCATGAGCAAGACGCAGTCGTCTCAATTGGCACGGAACTCAGCATTTCGGATCCTCTTGTCCCCTTATGGCTTGTATGGATGCGTCGTACGTATCCACAATTTGCGCTTTCGGTCCGCGTGGATACGGCAGAGCGATTGATCGAACAGGTTCAAGAAGGCTTGCTTGATGCGGCTATCCTCTACGGCGCTCCGCGTAAGATCGGCTTAATCGCCGAGCTTATCTTTGAAGAAAAACTCGTCTTGGCAGAGGCCAAGGGCAGCACACAATCGGCGGCATCGCACGAGACCGTTCGGATAGATTGGGGCGAAGAATTCTCCGATGCCTTTCACGCCGCTTTTCCCGCAGCTCCGCCTTCGACCGTAGCCGTTAGCTATGGGCCGCTCGCGCTCGAATACATTCTCGCGGTAGGCGGGCGGGGTTATTTCCGGCGCGGTTTCATCAAGCCATATCTCAAAGACGGCCTTTTGACCCTGGTACCCAATTCGCCAGAATTTTCTTATTCTGCTTATGTTATTCATTCCGCGCGAGCCGATGAAAGCATCATCGCTCATATTCGCGAAGGACTTCGCGCGTCCTCTGCTGGAATGGCCGATTGAAGCCCTTTGGCGGACAAAATAATTGCGGTTTTTCCGCATTATTATGCTTTTGTGAAACATCTGTGTCGGTGCCATCTATTCATTTACGGACCAAATCCCATGAGAGCCGCCGAGATTGAATGAGACAAGAACCGGCGCCCGTCGATGTCCGTGAATTGAGGAAAGAATGGCCGAATATCCACGCGACATCGCAGCCCGCATTCCCTTCACAAGCGGGATACCATCACGAACGGCGCGAAATTCATCTCGCTATGCCGAAAATATAAATCGGTAGAACTGAATAGAGCCATTCACGGCGCAGAGCGCCAGCTAGAATAGCGGCAAGAAAATCATTTGAAACCGGAGTTCCCGCTTTCGGGCTGCAGCCGCAGCTCTCGAAGTGCTTCGTCTTGGGTTTTTTCCCAAAATAGAAACTGAAAGGAGACTAACATGATCAAAGTTCTACCTGCTGCACTGGCGGTTGCGTTTCTTTATCTCGCTCCTGTTCCGGCCACCCATGCTCAGCCGGTATGTGATGGCGACTTCGCAAAAATCGGCGGACAATGGGTTGCCACCCCGCAATGCCAGCTCGCCGAAGCGCTATCCGCTGCTCATGTTCACAGTAGTGCCTCAAGAGCCAAAAGTGCCTCAGCAGCCAAAGTTGGCGATAACTTATCGCCCGAAGACGTCTGTCGTCGGGCGGTAGGCGATATCCGCAGCGCAACCTTTTGTTCGGAGTACAATGACTAGGGTCTTTTGACCCACGGTCTGAGGGCTGAGGCGAAGAACAAATTACGGCGAACCAAGCCGTGCGGACTTGCCTCGGCCTCGCTCTTTTCTGGAGACCCTTTTTAGATCGGATCCGTCAAATGCCAGCATGACCCCGGGATCAGCAATACCTCCCAATCGCGGTTGAACAACAATGCGGGAGCGGAGGAAGCCTCTCTTGTCCGCAAGCGGCGCGCACGCAGCCGCTATTCGCACGATCATTCGCAAGCGAGAACGGACGGTCTAACCGATCCGCGGATCGCATCCCACCAGGTCAGCTCCTGCGCGACGTAACCGGATATCGTCAGAGAAACCTTGCGATTGCCTTTGCGTGCGCTCGTCGCTTCGAGTTCTGCGACGCGCTCTTAGAGATCGCTGCAGCAATCACCGCCTAGATCAGCAGCATGTGACATGCTGGACAAACCTAGAAGCGCACCAAACGCCAACGTTACAGGCAAATAGCCGCTTACTCGTTTCAATGTTCACTCCGCTGCTTCGAGGGTCTGCGCGTCGATGATGGTTCGGATTTCGGCGCGGCAAGAGCCGCAATTCGTGCCGGCCTGCAATGCCTCTCCGATCGCCGCGACGGTGCCGCAGCCGCGGCGCGCGGCAGCCGCGATTTCGTTGGCGCCAACACCAAAGCACGAACAGACGGTCGCTCCCTTGTCGATGGCGCCTGCGCCGGGACGTCCGGCAATGAGCCTGAAGCGTGCAGCCGCCCGAGGATGCGACGCCGCGAGTTGTCCCACAGCCCAATCTCGCGAAACGGCTACCGGCTCCGGCCCGAGAAAGAGCGCGCCCAATAACGCTTCATCGCGATAACAGGCGAAGCGATAGCGAGCACGCTGCCGATCGTGGAACGCGATGGTCTCGGCATTCGGTGGTTCGCCGAAAAGTTCAGCGGCGAGGGTTGCCCAATTCTCGCGGGACGTGGCGAAGCCAAGCTCGACGCGCCAGCCTCCATTACACTTCGCAAGTGCCCAATATTCAGCGTCGATGTGCTTGGGCTTATGAGCAAGAACCGCAAAGCCGTACGCCTCAGCGACGAAACGCTCGATGCGGACAGCGATATTTTTGGAAGCGGGTTGACCTGAAATAGGGTCCACAACCGGAGGCACAAGAGTGTCGACGCGAGCCTTCGACGCGAACTGATCGGTCCAGTGCATCGGAACAAAAATCGCGCCAGGTTGCTGGCGCGTCGAGACACGCGCGCGCACGAGAATGAAAGCGGACCCGGTCGAAACCCGAACGAGTTCGGCGTCCCTGATGTTATGGTGCGCGGCATCCTCTGGGTGGATTTCTGCAAACGGTTCCCCGTAATGCTGTGAGAGCTGCTGGCTCTTTCCAGTCCGCGTCAGCGTATGCCAGTGATCGCGGATGCGCCCGGAATTGAGCGTCATCGGGAAAGCATGGGTTGTCCGCGGAACGTCCTGCACGCTGATTGCGAGGAAGCGGGCCTTTCGGTCAGACGTGAAAAACCTGCCGTCGCCGAACATCCGAGGCAATGGAGCGGAGCTCGCGCGGCGGGGCCATTGAAACGGCTCGAGACGATCGAAAGTTTCTGCCGAGATATTTTCGAATTCTCCGATATCGAAATCGCGAGTTCCATTGTTCTCGTAAGCGGAAAGCGCTGCGTGCTCCGCAAATATCTCCGCTGGCGATTGAAAATCGAAAGCAACGCCAAAGCCCATACGCTTCGCCACGTCGCAAATGATCCACCAATCCGGCCGTGCTTCACCAGGAAGGGGAAGAAAGCTCCGCTGCCGGGATATCCTCCGCTCCGAATTGGTCACCGTACCGCTCTTTTCGCCCCATGCTGCCGCCGGCAATCGAACGTGCGCGTGGCGTATGGTGTCGGTGTTCGCGGTGACGTCAGAGACGACGACGAACGGGCAATTGCGCAGAGCCTCCTCGACATTGCCCGCATCGGGCATCGAGACCACCGGATTTGTCGCGACGATCCAAAGCGCCTTGATGCGGCCATCGGCGACGGCGCGAAACATATCGACTGCCTTGAGGCCGGGCGTCGTGGCAACCGTAGGCGATTGCCAGAAGCGTTGGACACGCTCGCGATCCGCCGGCTCATCGATGTCCATGTGCGCAGCAAGCATGTTTGCGAGCCCGCCGACTTCCCGGCCACCCATCGCATTTGGTTGACCGGTGACGGAAAACGGCGAAGCTCCAGGCTTGCCTATGCGCCCTGTCGCGAGATGACAATTGATAATGGCGTTGGCCTTGTCGCTCCCGCACGAGGACTGGTTGACGCCTTGACTGAAGACCGTGACCGTCTTCTCGGTATGCGCGAAGAGATCGAAAAAGCTTTGAACCATCGCGTGGCTGAGGCCTGTTCGTTCGACAAGCGTCAGAGCATCCAGCGCTACCACGGCACTTAGCGCTTCTGCGCATCCAGAAGTGTGGGCGGCGACAAAATCCCGATCGAAGGAATTCGTCTCGAAAAGATGCTTGAGGAGCCCGACGAAAAGCGCGACGTCGCCATCGGGTTTGATCGGCAGGTGCAAGTCGGCGATGTCGGCTGTCACCGTACGGCGCGGATCGATCAGCACAATCTTCATGTGCGGCCGCTTTGCTTTCGCGGCGACGATGCGCTGATAAAGGACCGGATGGCACCAAGCCAGGTTGGAGCCGACAAGTACGATGAGGTCGGCGAGCTCCAGATCCTCGTAACACCCCGGCACGGTATCTGAGCCGAACGCGCGTTTGTGTCCTGCGACCGAAGATGCCATGCAGAGCCGCGAATTGGTGTCGATATTCGCGGAGCCGATGAAGCCCTTCATCAGCTTGTTGGCGACGTAGTAATCTTCAGTCAGTAGCTGACCCGAAACATAGAGCGCGACGGAATCAGGGCCATATTCGGCGATTGTCTTCGAGAAGCGCGACGCGACGAGATCGAGCGCCGCGTCCCAGGTCGTGCGTCGCCCCCCCACCTCCGGGTAGAGCAATCGGCCGTCGAGGTCGACCGTCTCGCCAAGCGCAGACCCTTTTGAGCAGAGCCGCCCAAGGTTCGCCGGATGATCCGTGTCTCCGCGCACTGTAACCTGACCGCTGGCAGCGACCTCCGCCATGATGCCACAACCGACGCCGCAGTATGGGCAGGTCGTTTTCGTGGGTTGCTGCACCGTCATAGGAGTTCCTGCCTCAGGCTGCCCGGTCAGCCATGACGGCCAAACCGATGAAGAGCATTTCGCCATCGACTTTGATTGGGATCGTTCGCACGCTGCCTTCGTCGGCGCCGAGGGCCTTTCCCGTTTCGAGCGAGATCACCCAATTGTGCAGAGGGCACGTGACGGCGGTGCCGTGGACGATGCCCTGGCTCAGCGGCCCGTCTTTATGCGGACAGTGGTCATCGATTGCGAAGACACGATCCTCCGCCGTGCGGAACACCGCGATTTTGCCTAGCGGTGTTTCGACACAACGCGCGCCGCGCAGCGGAATGTCGGTAATGCTGCCGATCAATACCCAGCTCATGTCATCACTCCGCCGCGTCAGCCATGCCGATCGTCGCCATCGGCTTGAATTCATGCTTGTGAAGGCCGGAAACACGCTCGGACCAGGGATCGACCTGCGCGAATTTCTGCGAATGGGCGAAGCGGTCGTAGTAACCGTGGCGCTTGTCGAGATCATCGAGAATCTGGCGGCGGACTTCTTTGATCGTCACGCGCTTCGCCCATTTGTAGATACGTTCGAGATAGCGCGCTTGCTCGCGATACATCTGGACGAGCGCGACGATGACCTCCAGTGCTTCATCCTCTGTCTTGACGAGGCCGAGCACTTCGGTGCCCTTGATGTCGAGTCCGGCGGCGCCTGCAAAATGGATCTCGTGGCCGGAGTCGACGCAGATGACGCCGACGTCCTTGCATGTGGCTTCGGCGCAGTTTCGCGGACATCCCGAGACCGCCATCTTGACCTTGGCGGGTGTCCACGAGCCCCACATGAATTTCTCGATGCGGATTCCTAGGCCGGTCGAGTCTTGCGTGCCGAAGCGGCACCAGTCGGTCCCGACGCACGTTTTCACGGTGCGCAGACCCTTGGCGTAAGCGTGACCGGAAACGAAGCCAGCTTTGCCGAGATCGGCCCAGACGGCCGGCAAGTCTTCCTTTTTGACGCCGAGCATGTCGATGCGCTGGCCACCTGTCACCTTCACGGTCGGAATTTCAAATTTATCGACCACGTCGGCTATGGCGCGCAGTTCTTTGGCGCTCGTCAGGCCGCCCCACATCCGCGGCACGACAGAGTAGGTGCCGTCCTTCTGGATGTTGGCGTGGACGCGCTCGTTGATGAAACGCGATTGATAATCATCGGCGTATTCGCCGGGCCAATGACAGACGAGATAGTAATTCAATGCGGGACGACATTTGGCGCAACCGCACGAGGTGGTCCATTCAAGCTCCTGCATGACGGCGAAGATGTTCTTGAGGCCTTTGGCTTTGATCAAGCGACGCACGTCATCATGACCGAGAGCCGTGCATCCGCACATCGGCTGTACTGCCGCCGGGTTGTAGGCGTCGCCGAGCGTTAGTGACATCAACTGCTCGACGAGGCCCGTGCATGATCCACAAGACGCGGAGGCTTTTGTGTGTGCACGAACGTCGTCGAGCGACGCTAGATTTTTCTCTTGGATCGCGCCGACGATCTTCCCCTTGCAAACGCCGTTGCAGCCGCAGATCTCTGCGTCATCGGGCAACGCTGCAACGGCCGCCATAGGGTCGAGGGGGGCACCCCCCTGATAGGCTTGGCCGAAGATCAAGGTGTCGCGCATTTCTGTGATATCGACCTGCCTTTTTTTCAGGTCGTTGAACCACGCTCCATCGGCCGTCTCCCCGTAAAGAACAGTGCCGATGATGCGGTTATCTTTCAAAACGACGCGCTTATAGACGCCCGCCGAAGCGTCGCGAAGAACGATCTCGTGGCGATCTTCGCCATCGGCAAAATCGCCGAGCGAGAAGAGCTCGATACCGGTGACTTTTAGCTTCGTAGGCGTGTCGCTGTGCACGAAAGCTGCCGGACTTGCCCCATCGACAAGATGCGCCGCCGCGACGCGCGCCATTTCGTAAAGCGGCGCGACGAGACCGTAGACATGACCACCGACCTCCGCGCACTCGCCAAGCGCGTAAATATCCGGATCCGAGGTATGCATTCCGTTATCCACGACGATGCCCCGGTTCGTCGCGAGACCCGCTTCTTTTGCCAGGCCCGCATTCGGCTTTATGCCGGCGGCCATGACGACGAGCGTTGCGGGAATGATCCGGCCATCGGCAAGCTCGACGCCTTCGACTTTCTTATCGCCGACGATGGCTTTTGTATTGGCTTTGCAGATGACTTTGATGCCGCGATCTTCGATGGCCCGTTGCAGCATATATCCGGCCGCAGGATCGAGCTGCCGCTCCATCAGCGTTGGCATAAGATGAAGAACGGTGACGTCCATGCCCTGGGCTTCGAGACCGGCGGCGGCTTCGAGTCCGAGCAGGCCACCACCGATAACAACGGCTTTCGCGCGAGATCGCGCCGCAAGCAGCATCGCGTTGACGTCGTCCAGATCACGGTAGCTCAGGACCCCGGCGAGAGTGTTGCCCGGCACCGGTAGGATAAAGGGCACGGAACCCGTGGCGATAACGAGCTTGTCGTAGGGCTCGACGACGCCGTGATCAGATGTGACGGTCTTCGCCTCGCGATCGAGCCCCACGATCTTATGACCCTTGAAGAGCGTGATGCCGTTCTTGATGTACCAGCCGTCGCCGTGAATAATGATTTGTTCGTAGTTTTTCTCACCTGAGAGAACCGGAGAGAGCATGATGCGATCGTAATTGACGCGCGGTTCCGCGTTGAAGATCGTTACATCGTAGCGGCCGGGCGCACTCTCGAATAAATGCTCGAGCATGCGGCCCGGAGCCATGCCATTGCCAATGATGGCGAGTTTCATGCCTGACCTCCCATTGGGATGAGAGCTTCGCGAGCGCCGGGCGACTTCGCAGCGCTTTTCTCCATGCGCCGGATAGAAATGTGCATCCAGACGAGCAGCGTCATGACGATGGCGAACAGCAGCATGAAGCAACTCGTCCAAAGTCCGGTCACCTGATTGAGAAAGCCGAACGCGATTGGCAGGACAAAGCCCCCCAGACCGCCGATCATGCCGACAAGACCGCCGACGGAACCGACGTTGTCCGGGTAATACGTGGCGACGTGTTTAAAGACAGCGGCTTTGCCGATACTCATGAAAAAGCCGAGCACAAATGCAATGCTGACGAACACCGGCGGACTGATCTCGAAATGCTTGGTGATCAGGCCGTTCGTTCCGTGCATCACGTAGTCGGTTGGCGGCAACGACAGGGCAAGTGTCGCAATGGCCGAGACACCGAAGCACCAATACATGACTGTTCGCGCGCCGATACGGTCCGACAGAACGCCTCCATAGGCGCGGAAGATGCTGGCCGGGATCGAATAGGCGACAGCGATCATGCCAGCCGTTTCGATGTCGAAACCGTAGACGCCGATCAGATAACGCGGCAGCCACAGCGCGAGTGCAACGAAGCCGCCGAACGTGAAGAAATAATAGAAAGCAAGCCGCCAGACGCGAACGTCCTTCAGCGGCGCAAGTTCCATTGCGTACGCCTTGGGCGCGTCGCTTGTACGGCGACGCTCGACGGTGAGAGGATCATCGGTCGTCGTGAACCAGAAGATGATTGCCGTGACTGCCAATACTGCGGCCCAGATCAACGCGACGGCGTGCCATCCCCATGCGACCAGCGCAAACGGCGCGAGAAATTTCGTGACGGCAGCACCGACGTTCCCTGCACCGAAGATGCCGAGCACGGTGCCTTGCTGTTCTTTCTGATAGAACCGCGAGACATAGGCGATGCCGACGGCGAACGAGCCGCCCGCTAATCCGACGCCGAGCGCCGCCAGCAGCATTTCAGGATAGGTTTGGGCAAAGACGAGAAACGCCGTTGCAACGCTCGCCGCCAGCATGTTGAGCGTAAAAATGAGCCGGCCGCCGTAGCGATCCGTCCAGATGCCGAGGAAAACGCGGGCGAGAGAGCCCGTTAAAATCGGCGTTCCTGCAAGCAGACCGAACTCAGTTTCGCTCAAACCGAGCTGCGCCTTGATGCGAATGCCGATGATCGCGAAGATCGTCCAGACCGCGAAGGAGACTGTGAAGGCGATGGTCGACACCCAAAGGGCACGCCCTTCAGCTGTGGAAACCGTCAAGACGGAATTTTCCTGTGCGCGCATAAATTGCTCCCGGTCGTAGCGCGGAAAACAAAAAAGCTGCCGGCCAAGCGTTCGCACCCGTCGAAACCGGGTAAGAATGCTTGATCGGCAGCTTTGCCTGGGGCGCCCGTCATTGGACGCTTATGAATTCCTAAGAGCGAAAATTCCGCAGCTTAGGTGAGTTGAAACCTTCAACTCAGTTCATGAAACAAGGGATAATGGCGTCCTGTGATGCTTCGCAAGTCCAAACATTCAGCACCTTAGCGCCTCGTCAGTGCAAATTTTGTGCAGTGCACGTTTGACGCAGATCGTGCCTTTCACTGTTTCTGGCTCGCGATGTAGGCGTCGAGCTTGTCGGGATCGAACAAGCCACCATCGAAGAATCCGTCGGGTCCGAGCACTAGGCTTGCGCCGGATGAGCCGACCGGAGTTGCAGCCGTCAAGGCACCCTCGACCTTGGCATTCGCAACGGGGAGCGCAATGCCTAAGGGCTTCAACGCTGCGCGATAAAGGCCAGGCCGATACGTCTCCCGCGCTATTTGGGCGTTTTCGGCCGTATGCGGTACTTGCCCCCAACGGACCATCTGCGAATAGAACCAGAGCGCATGGCTTTTCCACGGGAAGGTCGCACCTTTCGCAAACGGCACGAAGAAATCAGAAACAGCGACGGTGCGCTCTCCGCCGATTGGCATCTGGCCGCGAAGCGCTGGCAACATCCATCCTACCGGTTGAGCGACGTACAGCTTCTCGGCCAGGATCCTCGCGAGGTCGTCGTGATTGTTGGCATCTCCACACCATTTGGCGGCGTTGCTAAGCGCTCGCAACAATGCGGATAGCGCCTCTGGATTTTCCTCTGCCCAGAGTGCACCCGCACCGAGAACCTTCTCGGGGCTCGATCGCCATATCGCGGCTTTCACGGTCGCGACGTGCCCGTGGCCAAGAAGAGCGGCGGCGGTGTTCCAAGGCTCACCAACGCAATAGCCATCAATGGTTCCACTTGCCAATGCGTCGACCATCAGCGGCGGCGGAACAATGACGATCTCGATATCGCACGATGGATCGATACCGCAGGCCGCCAGCCAATAGCGAAGTTCATAGTTGTGACTCGAGAATGGATGGACAACAGCGAAGCGCAGCGGCGGCTTCCGCTGCGAGACGCGTTCGCGAACGACCTTTTTCAAGGCGTGTCCCGCCATCGCGGGGTCGAAGTTCGCTTCTGCTCCGTGCGCCGACATCGCAGCCCAAACCGCATTCGAAACGGTGACCGCATTTCCGCCTTGACCGAGCGCCATCGGAACGATCGTCGGAACGGCAAGTGGCGTCAGCCCGAGATTGCAGGCAATCGGCATGGGCGCCAGCATGTGCGCGACCTGGAAGTGGCCAACTGCCAAGCGATCACGGATATTGGCCCATGACATCTCGCGTACCAGCGTAAGCTCGATGCCCTCAAACTCGGCGAACCCCATCTCTTTCGCCGTGACGAGCACCGCGCTGTCCAGAAGCGGCATGAAACCTGCGGTGATCTGGTGCGTCTCAGCCATATTCACTCCTCCTCGCCAGGTGGTGCGAGGAGCCCCGCTGCTGTGATCAGGCTTTCGGCAATCTCGGAAATCTTTCGATTCTGGCTCATGGCCGTCTTACGCAACAGCACGTAGGCCTGCTGCTCCGACAAGCCGCGCGTCGACATCAGGATGCCTTTGGCGCGTCCGACGAGTTTGCGCTTTTCGAGTTCGGAGCGCGCCTCATCAAGCTCTCGCGACATGCGCGAGAAAGCATTGAATCGGCTGATTGCCATGTCGAGGACGGGCTTGACGCGCTCTCGTTTGAGGCCGTCGACAACATAGGCCGAGACGCCTGCTTCAACGGCCGCCTCGATCGAAGCGCTGTCCGATCGGTCGACGAACATTGCGATCGGGCGCTTAACGGCGCGCGAAAGCTGAAACATGTTCTCAAGCATGTCGCGGTTTGGGTTTTCGAGATTGATCATGATGACGTCTGGCTGAACCTCCTCGATGCGCCGGGCAATACCGATGACATCGTGGACGATCGTCAGGTTGTCGTAGCCAGCTTCGCGCAGCCCCGCTTCGATGACGGAAGCACGGAGCTGGTTCTCATCTATGACCAGAATGGCAAGTGGCTTCTGCCCCGCCGGCATATCTTTATCCCTGTGCGAGACTAATCCGCCTACATGATTTTTATTCGGCCGGTCAACTATGCAAAGGAGCATCGGCTGAGTGCAACCGTATCGTTACGTCCCGTACTCGCGCTCGAACTGCTCGAGTAATTTGCGGAGAGCCGGACGTATGCCTTTCAGTTCCTCCAAATGATTGACGGAAAGCGCGGCCAACGTTTCTTCGCCCTCTTTCGTGACGTGAACTTGTATCCGGCGACCGTCGTTTGGATCGGTCTTCCTGACCACGAGCCCGAGACTCACCAGCCGGTCCACGAGTTCGACCGCCGTATGAGGACGAATGAGCAAGCGCTCCGCAATTTGGCTGATGCTGAGCCAGTCGATCTCGGGAGCTCCTTTGATCGAGAGAAGCGCTTGATGCTGCTGCGGCGTGAGGCCTGATCGAGCCGCCGCATCCTCGCTGAAAGCTTGAAACTTGCGAAGCGCATAGCGGAATTCCGCAAGCGCCTCGTAGTTTGCCTTTGTGACCGCGCTGCGCTTCGCCGCACCTCTACGGGTCGGAGAAGGACGAGCTTTCGGGCGGTGTTTGTTCACTGCCCCTCCCTTCATTCACATTTTTACGCTTCGCGCGCACAATAGATCGCACATCTCATTGGTCAACGGCGCGAACGAGAAGTATCGAGCACCGCAGCCGCGTGGTTTGTCGCGGCCCCATGGCCTGCTTGCATTTATATCGTAATACGATATTTAGGTCGCCGTTGAGCTTCCAGCAGTTGCATCAGCCATCAAGACAAGGACGGAATGAAGCCCGTAGAAGTCGATCGCACCCTCGGGGATTTTACCACGAGCCCACGCGTGCTTTTCGTCGCGACCATCGCGGTCGTCATCGCGTCACTCAGCGTAGTTGCCAGCGTCGCTTTGCTGGCCCTCATTCGCCTCTGCACGAACATCGCCTATTTCGGCGAATGGTCCTTTACGCCCCATACGATCGGTCAAATTCCGCTTGGTTGGGGCTCGATCTTGATCCCTATGGCGGGCGCGCTGGTCATCGGCTTCATGGCGCGCTATGGGAGCGAAAAAATTCGCGGTCACGGAATACCGGAGGCGTTGGAGGCCATCCTTTTGGGCCGCTCACGCCTCAGTCCGAAAGTTGCTGTCCTGAAACCCATTTCGTCGGCGATCTCGATTGGTACCGGCGGACCTTTCGGGTCCGAAGGACCGATCATTATGACGGGCGGCGCGCTTGGCTCGCTCATTGCTCAGATGCTTCCCGTCAGCGACAACGAGCGAAAGACGCTTCTCGTGGCGGGCGCGGCTGCTGGGATGACAACGGTCTTCGGCACGCCCATTGCCGCAGTGATGCTTGCGGTCGAACTTCTTCTTTTCGAGTGGGCGCCGCGCAGTTTCATTCCAGTCGCTGTGGCTGCGGCGGTGGCCGCGGTCGAGCGCACGTATCTTCACATGCCGTCGACCTTGTTTCCCTTTTGGGCTGACGTGCAGATTTCGATCACGGGATTGTTGGGCTGGGTAACAGCAGGAGCGATCGCGGGTCTGCTCTCGGGGTGCCTCACGAAGCTCGTCTACACGACAGAAGATCTATTTTCCAAGCTACCAATCCACTGGATGTGGTGGCCGATGATCGGCGGGGCATTTGTCGGCCTCGGCGGCATGATTGACCCGCGCGCCCTAAGCGTCGGCTACGACAATATCGAGCATCTTCTCAAAGGCGATCCCTCCACCAGGAGTGCCTTATCTCTGATGCTCGTCAAAATGACGATCTGGGGAATCGCTCTCGGCTCGGGCACATCCGGAGGCGTCCTCGCCCCTCTGCTCATTATCGGTGGCGCTACAGGTATGGTTCTAACAGCCATAATGCCAACAGTGAGCGCGGGCTTCTGGCCGTTTCTGGTCATGGCCGCGATGATGAGCGGGACGATGCGCGTCCCGCTCACTGCAACATTCTTTGCAGTCGAACTGACTGGCGCAATGAACTGCTTCCTGCCCGCCATGGCGGCTTGCGTTACTGCCTATTGCGTCGCGATCCTCACAACGCGCCGCTCCATCTTGACGGAACGGCTGGCGCGGCGGGGACACCATATTGTCTGCGAATATCACGTTAGCCCGTTTGCCATGACTCGCGTCGCGGATGTGATGACGCAAAGCGTTCAGATGGTGCCGGGCTCAATGACCTTGCGCGAGGCGGCGGCACTCCTGGTCGATCCGTCAACGACGCATCCCACGTTTCCAGTTGTCGACAGACAAACACGTGTTCTCGGGATAATCGATCCCCCCGCAATCATCCGTTGGCGCCGTCAAAGACATTCGCGTACGGCCACACTCGCTCAGCTTCTCGATGGAACCAAGCCAACAATCGCGTATCCTGACGACCATCTCGACGCTGTCGTCGAGCGAATGAACTCCGCGAACGTCGCCCATCTGTCGGTTGTTGACAAACAAGATGGTCATCTTGTCGGGTACGTTTCCTGGAAGGACTTGATCGGCTGTCAAGCAAGTACACACGGCGAACGCCGAACGGCCCTTCTTTGGGCTAGGCAAACGTGGTTCGCGCGAAGAAGAATTCCGGGCTAACGCCCCTAGGACCTGTTGATACGGCGGAGCCCTTGCGAGCCTTTTTTTGCGGTTTGAATTTAGCTCCTCTCCGAATGGCATATCCTCCATGGGTCATCCGTCACTTTCCTAACCGCCTGCGCTACGGAAAGTGGAGTGAAGCCTGGGAGGGAAATCCCGTGGCTTAAGTGCGATATCGGCGAGGGTATAACGATCCAGCGTGGCGAGAAATCCGGCTCGGGCCTCGTTGAGGACGCCACGCAATTTACAGCGTGGTGTAATCGCACAATGATTTTCGGCGCCGAAGCATTCAACCAGCGCGAAATCGGGTTCGGTTGCGCGAATGACGTCTCCAAGACGGATTTTTTCCGGCGGCTTGGCCAGAACGACACCACCCAAACGGCCGCGGACAGAGGTGAGAAAGCCACTACTCGTGAGTTGGTTTACGACCTTCATCAAGTGGGCGCGAGATATTCCATAGATGCCGGCGGTCTCTTCAATGGTGATCCGGCGGTCGCCTTGGCTCGCTGCATAAAGAAGAACGCGCAGGCTGTAATCGGTAAAGTCCGTCAATTGCATCGTTACACCCGAGCCTCGCGCGAATATTAAAGTACCTCGAAGGTATATTTTGTCGATCCGCTTCGCAACTTGCGTAGGTGCGTCGCACGACGGCCGACCACGGTCACGATGGCGATAACGATGTCCCCTGGCGTTTCAAACAGCCTATCGCACGCGTGGCAATTTGGCCGTTCCGCCTCCCTTGACCTAAAAGATATATAAAAAATATATCTTTTTCCGTTGAGCTCGGCACCAGGAAAAATTCTTGGCGGCACGCATCGGAGGGAAGCACCATGCTAAGTCAGAAGACCATCCAAATCGTCAAGGCAACCGCTCCTGTTCTTCAAGAGCACGGCAATACGTTGACGCGACACTTCTACAACCGCATGTTCTCCCACAATCCGGAGGTGCTTCCCTATTTCAACCGTACGAACCAGAAGGCAGGTAAGCAGCAAGCCGCGTTGGCATCTGCGATTTGCGCGTATGCAGCAAACATCGACAATCTCGGCCAGCTAAAAGAGGCGGTGGAGCTTATCGCGCAGAAGCATGCGTCGTTGCAGATCAAGCCCGAGCACTATCCCATTGTCGGCGAGAATCTCTTGGCTTCAATTCGCGAAGTACTGGGCAGCGCCGCGACTGACGAAATCGTCGCCGCGTGGGGCGAAGCTTACGGATTTTTGGCCGATATTCTCATCAACCGCGAGGCCCAAATATATAGCGAGGCCGCATCGGTTCCCGGGGGCTGGCAAGGGTTCCGCCGCTTCGTCGTATCGAAGAAAGAGCAGGAAAGCAGCATCGTAACATCGTTCTATCTGACTCCAGAAGACAAAGGTCCGCTGCCAACCTTCAAGCCCGGCCAATATATCACCATTCGCGTGCATACCGCGGACGGGCAGACGACTATGCGTCAGTATAGCCTCTCCGCCAAACCTAATTCGGATTGGCTGCGCATCAGCGTGAAGCGAGAAGACGGCGTCGGCGGAACAGCACCGGCAGGCTATGTCTCGAATCTATTGCACGACTCTCTGGCTGTCGGCGCGATATTGGAAGTGGCTCCTCCGTCCGGCGAATTCTTTCTGCATCAGGACGATGAGAACGAGCGGCCGCTGGTCCTCATCGCAGGAGGTATCGGAATTACGCCGTTGATGAGCATGCTGCAAACTGCTCTGGATAAGTTTCCGAAGCGCGAAGTTGCCTTCATTCACGGGTGTCAGAACGAAGATGTGCAAGCCTTCAAAGCGACCGTCGAAGAACTCAAGGCACAGCACAAGAACTTGAATGCGCACTTCTGTTACCTCGATCCACAGAAGCCCCTCGGCAGCGCCGACATCGGAACCAGCAAAGGCTTCATCGATGCGAAACTGATTGAGACGATGATCAGCAATCGCGATGCAGAGTATTATTTTTGCGGCCCGACGCCCTTTCTGGCCAAAATTCATCGTCTTCTGAATGCGTGGAATGTGCCGCACGCGCAGCAACATTTCGAATTCTTTGGGCCGAAGGCGGAACTCGCAGCATTTGCGTGATATGCATGTTGAAAAACGCATCGTGAGGAAGCGCCAACCCATGCTGGACGAGAGCAATAGAGCACCGGCTAAGGCACCGCCGCCCGTCAAGAAGACAAAGCTGCTTTATGATCTCGTCGGCGGCGAGGAAGGCATCCGCCGCCTTGTGGAAGTATTCTACGACATTGTTGAAAAGGAGCCGGAAGGGCGTGCCCTGCACATCCTTCATTTGCGCGGTCACGGTGTTGCGCACTCGCGCATCGAGCAATTCAACTTTCTATCGGGGTTCCTTGGAGGGCCGCGGCTGTATGTTGAAAAGTTCGGGCATTCAGATGTGCGCCGAATGCATGAGCACGTCGAGATTGCTTCCGAGGCGCGAGATGCATGGCTCCAATGCATGTCGATGGCGATCGATCGCGTCGGACTGGCTACAGATATCAAAGGGCAACTTATGACCAATTTTACCCGGGTTGCGATGATGCTCAAGAACAAGGACTGATTGATCAGCACCGCCCTTACTGTGGCTTCAGACTGATCGACGTCGGAAGCACTTTTCAGCGTTCTCCCTCATCGAGCGCGAAACCTTTGACGCGGCCGTGATCGACAAGGGGTTGCACAATGAGGCGTACGATCTTTGCGCCGAGTTGAAGTCCTTCGACATTCCTTACATCTTGGCCAACGCACCGCATGAGCAGATCGACAGCTCAGCATGAGGTGGCTGATTTCTGCTTTCGTCCTAGGAGCGGGCGTCCCGGCCACTAGAGCCATGTCTCTTCCTGACCCAAAGCGACCGAAACGAGCGCAGCCTGCCTGCGTCCGCTTGTGCCCCCTTAACATTATCGCCGTGGCTGACATCCCGCGCACCAAATGCGGCAGGATCACTGAGCTTGCCGTGCGCGATGTTGTCATGGGCCGCGAGGTGAAGAACAAAAAGGCGCTTGCCAATCCCGAAGCGCTGGAACTGTTCCGTGGGCTGTGGGCTCGAAGAACTCAGACATTAGCCCGACCTTCTTGATCTCGCTCGATGGCGATGTCGAAGAGAGTGAGTACGGCAGCGTGGCCTTCAGTGTCGTTGATTTGCGTGAGCGCGGTGGCTCCGACGAAGGGCCTCATTGCTGTCATGGCAAGCTCGTGCGCCAGATGGAGATCGTTGGTGAATTCATAAGCCGCCGCCACAAGGGCGCCCAAGGCACAACGTCGCTCAGCGTTGCAGTCTGTTGGGCCGACCGAAACATCCTTCGCGTCCCGCCCGAGGTCGCCCCGACACCAACGCCGTTGGCCCTCAATCAGGGCTCGGGCCCTCTCCAGGATCTGAACTTTAATCGGCTTCGACATGGCAATTCTCGCCTTCAATCTCCCCCTTCTTTGCTGAACTTAACTCGTCGCGCACAGTACTTACATCCACATTTGTTGTCCTCGAGGAGAACAATTGCCAACGACGCCTATTCACTTCGCTGGGAGAGAGGGAGGGATCAGAGAGTGAAGATGTATGGCTCAGAAGGATATGCTCTCGGCTCGTGAGCGCCGCCTGCGTCGCGGTGCGGCGCGCAAGGGGCTTGCGATCCGTAAGGCGAGCCACGGCCAGGATCGCGGTCGATACTTGGTTGTCGATCCAGAATTTGGCGGGCCTATCCGTTCGCACAGTCGCACACACCCCTATTCGTTCTCGCTGGAAGAAGCTGAGAACTATATTGCCGAATAGAGCCGGCCGAGACCGACTTGGGGTCGAGCGTCAGTCCAAGTGCGGAGGTTAAATGATATACACCGGCCTGGGATCGGAATAGAGTCACTATCGGCGTAGCCGTGGGGCACCCCAAGCGAGGCGGTGCTGTGCTAACAGCCCACCAAAGAGATGGTTCAGAAGTCGCGGAGAGCAGCGCCAATGGCGCCTCCGACTTTGACGCCCACTCCCGCAACGGCACACGCACCGCCCAAGGGGTCGTATTTTACACCAGCTGTGTATGTGAGCGCGCGCCCGCCGAAATAAAAGGCGTTAGCGGGTACGCTGTGTTCGCGGGAGGCGGCCCTTTTCGCCAGGTCGAAAGTGACCGACTAACTGAGGTCGGAAAGCGAGGTATGCCTTGGGTATCGCACCATCACTCCAAAAGTATCTTGACGGCCGTGACGTCCGTTATGATGTGGTGACACATACGCCTACGATGCGTTCTTCAGCGACAGCTGAAGCCGGCGGTATCGCAGAAGACAATCTCGCCAAAGGCGTACTTATACGTCGTAAGGACGCCTACATCTTAGCGATCATTCCGACCTCCTGCCACGTGAGTCTCGACGCGCTCGGCATGTGGTTGCAGCAGCCGGTGGGCTTGGCGAGCGAAGCTGAGGTCGCAACTGTATTCTCGGATTGCGCACTTGGGGCTATCCCGCCGGTCGCGGGCGCCTACGGACTGCAGGCCGTGATGGATGACAGCCTCGAAGGGTTCGATGATATTTACTTCGAGAGCGGGGACCATCGCACTCTGGTGCGTCTGAAAGGCCGCGAGTTTCACCGGTTGATGGCTGACGTACCGCACGCCCACATTGGCGCGCGCAACCATTGACGACACTTGGACCGGAGTAGTGGCCGTTTCCTGGACGGCGGCTTTGCTGCACGAGTTGCCATCCGATCAATAATGCACGCCTTGTGCAGCTGGCCTGCTGCACTCGATATCATGACGGAGCATGATGTCGGGGCCCCTAGTCGTACTCGCCGATCGTCGGCATCATAATCGAGCGAGATTAGCCCAAAAAATTGTATTAAAAGGTCGAACATCGCCCACAACGGCAGTCCGGGAGATCATATCGACGAGGGTGATCTGCGCCCCGTAATCGGCCAGCGTCACGGCGGATCTCGAGGCTGGCGAACGGCACGACATCGCGATGGTTAGACCATCTTGTCGAGGAGCTTGGTCACTTCTGCGGGCCCAAAAGCGCGCATTGTTTGTGTGCGGACATTTCCCAGCTTGCCAAGGCTTAGGCCAAGCTCGGCAACCACCGCATCATCCTGCGCCTCAAGAATGAGGACGATGTCGAATCGTCCGAGAGTCCAGTACAGATCCTTCACCGTCACTCCCAGCTGCTTCGCCATTTCCTTGAATTGTTCCTTCCTTTTGGGCGAATCCTTTGCGTTGCGAATGCCTTGCTCGGTGAAGTTCCCAAACACGATATACGTTGCCATTGGAGCCTCCTCTCAATCCTGTCGCGGCGGATCAATCGCGCACCATTCGACACCGTGGGGCAGCAAAAGACACCACGATCGACACGCTAGCGCCGGCTATGCCGCGATCAAATTGGTGCTTGGCATCTGGGTATCCGCGCGCATAAGCGCCAATCACATTCGTGTTTTTAATCCATCTGACATGACGAAAAAGGCGTAGACTGACTGAGGCGCAGCTGCGATTTGCAAGAGCTCGTCGCATGACCTCGATCGGACGGGGTATCAAGGCTCTCTTCCTCACCGAGTTCCTCTCGGCGTTCTTCCTGTCCATGCGCTACTTCTTCGCGCCGAAGAAGACACTCAACTATCCGTTCGAAAAGGGGCCGCTGTCGCCTCGCTTTCGTGGCGAGCACGCCCTCAGGCGCTATCCCAACGGAGAGGAGCGCTGCATCGCCTGCAAGCTGTGCGAGGCGATCTGCCCGGCGTTGGCGATCACGATTGAAGCCGGCCCTCGTCGCAACGACGGAACGCGGCGCGCTACGCGCTACGATATCGACATGACCAAGTGCATCTACTGCGGGCTCTGCCAAGAAGCGTGTCCGGTCGATGCCATCGTCGAGGGACCGAACTTCGAATTTGCAACGGAGACGCGAGAGGAGCTCATCTATGACAAGCAGCGGCTGCTCGATAATGGGGACCGCTGGGAACGCGAGATTGCGAAGAACCTGGAGCTGGATGCGCCCTACAAATAGACGACGCGGGGACGAGGCCCTGCCGAGACCTAGTTGTGGCGATAGCGATAGTATCGAGGCCCAACCGGACACCGGCTTCGAACCATTCCGATTTCTGCTTCTGATCCGAACCGAACCTCCCGTCACGGTAGGCCCTTCGCCAGCGCACTTTTCGCATCGTTCCGGAGGGCTTCTAGAGCCAAAATCGCATTGTCGACAAAACGATCAATCTCGGCTGCCGTCATCAAATGCGAAGAAATGGGTAGGTCAGCCACCCGGCTCATGGCGCTGGATTTCACATAGATTTGGACGAACGCCGCTGTCGAATGGGCGTCGTCATCGCCTGCTGAAAAGTGAAACCCAAACCGCCCTTTTTGTTTCTTCGATTTGCATCTCGGGTCTCCCACAATCTAGGCACGCGCTTCGGACAAACCGACCGGCATGCTTCAGTTCGACATCGGTCCGCATTTACGCGACGGCTGCGGGTAGCCCGCCTCCATGTGGACCAATAGCGCCGCCTCCCGCTCACCCGCTTGTGAATCAGCGGTCGCCTTTGATGTAATGTTCGAGCTGCTCGATAATGAATTTTTGATCTGCGATGACGTTTTTGACGAGATCGCCGATCGAAACCAAGCCGATAACCTTCGTGTGCTCAAGGACCGGGAGATGGCGAACGGCCTTCGCGGTCATGATTGCCATGCACTCTTCGACGGTTTGATCGAGTCGGGTGCAGATGACTGTAGTCGACATGATCTCCCGCACCAGCGTCCTAGGAGAGGTCCGCCCCTTCAACACGACCTTCCGAGCGTAATCTCGTTCAGTGATGATCCCGGCGAGAATGCCGCCCTCGATGACGACTAACGCCCCAATCTGATGCTTCGCCATCATCTCAAGTGCGACCAGCACGGAAGCGTCTGGATGAATGTGATAGACTCCACACCCTTTCTGATCGAGCACATCTCTTACGGTTGCCATCTTGGGTCACCTCTCGAAATCTGCGGCAACCACCAACGAGTATCTCAAAAACTGCAGCCATTTCGGAGGCTCATATGCCCCATCCAGTGACTGCTAGCACTTGCCCTGTCACTCCGGCGGATGCGTCGCTCGCCAGAAACGCAACGGCTTGAGCAACATCATCGCGTCTCGCCCAATGCTTGAGCTCTTTGGGCTTCATGGCGGCGATGTTGGATTCCGTATCTACTAAGCCAGGCGCCACAGCGTTGACACGGATGCCAACGTCACGTCCTTCGAGTGCGAACGTTCTCGTGAGCGCCTCGATGCCCGCTTTGGCGCAATTGTAGGCGACCATATTGGCTTGAGGCAGCCCGGCCCGGGCGAAGTTGATGATGGTTCCACCCCCGCTAGCCCGCATGCGGACAAAGGCGGCGCGCGAGCACAGGAATGACGACAAAAGATTGTTGCTCATCTCATGCTGCCAGTCATCCAAGGAGTGCTCCACAGCCGGCTTGTAACGCGTGAGCCCGCCCGCCAAGTTCACCAGAATATCGATGCGACCGTATTCCCGAACCATCCGATCGATCGCTTCATTCACTTGTTGCTCGTTAGTCAGATCGGCAGGTAGCGCCAGAACTCGAGCACCACGTGAGCGTAGCTCAGCAGCCCGCGCCTCAACATTGGCTCGATTGCGAGCCGAGATAGCGAGACTCGCGCCAAGGTCAGCCAGCGCTTGGCATGCCGGGACCCCGATCTGTCCGCTCTTACTAACCCCAGTGACAAGAGCAAACTTGCCATCCAACCCGCTCGCCATGGCCATCTCCTTTTAAGTTACGCTTCTTGCTCGGCCAGCAAACTAGCTGTCAGTCCGCATGCGGAACGAAAGCAACATGGGCGACCTTGCTCTCGACAGTTGTCACACCTTCAACGCCTTGCAGCAAACGCACCGCATCGACGATCATCTGTTGATCTGTCGTCGCTCCCGTGAGCAGCACCTTGCCGCTGAAAACATGCACATCAAGGCAATTTTGAACGGACTTGGCGCCGAACTGTCGATCCATGGCGGCCCGCGCGCGAAACAGGATGACCTCGTCCATCAGCACGTTGCGGGATCGCGCGGTCTCCTGAAATGTAGAGCTCTCTGCTAGGCGAACGATATGTTCGACGCAGTCTGCGACCGGGACCCGCGCGGTATTGAGCACGATCGCATAGAGCGACGGATCCTCCCAGTCGATTCCAAAAAGCTTTTGCATTGTTCCATTGTGAGCAGCGTCGCTGCGCTCGATTTCCCGACGTGCGTTTGCGGCGATGCCAACGCCGAGCCGCTCGATCAGGACTCTTTCACGAAAGAGCATCGGCGCACAGATACGCACGCATATGACATGCGGTACGGACTTCAGGAGATAGGTGGCGCCCCAGCCCCTGATCAGCACGTTTCCCTTTACCGCCAGCTCCAGAATCTCTTGAGCCGTATACCGGGACATGCGCTTGCGATCGAGCGTCCACCGCTCCAGCAACGACGTCTCGCCTTCGAGAAATCGATGCACCTCGCTTTCCGGCATGCCGGCTCGTTCAGCAATGTCGTGCTCGACGATCTCATGGTGAACAATAGCAAGCCCCAATTGCTTTGCGAGGCCCACAGCAACTTCGCTTCCGCGCGTCGCCATCTCGCGCGTCATGGCAATGACAGCCATTGTATCCTCCATTGCGGCATCGCGTGCCGGAGGATGCGCTGGTAGGCCCAACGGCCCGCCAAGCAGCATTGCGGGTACCTTAGAACTCGCGCTTCGCCGCCCAATAGATCCAATCCAAAAAATTTTAGGCCGTTGTTTCCCCCCTCGCAACTCGTACGAAGTGCCTTGGCAAGGTTATTGACGCTCGCCCGGGCGGACCGCCCCACACACGCAATGGGCGTATTGCATTGCGGTAACGTGCGCGATTGATCAAATTTTTCGATTCAGGCTGCAGCGTCCTTGAACGCGTTCGACGAACAATTACCTCAAATATACCGATGCGAATTCCCATGATGGGACTCGCGATGTCAACCGGAGGAGGTTGGCAATGGATGCAAAGCAAAACATCACAAGCGATTGGCAGGACTCGGTCAACGTCCTGCTCGGAATTGTACTGTTCATCTCACCTTGGGCGCTAAACTACGTAACAGAAGGCAGCGCTGCACTGAATGCACACCTCGTTGGTGCCGTCATCACGTTGATGGCTCTGGCGGCTCTGTTTGCCTTCCGCGTCTGGGAGGAGTGGATCAGTGCCGTCTTGGGAGCCTGGCTGATCGTGGCGCCATGGGTGTTGAACTTCAGCGGCCATGCGGCCGCGACGCGTACAAGCGTGGTGATCGGCATCGCAGCAATCGTGCTAGCGCTGTGGTCGGCGAACGAGCACACCTCAGGGCATATGAGTGCCGGAGGTTGAGGGAGCGGCCCGTTCATAGGCATACCCCGTGGATGCCCTTATCGAGTCCCGAATTTCGAGTACGCGACCGAGACGCGCAAGGAGTACTTTCACGGTGAAAAGAAGCTGCTCGCTAACAGCGACCGCTGGGAGCGCGAATGATGTACTACGCCGACGAGAGATGCATCAAGTGTAAGACCACGGACTGCGTCGAGCTCTATCCCGTCGATTGCTTCTAAGAGGGCGAGAATATGCTCGTCATTCACCTCGGCGAGTGCATCGACTGCGGGGTGTGCCAACCAGAGTGCCCGGTCGATGCCATCAAACAGAACACCGGGCCTGGCCAACGAGAAGTGGCTCGAACTTAATCGCGAATACGCGCTGAAGTGGCCAAATATCACGGTCAAGAAGGAGATGCCGAACGATGCGCGCGCCCACTCGGAGGAACCAGGGAAATTCAAAAAATACTTTTCACCCAAGCCGGGTGAGGGCGGCTGAGCAGGTGTATCTCGGGAACATAAGCAATGACTGCTTATGGCCCGGAGCGGTCGAAATCGCCTTGTCCGCTAAATGGTGAGCGGCGGACGCGCCCGATCCACGCGTAAACCACACGTCCCATCTGTCAGTGAGCGTCCGTTTTCTCGGCCTTTCAGCCATTGCCTTCGCCCAATCGATGACGACTTCGATCCGCCCACGCACCCGAGACGCTGTTTCGGGCATCGAATGCCAAATAGGTTGTATGGCGTCGAGGACCATTTCGGTCGTGACTGAGGAGACCGCCACACCACCGAACTTCGGATAGAGATAGCGCCGGAGGGTGCTGTGCCATTGCTCACAATGCTTCGCGTTCTTCCAGCTCGGCTCGTGCGCAGCCATGTAGGCTTCGGCGCACTCCTTGAACGTCATCGATCGAGCTTTATCCGCCGCCGCTTCAACTTCGGCTTGTCGCCTCACCTCGATTGGATCATGACCAATTTGTAGCTGCTGGCGCGCATCGGCAGCCAAAGTTCGCGCCGTAGCTAGGCTGACCGAAGTCACCGCGCCCAGACCAAGATAGCGCTGCCGCCGATCGAACAATAACGGAACACCCACGACTTGGATCCGCCCTTGTCCACCTTGAGATAGAGGCCAGCTCCGTCGGGATGCATTCCGACGGCCTTCACATTAGCAGCCTTGATCGCGTTCAGCCGGTGCGTGCTTTTCGCCATCGCTCGTCCACAAATTGGTCCACAAACGCGAGGCCGATGGTAGGCGATTTGCCCCGACGTCAATAGACGCCAGATCGGGATTTTCACTGATTTTATTAGATAATTTTCTCGCCAACCGACGTTAATCGACACTGGCAGAAGGGGTCTTGGTGGAGAGGGCTGGATTCGAACCAGCGTAGGCGAAGCCAACGGATTTACAGTCCGTCCCCTTTAGCCACTCGGGCACCTCTCCCCAGGCCGCTGATGCGGCTGTAGAAATGAAAGCGCCCTGCCAACCGGGCAGGGCCTTCGCCCGCGTTATCTTCATCGGGGCCTTTCATGTCAATCGGAAAAGCGGCAATGTGCGCTTCGGCCCCCATCCCATTGCGGAAGAGAGCATTGCGGGCGGGCCTTAACGTCGAATTTTCGAGGCACCCCCCTGCAGAAACCACGTTTCAACAAACCGTGGCGCGATAAGAAGCGCTCTGGCAACTTTTCTTCCCGCCCGGCCAAAACGGCCTTCCACCCCAACGCACGCGCCCGGGACGCCCGCGGCCACGCCGAGGACGAGGATGGCCCCATACGCTTGTTTGGCCTGCACGCTGTCGAGGCGGCGCTGAAGAACCCAGCGCGCAAGGTCCTCCGCGTCCTTCTGACCGAAAACGCCGAACGGCGCCTTCTGGAGGCCGTGGGCACGATCGAGCTGCCGATCGAGCGCGTCACCCCCCGCGACCTCGACAAGCTTCTAGGCGCCGATACGGTGCACCAGGGAGCGGCGCTCGACGTCGAACCCCTCCCCGAACCCGATTGGCACGATCTTGCCGCATCGGCAGGCGGACGTCCGCTCATCGTCCTCGACCAGGTGACGGACCCCCACAACGTCGGCGCGATTTTGCGCTCGTCAGCTGTTTTCGGCGCAAGCGGTCTTGTCATGACGCGCCGGCACAGCCCGCCCCTCAACGGTGTTCTTGCCAAGTCTGCATCAGGAGCCCTCGAACTCGTTCCTGTCGCCCTCGTCGCCAATCTTTCGCGTGCCCTCGATGAACTGAAGGAGGCGGGCTTCGCCGTCGTTGGTCTCGACAGCGAAGGCGAACAAAGCATCGAAAGCCTCGATTGGTCGCAACCGACGGCTTTGGTGATGGGATCGGAAGGCAAGGGACTGCGCGAACTAACCCGCAAGACGTGCGATAGCCTCGCGCACATCACGACCGACGACACGCTCGCCAGCCTCAATGTGTCGAACGCGGCCGCGATCGCGCTTCACACGGCGCTGCTCGCACGAAAAAAATGAAGGCGAAAAATGAAAACGGCCGGCGCGTTCCCGCGCCAGCCGCTAAATCCTGATCCGGCGATTTCGATCAATCGCAGATGAGCGGACGTTCGCAGAGATATCGCCCGCCGCGGCAGACGGTATCGCCGAATTCGTTTTCAAAGCACCGGCGCCCTGACCAACGGCACTCTTCAGGGCCACGGTAGCAACGACCCTCGTCATAGCGCGAATAGTAGCGCGGACGGTCATGCGCTGCAGCAGCCGCGCCAAGAATGCCAAGGCCGATAATGCCCGCAGCAACACCAACGCCAACACCGGCGCCACGGCGCGCCTGCGCCTCTGGAGCGACAGCCATCATCATTGAACTCGCGACGGCAAGCGCCATCATCGCGTTGCCAAATCTTTTCATCATGGGTTGTATCCCCCTTAGCAAGAACTCGTACGCGTGCTCATCCCGCGAGCATGAGGATATTCTCAGAAGACCTATGAACATGTCCTGAATGCGAGCCCATCCCGCAGCGAAATCATAAAAAAGAAACGCCCGGCCATCTCAATGACCGAGCGCTATGAATTCCTGATCGGACTGAACGGCGTCCGCTTACCAATCGCCGCGGCGATGACCGCGATAGTGCAGGCGGTGCCACTCGACGTGGTGGTAGCGCCTGTTCGGCGCGCCCCACGACGCATAGTATGGCGGCAACGGCCCCTTATAGCGGCTGATGATCGGACCGCCCCACTCGCCGGAGTTGTAGTAGGGATACCAGCCGCGTGGATCGTAATAATACGAATAGTACTGCTCGAGCGCTTCGTTGTGGTGGTATGGGCGGACCCTGAGATCGGGACTGTCCAAACCAAACGCAGAGGCCCCGCCGCTCGGCGCTAAAGAAGCTGCCGCAAGCACGGCCAGCGCCATCAAGGACTTAAAGCGCATCGGTGAACTCCCTGGTCGTTCTGGATGAGTTTCGCGCACGCATGACACGAAAGCAGCAAGAATCGTTGCTCAGACTATCTTAAGAACGCTTGAATGCCATCCTGCGAACAACGGCCGAAGCCGAATTCAAACAGGCCGTTACATCTCTGCCAGTACCTTTGAGTCGTCATCGCGCATTGCGCCCCACCTTGGGCGAGATCAGCGTCAGCAAAATGATGTAGAGGTCGAAGCCGAGCGAGCAGTTGTCGATGTAATAGAGATCGTGATCGACACGTTGCCGCATCTGCTCCTCGGTACGCGTCTCGCCTCGGAAGCCATTCACCTGCGCCCATCCCGTGATGCCGGGCTTGACGTTGAGCCGCCGCGGATAGAGTTCGATCCGCCGCTCGAAGAAACGGTCATGCGCAACAGCGTGCGGACGCGGACCCACAAGAGACATTTCACCCTTGAGAACATTGATGAGTTGCGGCAGTTCGTCGAGAGACGTCCGCCGCAAGAAATTCCCGACGGCCGTGATGCGGCGATCATTCTCGGTCGCCTGAATGATGACGTCGCCATCGTCCAGCGACGACATGGTGCGGAATTTCCAAATGCGGAATTCCTCGGTGTTGTAGCCACGCCGGCGCTGCTTGAAGAACACCGGCCCGGGGCTATCGAGCTTTATGAGAAGAGCGATCGCCGCAAATAGCGGGCTGAGGATGAAGAGCGCTACTCCAGCGGCTACCATATCGAACCAACGCTTCGTGGCGGCCTCGAATGGGCCGAGCGGCGGTCTCGTCAAAGAGAGCGTCGCGGTTTGTCCGAACCGGGCGATGCGAGCGTCCTTGAACCTTCCGACCAAACCGCTCGTGCTCAAGTGCAAGGCAATCGGCAGAACATTGAAAGCATTGACCGCGCGCTCCAGAAACTCGCTGCGGTAAAGCGTGTTCGATATGACGATGTCTTCGACGCCGAGCATCCGGGCATTGGCGACGGCCGCGTCGAGCACAGCCTCGACTTCTTTTGGCTCCCCCGCAATTTGGGGAACAGCAGTCCTCGCAATGACCCAAAAGCCCGTTGAGCCGTCGTTGATTTCCTTCTCGAGCGAGGCGATATCGCGATCCGTCGCCACGATCATGACCTTGCGTCGGCGCACCCAACCGCGCGCCATGATGTAAGCCACGGCTCGGCTCAGCACAGCGTTGAGAGAGAGCACACCTGCAAGACCACACACGAAAAAGACGACCAGCCATCCGCGCGAGAATACGTGCGTGCTCTTTGTCAGAAAACCGATGACAGAAAGCCCAATGAAGACGAGACTCCACGTCAGAAAGACGCGGCCGGGGCTCCGCATCCCTTCCAACAAAACTCCGATGGCGTATTCGTCGCGAATGAGAAACGCCGAGGTGTAACCGAGCCCGGCGAGACTTCCGATCGCCGCATAGGTTTCGACGAACCCTTGCTCGCCGTAGACGAGCCAATGGTAAGTCATCCCGGTCGCGATCGCGATCAGAACGATGCTGACAAGCTCAATAAGGAATGCAGCCGCGCCAAAACTCGTTTGGGTCAAAGCAAAACGTGAGAACCTTACGATGTTCGGCGAAGCTAGTCTTCGGGCACTACCAAGCACGGATACGTCTTCCTCGTCAGAACGGCCAAGGCAAGCCAAGGCCATGCCTGCCCCCAGCAATGCATTTGCCGGGCCGCGAGGGTGCGACATGGGAGTCTTCGCGACACCCGACGAAATGACCTGACCCCGCCTGCAAGTTGCAGAGGCGCTCTCGCACAGCAAATCATCCGAAAAACTTGAGATTTGCCCGCCTCCGCCGGGCCGACGGTGCAAACCCGATCCCCGCTCGCCGAGAGATGCGGACGATCCTCACGTCTGCCCGGACGGCCCATGAACCGTTCCAAACCCTGCGGCACTCAACGTGCAATATCGGGACGATCGTCGACAAAAATGAAACAAATCGGTGCGGCGGCCAGCGCGGCCTCTTCCATTAAGGGCTCCGTGCCGCCTGTCTACCGCGAGGCATAGGACTTGCTCCGGCTCTGGCACGCGACAGCTGGATCAGAGAAGTCAAAGTGCAACAGAAAAATACCGCCGCGCTCGCATTGGCGGACCTGGAGTTACCCAACGCCACGCAAGAGCCGATCCCAGCCCTCGCCTACGTCGGCGGTTGGCCGATCAACACCGCGGATATGCAAACGGCGATCTCACGGATCATCGGCCGGGCCAAGGCACGAGAAGCCTTCACGGTTTTTACGTTGAACCTCGACCACCTCGTAAAACTTAGGAGCGACGAGCCGTTTCGCCGTGCTTACCGCAAGGCCGACATCGTCACGGCGGATGGCGCTCCTGTCGCCTGGCTCGCACGCTTGCAGGATCAAAGCGTCGTCCGCGCAACCGGTTCCGACATGCTTCTACCTATGCTTGACGCCGCCGCGGACGCCCGCCTGCCCGTTTTTCTTTTCGGATCTACGGAAGAGGTGCTGACGAAAGCCGCGCACGAAATTGGCAACGTCACCGATGGCCTTCTGAAGATCGCGGGAGTGCTGTCGCCGTCTCGCTCGTTTGATCCCGAAGGACCGGAGGCGGACCGCGCCATCGAGACCATCAAGCGGTCGGGAGCCCGTATCTGCATCGTCGCCCTCGGCGCACCGAAGCAGGAAATATTTGCCGAGCACGCCCGCGCGCGGGGCCTCCGCTGCGGAATGATCTGCTCGGGAGCGTCACTCGATTTCCTTGCCGGCGCTCAGATAAGGGCGCCCGGACTTTTCAGAAAACTCGGCCTTGAATGGCTGTGGCGCCTGGCAACGAACCCTCGCCGCCTTGCAAAGCGATATGCCGAATGCGCAATCACCCTCGCCCGTCTCCTCATCGCCGAAGTGGCGAGACGACACCTTCCGCAGCCAGAATCCCGGGCATGATTTGCCGGAGCATCATTTAATCGAAAATCAGTTCTGCCAAAGATCCGACAACGGCGGATGACGACTGTCGCCGCGACGGTTTCGCGGCCGGACATACATGATGGCCGCCGTTGGACACTCGGCCTTCAGTTTGAGCGCGGCCACGAGCGCATCGTCACCGTCGATTAGGACATGCCCCAGTCGTCCCTCGGACTTGAAACCCACGGCGAACTGCATGGCCTTGATCTCCTCTAGTCGACGTGACTGTACCACGTCTGGAGGAGCCTTCGCACTGTCGCTCTGCGCTGGCGGCGCGGCCAGGCGCAAAAGCTTGAATTCCTTCGGAAAGCTGGATCGCGCCTAGTCTGCGATCCCAAAGGGCAGCTTCCGTTGCCCCTTGGAATTCTTCATCGCTTGCAGGCCCGCGGGTGCGCGCTACTTCAGCGAAGCAGCACGCTCGCTCGCTGTCCCGAGCTTGAACGTCAATCGCGCCCTGACAATATCCAGGTCCGGATCAATGGTGCGACTCTCAATGGTGATGTGATCGACACTGTCGAAATCGATGTGCTGATACTCGACGCCGAGAATGATGTTTTGGGTCACACCCCAATCGAGCCCGCCGCCGATGTAGAAACCATCGTGGGTCGCTTTCGAAGCGTCATAAACTAGGCCCGTCTCTTTCTCTTGAGCTTGAGTGGTCACGCGGCCGTTGGCATAGCCGCCGGTCGCATAGAGAAGAACGTTGTTCCACGCGAAGCCCACACGCGGCCCGACTTCCCAGACACCTCGCAATTGAGCCTTGCAACTGAAATCGTTCGGGCAATCGGCCTTACTCCCCGATACCATGAAAAATATAATTGCCCTCAAGACCCGCAACGAGGCGGCCCCACTGACGTTGATATCCAATGTGGGCGCCACCGAGAACGCCGCTATAGCTCTTTGGGTTCGGATTGGTTGGATTACCCCCATCGTCATACACCCAACCGACATCTCCCCACCCGCCGCCAACGCTGCCACCCAAGTAGGCTCCCGACCAGTCATAGTTTGCAGTGCCTGATGCGACTGGTGTCGAAAAGCCACCTGCAGCCGCCGGCGTTACCCATGGGAGCGTGACGGAAACAACAGCTGCAACGAACACCGAAGCAGCTGAAACGATCTTGTACATATTCTTTCTCAATCCCCTGAGCATTTGGCCCGGATTGAACACGATTCAAATGATTCGTGAAGATGGAGGATCAAGGCTCGCCACCGTCATATGTGCGTCCCCATGTAGGCGCGCGAAACGTAGACGATCGAAGCTCGAACGATTAGCTAACGGGCCAGGTTCAAAACGGAACCTGACCTAACTCGGCGCGTTAATGCGCGGTTGGTTATTTCAAAACCGGGAGGATAACTTTTGGGTATAAAAAGCATCGCACTGTGCGCCGTAGCTGTGTCGATCATTTCGGCATCGTCTGCTTCGGCAATCACAGTGGGCGCGCCTGCGCATGACGCAGCGTCAACTGCGATCCAGCAAATCGATTACAGGAACGATCACCGGAACGATCGCGGTAGGAAGCCGAATTTCCACAAGCGGCACGACAGACGTCCGCCCAATGGCTGGCATCGCTATGATCGCCGCCCCGGTGACTGGGGCCGTCGCGGTTGCATGGCAATCGGCCCGGTCTGGTGGTGCCCGTAACAGGCCGCTTCTAATTGGAAGCCATAAGAAGCAGAGAGCAATCTCTGCTTCTTTTTTTGACTGGAATACTCCATCTTCCGAGATGGCGGCAGCACCGCTTGCACACCACCCGCCGCGTCTTGTATCAAGCGCTTGGCGCGTGAGCTGGTGACACCTGACAAATTGCGCAGCAAAAACGTTGGACTCTTCGGGGTCAACGACGTAAATCACTGATTTCCTTCGGCAAGCCGGCTTAGCACAGTGGTAGTGCACCTGATTTGTAATCAGGGGGTCGTAGGTTCAAATCCTACAGCCGGCACCAATTGAGATTAGGCACTTGGTGCCACTCTGAAATCTCATTCTGACCCTCCTGCAGAAAGCCTGGCTGGTCACCGAGCCGAGCAGTAACATCCCGGCGGGGAGCCTTGGGGGACCGCAGCAACGTCGCGCAATCTTCTTCCGGGAAGCGTCTCATGACCCGAGCACCATTTCCCCCTTCTCATCTGCGATTGAAACGCGCCTACGAACCGGCCGCCACCGACGACGGCGTACGGATACTGGTCGATCGGCTTTGGCCCCGCGGGGTGAGCAAAGAGAAGGCTGCACTCGATGAGTGGGAGAAAGACATCGCGCCGAGCACCGAGCTGCGGCAATGGTTCGGCCACGATCCGGCGCGCTGGCCGGAGTTCAAGCGCCGCTATCGCGACGAACTTCGGCAACACACCGACATCCTGAAGCGCATTCGCGCGCTGACCAAGACGCATACGGTCACCCTCGTCTACAGCGCTCATGACGAGGAACACAACGATGCCGTCGTCCTAAAGGACGTCCTGTTGAAAAAGCGGGAATAAAAAATTCGACGATCTCACATCGAACCCTCGGATACATCGCACGAAGGGTTAGGATAGAAGTATGCCCTCGAGAACGATTGTCCAGGCCAAGATCTCGACGCCGAACAACACAAACGCCCTCGATGCGTTGGTGAGATCTATCCGCGCGTGCCGGGTCTGCCGAGACGATCCCCGCTATGGCAAGCCATTGGACCACGCGCCGCGGCCAATCCTTCAAGTCTCGGAGACGGCGCGCATCTGCATCGCCAGCCAGGCGCCTGGGACCCGCGCACATAAATCGGGCCGCCCGTTCGACGATCCGTCGGGAATCCGGTTGAGGCAGTGGCTAGGCCTCGATGAGGCTGCGTTCTACGATTCCCGCAACGTGGCGATCGTCCCAATGGGTTTCTGCTTTCCGGGATTGACGCCCGGCGGCAGTGACCTGCCACCCCGCCGGGAGTGTGCGGAGATCTGGCAAACAAAGTTGTTTACTCACCTGCCGAATGTGAAGCTGCTCTTGATTATCGGCAGCCACGCGCAACGTTGGCATTTCGGACCGGACGCCGCGCAGCAGGGCGTCAATAAGATGGTGCAGCGATGGCGCGAGGTTTACGACGCCGATTTATCGTTGCGGAGATTTCCGCTGCCCCATCCGTCGTGGCACAACAACAGATGGCTTCAACGCAATCCATGGTTCGAGACCGACCTGCTTCCGGTACTGCGCGCAGATGTCCGCCGGCTGTCCTGATTGAGAGCCGGCGGAAAACGGCGCCTCGCGGCCATCGTGCCAGGTTACTTGGTCACCAGGCCTTTCTTGCAGCCGGCCTTAAACTCTTCCCAGTTGATCGCCCCGTCGTGGTCGACATCGACCTGGTCGAAACTCGCGATGAAGGGTTTTGCCTTGTCGGGCTTGAGGTCAGCACCTCCCGCTTCCTTCCAAGCAGCCGCACAATCGTCATCGTTTAAGGGTGTGGCCGGGTTGGCTTGTGCGTTAACGGCAACAGCAAAGGGCAACAAGGCCAATGACCAAATGATAAGGGATCTACGCATGAAACTCTCCTACCCAGACGAGCACGCCTGAAATCATCTCAGGCGCTTATCCCGCGAGTAGAGGACGAGAAGCGATCGCGCATTAGCGTCGTCCAATTGTGATTGCCGTTTTCAAAGAACGGGGCAAACGAATTGGGGCAAATTGTAAGTGTTGGAGTCTCCGTTAGGCGCACACTCGTTTTGAATCGTCGCACGATCACTCGGAACAGCGGCTGCAACGCACACAGCAAACCTAATTTGCATGCCGCGTTGTAGATTCAATCCTGCGACCGCCAATTATAAACGGTCGGCCCTAGCTTGAATAACGCCTTGCTCCGAAGCGCGTGAGGACATTGTGCGTAATCTGAGCGGCCGCATCGTTCAGCCGTGATGTGCGAAGCTCAGGCACATTGAAATCGTCGAGCCCCCAGCACCACTGAATGCTCCCGGTCGCAAAAACCTGCCCTCCCGATGGAACGGCGTACGTCGCCATGTTTGCGACAACACTTCGCTTCGGATCATAGAGGTTTTGAGCTGGAGAGGTCGCCAGGACAACGAGACCCTCGGGAGCGTGACTTGTCACGCCGTCGACCTCATAGCCAAGAAGCCCTACGAGCTCGGAGCCTTCACGAAGACCCGTATTTTCAAACGCCCAATGACTCGGATTTGTGATGACGATATTGCCATCAACCGGATCCATCAAATACGAGATCCCGATGAGCTTGTCCTCGGGTTGCGAAACAGGCGCCTCCCGCCAGTTGGTTGTGGCCAAATGGTCATTCGACGGATCGCCATCGATGAGAACGGGGTCCGACGCAGCAGCGCTTTCCTTATAGATTGCCAGAAAACGGCAAGGACGGCCCTTGCGATCCTTCTCTTGTCTCACCTGCCAATAGACGGCATTAGCGCCGGAGAAAATTAGGCATGTACCGTTGGACAAAGCCTTCTCGATATTCGTTCGGCTTTCCAACGACCAATACTCGTCGTGCGCGCCCGCGATAAAGACGCGACGCCGCGAAACCGCGTCCGGCAAATTATGGCTATCGACATTGGTGATGTAAGTGACGTAGTAGCCCTCTCGCTCAAGCCAGCGAACCGTATTGTAATCCCACCCCGCGCTCGAGATTGGATACCCTTCACGCACCGGCTGCACATTCGACAGGAACTCACCAGCACCCATACCCAAAGCTGCAGCGGCCGGATTGGTGCTGCGGGCATAGGGTCTGTTGAAGGACACCACGACCGCGGGACGGCCCGCCGAAGAACCCCACGGCAATTCACCGCCGCTTCCCCACTCGTAGCCCGACTTGCCGCCCCAGAAATTATAGACTTGGTACGTGTTCACCGGAAGCTGATAGACAATATCGGCGTTGTCGTTGTCCTTTCTCACGACAAAAATAATATACGATTGGCGACGAAAAGTAATCTCCTCCAATTTGGCGAGATAGACTCCCGAAAGCCAATTAGACCGAACATCCAATTTGAATGGTTCCTGCCAATCGCAATCGACCAGGCCCGTATCAGGATCCGGCGCGGGGATGCTTTGGCGGACACCACGCGCGGAGACCGGCCCCCAAACTTGTCGAGCACCGCGACCATCGTACCAGCCCATGCGAAAAATTTCGATCGCGTATGAAGGCGCCTCAGTGTTCACGTAGAACTGGATCGTCTCACCGGCTGAAACGCTGCACGCTGAAGCATATCCCTCGATCTCACGCTCCAAAGCGGGTCTGGTCAATTTCCATCGCTTCGTGCCGCGGCGGAGATTTTCATACAAAATCGGATTAGACTTCCCGGAGAGAAAGAGCCGCACCCGCGAAAGCAGGCGACGCACCGGGGCAGGAACATGAATATCCATCAGCAATAACTTTCATGAGAAATGATATATTCAAAAAAGGTATTTCGAAGAACGCCGGAAGATCAGCAAAACCGATAGAATTTCACGCTATTCGCAAGCAAGGGGCCGCAGCATCAAATCCACGGCGGGCACAAATTATCGACAGAAATCAGCCTCGGTCGCGCGCCCGTCATTTCGTCCGCCGCATTTGCGAGCTTGAAAACTCAAGAAGTCCCTCATTACGCGTCTCTGTTCGTCGCCCCTAAAAGCGCGAGCGTGTTTCGGTCAGGCCCGTTGCAGAATGTGTAGAGCGCCCGAGCGTAGATGCTATCGTGCCCTGTCACCGATGCGAACAGTGTCATCGACGAACGGAATTTCAGATTATCTGGCGAACCTAAAATATCGATCAGCGCTTTGTCTCTGTGATCGAGCATCAGCGCCGTGACCTGAGCCAGACGCGGACCGAGAACCGGATGGCTCACAAAGGCTCGCGCTTCTTCATAGCTTCCGATGCCGAACTTTTCCGACATCGCGCTCGAACCGAGACCGCGGAACTGCGGAAAGATGAACCACATCCAATGCGATCGCTTTTTGCCCGACGCGAGTTCGGTCACCACGCGCGCGAAAACGTCTGCCTGTGCATTGACGAACCGCTCGAGATCGAAAGGATCCGCATGATCATGCATGATTGTCCTCTTGAGAACACTGACGGTTAAGCTCGGCCCGGCCCAGCGACCTAATGTTATTTGCACAATCCGTGAAATCGCAGACTATTCATTCTCGCGAGCGACCGCTCCCAAAATCGCAACGTAATTCCTCGAGAACATCAGTTATTGCTGACTTGCCTCCTGACTTTATCGACGTTCATTTTGTGCACCGCCTCATAGGGCTCGAAGTACGTGATCGAACCGCGGGCGAGAGGCTCCGCGAGTAAAGTCCGAAGAGGAAGACGCGAGGAACGCTCGTCTGCCGCTGCAGCAAGCAGATGCTCGACGTAAATGCGCGTAGCATCGATCAAGCCAGTATCATAACCCGCGCCAGCAATACGCTCTGGCGAACCGTGGTTCGGCAAAATCCGCGAGAATTCCCACGTTGCAACCGCGGCGAGTCCGACTAGGTGCTCCTGAAGCCGCTCGGGCTCGTCAACATAAGTAACGGTATCTTCGAGCGTGTCCCCGGCGAGCAAAGTCCCGTCTTTCGGGAAATACATCGAGACACCATCGCGACTGTGAATGTCGAGCGGACGCAATTCGATTTCGACATCACCGCATCTCAGCTCCAAGCCGCCCGAAAATGTCGTCGTCGGCATAACGAGCGGTGAGATTTCGGGTAAGCTATCCAGGGCGCCCGCTTCGATCGCGGCCCTCTTCTCTGAAAGCAACCGCGCGGTTTCCTCGCACGCAATGATCTCGCAGTCATCGAAGACCGCGTTCCCCGCAACGTGATCCAAGTGCCAGTGACTGAGCACCACGCGAATATCGCGAACCCCGCGAGCCTCGAGCGTCCGCCTGATGAACCGCGCATGAGCGAGAGATAAGTGCGTGTCGTAGACAATCGCCGACGGCCCATCGACAACGGCGTAACTACAAATGCCAAGCGCATAGCCCCCGTCATCGAGCCAGTTTGGCTCGGGCGAATGATAGCGCCTGCCCGGCACACGTCCGTCATAAAAGCCCAGAAGATGGGGCCCGAGTTGAAGCACCCGCATCGTCAATGTTTCGTCCAACATCCGATCATCCACCACTGCGGCTCATTTCTTTCGCTTCAATTGAGTGTTCAGGAATGCCCGAAGATCATCAATGGCGATGATCGGATCGAAATCCTTCAGGATCATCGCGCGCGCGAACACACCGTCAAGATAAGTCGAAATGAAGCTCGCGGTTTCATCGACATCAACGTTGCGAAAATCGCCACGTGCAATTCCCGCAGCAAGCGCAGCCTTCAAAACACCTCGCTCATCGAGATAGAACCGTCTGATCGCATCGTCGATCCGAACGTTACGCGTCGATGTCTTCGCGTAATCGATACCGATCTTGATGAGCTTCGCGATCGTCTCATACTCTTTGACGTGAATATCGAGCCATCCGAAGATGATGTCACGCGGATGCTCCAATCCCTCACGCGCCAAGCGGAACTGCTCGAATGCGCGCTCGACCGCAAGCGTAACGGCCCGTCGGAACAACTCTTCCTTGCTGCCGAAATAGTAATAGATCAGAGCCGGATTGAAGCCCGTCGCGTCCGCGATGTCCTTCGTCGTAACCGATGAAAAGCCGCGATCGGCAAAAAGATCGAGCGCCACCTCGCAGATCTTCATCTCGGCGTCTGGCGAACCAACATCGAGCCGTGGACGTCCAGCGCGCACAACACGAGTCTTGACCGGTGCCTTAGTCGCCCGCTGCCGTAGCTTTCGTACAGCCGATGGCGGACTGCTCTTAGTGCCCACGCGACCCCCCAATCCTTTTTATGCCGACGTTCGTACCAGACGAAATCGCCGGGCGTTACCGTTGCCTCGAGAATGTGCGCGCTGGTGCAAAGATTGTTCAAAAAAGCTGCACTTTGGCGATCACAAACGCTTGCCTAGGAATATTAATTAAGCGCTTAATTAGCGCAAGCTCAAGCGAGAGTTTGGCTCAACAAGTCAAAACCCGCCGGCCACATTGCAAAGCGTTTAGATCGATGCGGACAATTTGGATGGATGCTTCGCCACTGAAAATTCAAGCCGGCCACGCGCCCATTAATGATAGCAAAGCTGCCAGGACACCGCGTCAATGGAAGCTCCGCGGCGCGCTGACGAAGCGCCAGTATGCAGTCTACTCACTCCTCGGCGTCGCGACGCCGATCCTGATCTGGGCCTTCGCCCACGAAGCCGGCATCGTCCCAAAAATGTTCATGCCGGGCCCACTGGATGTCATCCAACGCTTCTGGACATGGATCGCCAATGAAGGATTTGCCGCCGACCTGTTGATCAGCGTGCAACGCGTCTCGCTCGGGTTCCTCGCATCTCTTGTCATCGCGCTGCCGCTTGGATTGGTCGCCGGCACGTTCAAGCCCGCCGAAGCTTTCCTCGAACCCGCAATGGACTTCATCAGGTATATGCCCGCCGTGGCATTCGTCCCTCTCATGATGCTGTGGTGCGGCGTCGGCGAGCAGTCGAAAATCGCGATCATCTTCGTCGGCACGTTCTTTCAGATGGTGCTGATGTTCGCGGACGACGTTCGCAAAGTACCGATGCAGCAAATCGAGGCGGCCCAGACGATGGGCGGCACCCGGCGCGAAATTCTCTACAAGGTCATCTTCCCGTCCGCCGCTCCGGCACTTCTGACGACCTGCCGCATCACGCTTGGATGGGCGTGGACATATCTGGTCGTCGCCGAAATCGTCGCTGCCAATTCCGGCCTCGGCTACGCGGTCCTCAAAGCGCAACGCTTCCTGCAGACCGACAAGATCTTCGCGGGCCTGATCGTCATCGGCTTTCTCGGCCTCCTCCAGGATCAGCTGCTCCGCGCTCTCCACCACGCTCTCTTTCCCTATCTGCGGAGGCAATAGGCGATGACCAAAGCCATCGAGATCAAGCACGTCTTCAAAAGCTTCGAGGGAAAACGCGGCAGCAACGTCGTTCTCGACAACGTTAGCCTGTCGATCAAAGCCGGAACGTTTCTGACCATCGTCGGCGCGTCGGGCTGCGGAAAATCAACTCTTCTTAGAATTGTAGCGGGCCTCGAAACGGCCGATGGCGGCATCGTACTTGTCGGAGGCAACCCGATCGATGGACCCGGCGTCGATCGCGCCATGGTCTTCCAGGACTACAGCCTCTTTCCGTGGCTGACGGTGAAGCAGAACGTGCTCTTCAGTCGGCGCCTCGCAGCTAACAGCCATGACAACCTCGCACTGGAGCGCGGAGCCGAGGACGAACGCGCATCGAGGTTGATCTCGCTCGTCGGGCTCGCCGCATCGCAGGACTTATATCCCTCGCAACTCTCGGGCGGCATGCGTCAACGAATTGCGATCGCGAGAGCGCTCATGTCGAAACCGTCGATCATTTTGATGGACGAACCCTTCGGCGCGCTCGATGCGCAAACGCGTGAGGTCATGCAGGATCTCGTGCTCGACGTCGTCGAGCAGGAAGGCACGACGATCATGTTCGTGACGCACGACGTCGAAGAAGCGCTCTATCTCGGCACGCAGGTCGTTCTGATGTCGCCGCATCCGGGCAGGATCGACACGATCTACGATGTGCCGCTGCCGCCAACGCGCAACGAGCTGATGCGCGTGGACCCCAAGTTTCTCCAGCTCAAGCGGACCGTGATGGAACGTATCCGCGAAACAGTTGGCCTGTCGATGGACAGGTCTGCATCGGCAATGGTCGAAGCCGGTGCATGACGCCCGGCCCTTAAACGGAGGAGTATCCCAGAACATGCGTACGCTCTTGTCACGGCTCCGCACTTTCGCAATAGGCGGTGCAGTTGCACTCACGGGAATGGCGTCTGTCACCGCCACTTCCGCACGCGCTGAAGAAGAGGTGAACCTCGCGACAGTTGCATGGATCGGCTACGCGCCGTTCTACGTCGCCGCCGAAAAGAATATGTTCGAGAAATACGGCGTCAAAGTCGCGCTGAAAGATTTCGCCGACCCAGCGCTCATTCCTGCTGCGCTACAAAGCGGCGGAATTCAGGGCGCGATGTACACGTACGATCAGGTGATCAACCTCGTCGCGAACGGCAACGCCTATCGCGTCGTGATGCCGATCGATTACTCAAATGGAGCCGATGCGCTTGTCGCCGAGAAATCGATCAAGTCACTCGCCGACCTCAAGGGCAAAAAAGTCGCCTACCCCTTCGCGACCTGCGACAACCTTCTGGTCGCTTTTGCCCTGCAACAGGCAGGCTTGACGGAAGCCGACGTCGAAGGCCTCGACACGACGCCGGAAAACGTCGCGGCTGCCTTGATGGGTGGCGCAGTCGCGGGCGCAACGTACGAACCCAACGTCAGCAAGATCCTGAAGCTCGACGCGAACGGCGGTTATCACGCGCTTTATACGTCGGCTTCCGCACCGGGCCTGATCACCGACATCCTCTACTTCTCGACAGATTACATCGAAAAGAAGCCGAAGGCAGTCGAAGGCGTGATCAAGGGCTACATCGACGGCATGGCTTTCCTGAAAGAGCATCCCGACGAAGCCTACACGATCGTCGCGAAATACTTCTCAACGACCGTCGACGACGTAAAGGAACAGGCAAAGGGCGCTTACAATATTCCGGTTGCCGAAATGGCCGGATATTTCGCCCCGCGCGACGATGCCAAATCGCTCTTCACGTCAGGCAAGTTGATCGCGGATGTCCTCATCAAGCGTGGACAGATCAAGTCGGCCCCGAAGATCGAAGACACCTACGAAGCAAAGTTCGTCAGCTCACTCATCGCCGCGAAATAACGACTAAGCCGGCGCGGGCCCTAGGAAGACCTCTGCCTTACCGCGCCGGCGCAACCATCCCCGTGAATAAAAACCGAACACTGGAGACGATAAGAATATGGACGCCGTCGTAAATAAGGGGCGCACGCAGCTCGAGGATCAACTTGCTGCAGAAGGCGTGAAGTACCTGCTCGCAAGCTATGTCGACATGCATGGCGTATCGAAGGGCAAAGCTGTCCCGGTCGCGCATCTCCACCGCATGCTCGGAGGCTCGGAGCTCTGCACCGGTGCGGCGCTCGATGGAATTCCACAAGACGTAAGTGACGAGGAAGTCGCCTCGCATCCCGATCCCGAGTCGTGCATCGTCCTCCCCTGGAAAAAGGACGTCGCTTGGTTCGCGAGCGATCTCTGGTGCCGCGGAAAGCCCTTCGAGCCGTGCAGCCGAAATATCCTGAAGCGCTCGCTCGCTAAAGCGGAAGCCATGGGATACGGCATGAACCTCGGCATGGAAGCGGAGTTCTTCGTACTGAAGGACGATCCAGTCCAGGGCTTCAAGCCGCTCTCGGAGCGCAAGCACCTTGAGAAGCCTGCCTATGACGTCACGCGAACGCTCGACAACATGGGTTGGATCGGCGAACTCGTCGACGCCATGAACGGCCTCGGCTGGGACGTCTACAGCTTCGACCACGAAGACGGCATCGGACAGTTCGAAGTCGATTTCCGCTATTTTGATGCACTCTCGATGGCCGACAAGTTCGTCTTCTTCCGATTGATGGCACACGAAATCGCCCGCAAGCATGGTGGCTTCGCGACGTTCATGCCGAAGCCCTACGCTGACCGCGCAGGCAGCGGCGCACATTTCAATATGTCGCTGACCGACAAGAAGACGGGCAAGAACTTGTTCTCCGACCCTGCCGATCCACGTGGCTGCGGTCTGTCGAAACTCGGCTATCAGTTCCTCGCCGGCATCATGAAGCATCTGCCCGCGATTTGCGCGGTCGTTGCCCCAACGGTGAACAGCTACAAGCGTCTTGTTCTGAAGGGCTCGATGTCCGGATTTACGTGGGCGCCGGTTTGGGCCTGCTACGGCAACAACAACCGCACCAACACGCTCCGCATTCCCCAAGGCGGAGGCCGCGTCGAGTTGCGCGCCGCGGACAGTGCTTGCAACCCGTATCTCGGCGCGGCGCTCGTCTTGGCCGCAGGTCTTGAAGGCATCGAGAACGATCTCGATCCGGGCGATCCGCACACTGAGAACATGTATCTGAAGAGCGAAGCAGAACTCAAAGAGATGGGCGTCTATTCTCTGCCCCGCACACTCGATGAAGCGGTCTCCGCCTTCGACGCTGACCCATTGAGCGAAACCGTGTTCGGTTCCGCGATGAAGAAGACGTGGGTCGACTTCAAGCGTGACGAGTGGCTGAGCTACCTCAATCACGTCTCCGACTGGGAACGCGCCCGCTATCTGAAGTTCTTCTAAGGCGCACCGATGATCTGGGCGGAAAGAACATGGAGCGAATTGCCGGGCGATTTGGCGAACGCCAGTCACTCGGCCATTCTACCCGTCGGCGCAACCGAGCAGCACGGACCCCATCTTGGTACCGGAATGGACTTCGTGCTGGCGGATCGCCTTTGTCAAAAAGTTGCAGAGCGGACGGGCGTTCCGATGCTCCCCGCTCTGCCCTATGGCTGCTCAATCGGCCATAGTCGCCGCTGGCCCGGCACGATCGCGCTTCAGCCGATAACGCTGATCACGATCGTCAAGGAGATCGGCGACTGGGCGTATCACTCAGGCGTGCGGCGGCTCTTCATCGTCAACAGTCATGTGACGAATGCGGCGCCGCTCCGTTGCGCGCTCGAGATGCTTCGCGCCGAGCACGACGACATGATGGTCGCGGTCATCAACACTGCGACCGTCAGCGAGCGGGTCCGCGCCGCGCATTTTGCCGATGCGGACGACTGGCACGCCAACGCCGCCGAGACGGCGCTTATGCTCGCGGCAGCTCCGGAAATTGTACGGCCTGATTTGATCGCGAGTTCCGATGATCCCGATCGCACAGGCGGGCTGGTTTTTGCTCATCCCGTGAACAGAACGAGTGCCAACGGGGTCACAGGAAAGCCGAGCCTGGCAACCGTCGATCAGGGACGCGAGCTTTTCGCCTGGATGATCGAAGATCTCGCCGCAATCATCGAGCGGGGCAAATCGGAAAAGCCACCGCTCGACAATTCCTATTTCGGCGGGCCCTGAAATAATTGTTCGCAAATCAGTGGCGGCGCAAAAATCCGTGCCGCCACATACCTCCCTCGCAAACTGAAGGACGTGCACGCCTTTCGCGGCCATGCTAACCTCCCGAAAATCGGAGCGAGAGCCCTTCAACCGATGAAGAGTGCTAGCGTCCAGGCGAAACCAGGAGGGATGGTATGCCGAACTTTGGAATTCCTCGCCGGGCTTCGGCGGATTTCAGGGCCGAGTCTGTCTCCGTAAACTGGAGGCGCGGCCTGTTTCGGGTTTGGATCCTGATTTCTGCGGGCTGGATAATGGGGTGGACGATCTATCTCATGCTCGAGGGCGTTCAGGGTAGCCTGAGCACAAGGGGCGACTTCATCGAAGTGCCGATATTGCTCTTCGCTCCGCCAGTGGCGCTCTGGCTGTTTGGCTTCGCGGCCGCCTGGGCCATCCGCGGTTTCGAAATCGAGCGATAGAGATCCCAGCCTTGCTCACGTCGCGTCGGATTGCGCACGTGAATGATCTGCCGAACCTCTTGTCTTCCAGAACCGGTGCGCCCGCGCTTCTTCGTTGTCGCTCTTTGTGAGCGTCAAATGTTCAGCGAGTGCCTTCGAGTCTTTGATGACGTCTTCCCACGTCAGATCGGCCGCCTTCAGCATTTCCGAAGCCTTCAACCCCGCCGACGCGCGCTCGCCTTCATTGGGAGACGCGAGCATCGCGCAGAGTTTCGCGAAGCGAGGAAGATCGAGAGGAATCTGACGCCGCTCGGCCGGACCGGCGGATGGAGTGCGACGACGCCACTTGGCCATGAAACCCTCTGAGAACCGTGTCCAACTCTTTGTACTCTGCGTTTCGGAAGCTTGATAGTCACTTGCGCGACGCCCCGCCAAACACGCCGATGAGCCTATAGGGCTTTGATTTTATGGAACAATTTTGGAATGGTTGGAGCGGGTGATGGGAATCGAACCCACGTATTCAGCTTGGAAGGCTGCTGCTCTACCATTGAGCTACACCCGCGGCAGGCTTAGTGGCCCGGAAAGAAACGGGTTTCTGCCATAGGCCCGCGGAACATGCAAACGGTCAAAACTGCGCAAATGCAATTCTGTCCAGGTTATCCCATCACATCGCGACAAGCCCTCCTTCCGTGCCTCGGCGCAGGCAGTCGTAATCGAAAGATTTCGTTGCCAAACAGCCGGGACCACTCGAAGGCGTGTTGATTGTGTCGCATCCCCCATGCGAAAACCGCTGAAAAAGGCAGCCATGAACTGCCTCATAATCTGGGGGGAATAACACATGACAATAGCCAGCTCGGCGGACACGTCCGCGGCCGGTTTGCTTGATCGAGAACGCATCGTCGCAAAAGCGGGGTTCAATCGCTGGCTCGTGCCGCCGGCCGCTCTCGCCATCCATCTCTGCATCGGCATGGCATACGGCTTCTCGGTTTTTTGGAAGCCGCTCCAGGGCGCACTGCTCGGCGCCGACGGCAAACCTCTGCCTGAATGCTCCGCAGGTGCGGTGACTTTCGGCGAGAAGGCCGCAGGCACGCTTAAAGCCCTGACAGCCACCGACTGCAATTGGAGCCAGTTCGACCTCGGCTGGATGTTCACGTTCTTCTTTGTCCTGCTGGGCGTGTCCGCCGCGATCTGGGGCGGCTGGCTTGAACGGGCTGGCCCACGTAAAGCCGGCGTCGTCGCGGCAATTTGCTGGTGCGGCGGCCTCGTGATTTCGGCACTCGGCGTCCACCTGCATCAGCTTTGGCTTATGTGGCTCGGCGCTGGTGTCATCGGCGGTGTCGGTCTCGGACTGGGCTACATCTCACCGGTATCGACGCTGATCAAATGGTTCCCCGACCGTCGCGGCATGGCAACCGGCATGGCCATCATGGGTTTCGGCGGCGGCGCAATGATCGGCTCTCCCCTCGCCACGCTGCTGATGAGTCACTTCAAAACCGCAAGCGATCCCGGCGTCTGGCAGACTTTCATCGTCATGGCCGCGATCTACGCCGTGTTCATGCTTATCGGCGCGTTTTCCTATCGCCTGCCACCGGCCGGATGGAAGCCCGAAGGCTGGACCGCGCCGACAACAACCAATGCAATGATCACGTCGAACCAGGTCCATCTCGCCAACGCACACAAGACTCCGCAGTTCTGGCTTTTGTGGCTGGTGCTCTGCCTCAACGTTTCCGCCGGTATCGGCATCATCGGCGCCGCTTCTCCAATGTTGCAGGAGACTTTCGGCGGCGCCCTCATCGGTCATCCCGAACTTGCATTTGCCGATGTGAAGAAGGACGCCGCACTCGCAGCTCAAGCTGCAGGCGTCGCTGCAGGCTTCGTCGGGCTCATCTCGCTCTTCAACATCTTCGGGCGAATTGCGTGGGCCTCATCCTCGGACGCGCTCGGCCGGAAGCAGACCTACTTCATCTTCTTCGTGCTCGGCGCGCTGCTCTACGCGCTCGCGACTCAGGCAGCCGCATGGAAGTCGCTGGCGCTCTTCGTCGCCTGCTTCTGCGTTATTGCATCGATGTACGGCGGCGGCTTTGCGACGATACCTGCCTATCTCGCTGACATGTTCGGCACTCAGTTCGTCGGCGCGATCCACGGACGTCTCCTCACCGCGTGGTCGACGGCGGGCATCGTTGGCCCCGTGATCGTCAACTACCTGCACGACACCCGGCAGGCGGAAGGCATCCCTGCCGACCAGATCTACGGACCTATCTTCTATGTCCTCGCCGCCCTCTTGGTCGTCGGCTTCGTCGCCAACCTCCTGGTGCGGCCCGTCAACGCGAAATGGAACATGACGGATGCCGATATCGCAGAAGAACGCGCCAAACTTCACGAGAAAGGCGGCGCCAAAGTCTCAGGCTCATTCGGCATCGGCAAGGGCGGCATCGACGCGAAGGCCCTGCCGTTCTGGCTTCTCGTCCTGATCCCGCTCGGCTGGGGAAGCTGGACCACGGTCCAGAAAACCGCTGCACTATTTGGCTAGACTTCATGTGCGCGTGCGGCCTGCCTGTTCCGAGGCACGTCGCACGCGGACACCTTCGCCGCGAAGTCCCAAACACCAAAAATTTGATTAGCTCAGAAGGCCAACACAAAGCCGCGCTGGCGGCCGGCTCCGCGCAGCGGAGTCGCCAGCGCCAAACATCAACATCGCGCGGGCGGCCAGCTCGCGGAACGCGAGTCGCACGCGCCAAACATCAACATCGCGCTGGCGGCCGGCTCCGCGTAGCGGAGTCGCCAGCGCCAACGATCAATGCGTCCAGTTTGTCGTCCGGCCGAAACGGAAATTGTCAGCGTATGACTTGCGGATCGGCTTACGCGCCTTCGGCTCGGTCAACGTATAGGCGAGCCCAGCGCGCGTAGCGTACGCGACAGCCTCTTCCTTGGTATCGAACTCGAGCCGCACCTGCGATTGCATATCGCGAGAGCTCGTCCATCCCATCAGCGGATCGATGTCGCGCGGCGAAGCCGGTCCGAACTCCAGCACCCACTCCTTAGTGCGCGCTTCCCCTGACTGCATCGCGGTTTTGGCGGGTTTGAAGATCCGTGCCGTCATGTTGGCTCCGCAAACGTTGAGATCGAGAAATTCGTCGGGCGATCCTCTAGCATTTACTATCCCCCGTATCGACGTCAATTTCACCGCAGCCGGCCCAAACGAAGACGCCGTCCCGAAAATCCTCCGGGACCAAGTTGGCGCCGCGCTTCGCCTTTGGCAATCGTCGCGCCATCAGCCTTACCAAACTATCGGGTTTTTTAAATTCCGTCGTAACCGGTGCGATCCAGCGTCCGCCCTATGCTCGCTGCCAGACGGGGAATTACTTGGCGGCCAATCAAATAATCACCCAAGGAGCCCATAACTATGAAATATTTAATCATCCCAGCACTCGCCGCACTCTCACTCTCTGCCGCGGCGACACTGGCAATCGCCGAAGATCAGGCACCCCCAACCCGCCACACCTTTGGGGACGAAGGCAAGCTGCCACCAACAGGCGCCGCTACCGGACGTGTTCCCGAAATGGGAGCCGGAACAGGCACGAGCACCGGCACGGAAGGTACAGAACCAGGCCGGCACAGAATGGGCGACGAGGGCAAACTTCCTGCAACGAACTCGATGAGCAACGAGGTGCCGAAGATGGCCCCGAAGACCCCCGACAAATAAGACGTTCCGGCTCTTCTCGCGGCCAATGATTGAAGAACGCAGTCGGCGCCCCTGCTCGGCAGCGGCGCGCCGGTTGCAGCTTAAGAAAAGGTCCCAATTCCCTTTTTCGAATTCCGGAGACTCGTCATGACAGTCAGACCCATACTGGAGACGCATTCCCCCTCGTCAGATCCCAGCTGGTGGGGAGCTATACTTCTCGGCGCCGTGTTTATCCTCGCCGGCCTCATCGTTCTAGGCGATGTCGTCGCCGCAACAGTGATCAGTGCGTTTATCATCGGGATCGTACTGCTCGTCGCTGGTGCGTCTGAGGTATTCCAATCATTTTCCGCCCCGCATTGGCGCGGCTTCCTTCTCAGACTTCTCGTTGGACTCTTATATGCCGTCTGCGGACTGATGCTCGTATCGAACCCCGCTGCAGCCTCCGTCGCCCTGACACTGGTCTTCGCGTTGGCGCTCATCGCGTCCGGCGTCGTGCGCATCGTGCAGGCCGTAGAATACTGGCAGTGGTTTGGCTGGTTGCTGCTCGTCTCGGGTATCGTCGGCATCGCGGCAGGACTTGTCATCCTGTCGAAATGGCCGGTCAGCGGCTTGTGGGTTCTCGGTCTCGTGGTCGGGATAGACCTGCTGCTTCACGGCTTCTGGTGGATCACACTGGGCGCCGGCTTGCGGCGCGATAACAGGGCGATCACCGCCTGACGGATCGGCGCAGGCCCGTGCTGTCTCTCTGAAGACTGCAACGCCAGGGCGAAAGCTCTGGCGGGCTAGGGCGCGTTATCGCGTGTTATCCCTCAAGCTCCTTCCACCGGATCGTTTCCAACCTCGACAACATCGCCTGCGCTGTCCGCGGCGTAGACCTGGAGATCTGGTCGCTCCTGCGCGAGACGAATAGCGAGCCGCCGCCCCTCGGCCTGATGGGCCCGATGCTGCGCTTCTGACCACAGACTGTTGGCTGGATCATCTTCGTTCAATGACGACGTAAAGGCATCCGCCCAAGCGTTGAGGTCGGCCGAAAGCTCCGGCGAGAGCCCGAGTTGCTCAGGGGGGAAATCTCCATAAAGGTGCTCGTCCATCGCCCACAGCGGGTGGGTGTGGTAGTCGGCCATCACCTTGACCGACCGGGATTGCGACGGGTCGCTTTCAGGAGCAGCGGGCTCTTTGTCGTCCAGCCACGCGAGAGGAGCCTCGCTCGCCGCCGTGCGCATACTGCCGGGCCCGACCATCATCCAGATGACATACCCAAATCGCGCGGCAACGGCGGAGCCCGCGACCGCGATGAGCGGAACCGGCACGTCTTGCCAGCCCATGAGCGCGCCCTGGCTCGATGCCCAAACAACAAACGCGGTGGCAGCCAGATAGAATGCGAAGGCGTTGCGCGTCTGTGCGCGACCGGCGGCGTCAGGTGGATCTTCGCGGTCGAAAACGCGCGGAGCGAGGTAATAAAGATAGAACGCCTGGCCAATTGCCGAGACCACGAAGAGCCACATCGCAACGTCCATGCGGACGATCAAAGCCACGCCGCCCGCCAGGATGAGATTTGCAGCACCGATGAGCCAGTAGCTCTGCGCAGTCTCGACGGCTTTCGGCTTTTGTCCGGAGATAGAGGCGATGGCCCGGTCCATGAACAAGGATGCGAGAGCAGCCCTCGTCGCAACCCAACCCGCAAACGCATAGAACGCGCCGATCAAGCTCAAGGCGACTGCGGTCAGGTTCATCGATCCTCACTTTGCCCCAGCGGGGGTAAAGCCACGTGATCTGAGCTGTTCGAAGTCGGTCGCTCAGACCCAGAAGTCGGATCAATCACCGGACAGCCCCGGGAGATGGTCGAGCATTACGTGAATGAGGTCAATCAGGACCGGCAGGCGACGCGCGGCCCGTCAAAAATAATTGGTCGGGGCGACATGATTCGAACACGCGACCCTCTGCTCCCAAAATATATGCCAATGGCTCCAGACGCCTCCACTTCGTGCAACTAAAGCGCTGAATCCCAAAAGAAACATTGAATAGTTGCCAAGTGGTGCCATCGCGCGGCATCATTCCAAATCGGTGTTTTGCGTTACCCTATTGTTACCCGGGGAGGGTCAACGCATGGCGAAAGCGCTAACGGTCGCCTCGATCGAGAAGCTCAAACCGAGCGGACAAAGGCGAGAGATCGCAGATGCGCACATGCCGGGTTTGTATCTTATCGTTCAGCCCAGCGGCTCTAAATCCTGGGCTGTCCGATATCGTCTGGCTGGCGCATCTCGCAAGTTCACGATCGGCCCCTATCCGGGCTTTAGCCTCACCGACGCGCGCGATGCAGCCGGCGCCGCGCTGAGGGCCGCCGCCCGTGGCGAAGATCCCGGCTTGTCTCGGCGAGAAGCTCGCGCGGCAGAACTCCATAAGCTGGGCTTGCTGAAAGAAGCAAAGCGCGATTCCTTCGCCGCTATCGCCGAACAATTCGTGATGGCCAGGAGAAAGTCGCCCCGCAACCGGTCCTGGCGTGAAACAGCCCGGCTGCTTGGCATCCGTGCCAAAGAGCAGACCGGCGGGCCCATCCATCTCGAACTCATCACGGGTGGCATTGCTAAGCGTTGGAGCGACCGAAACATCGCATCGATCACGAAAAGAGACGTTCGGGAGGCGGTGGAGGGTATCGCCGACAACGATAAAGGACCCCTCGCAAATCGCACGTTTTCAGCGATCAGGCGCCTCTTTAACTGGGCTGTCCAACGCGACATCGTCGCGACATCACCGTGCGACGGCTTAGAACCCCCTGCTTCTGAAGGAAGCAGAACTCGCATCTTGAATGACGACGAGATCAGGTGGCTGTGGTTGGCGGCAGGCGAGCAGTCATATCCCTTCGGGCACCTTGCAAAACTCCTGCTGTTGACAGGACAACGTCGGACTGAGGTCGCCGGCATCGTGGCAGATGAACTTAATCGCCAAAGTCGGCAATGGCTAATTCCGCGAGAGCGAACCAAGAATGCGAGAGCAAACCTCGTTCCTCTAAGCGACGCGGCACTCGAGATTCTCCAGTCCACGCCTTCGCGTGGATTTCTGCTCACTCAAACCAAAATAACTCCGATTTCGGGGTTTTCACGCGCAAAGCGCCAGCTCGACAAACTCATGTTCGAGATCGCGCGCAGTGAGGCTGCCGACCGTTCTGAAGTAAAAATCGAAGGCTGGACCTATCATGACCTAAGGCGGACCGCCGCGAGTGGCATGGCGAAACTGAGAGTCGCGCCGCACGTTATCGAAGCTGTCCTCAATCACGCCAGCGGTGTGATTTCCGGCGTCGCGGCGACTTACAACGTCTACCAGTATGCTGATGAAAAACGTGAAGCACTCGACCGCTGGGCACAGCATATAGCGCGGGTCACTGGGCCTCCTCCGCATCTAGGATAAAGCGGAAGCCCGCTACGCTCGAGGTATACACTTCGAGAAGTGGCGCGAGATGATGCCTAAATGGTCCGCCAACTGTCGAATTTACAGCAAGCCAAAACTATCGGCCGCCTGACATAAGCCCTCGAAATTAAAGCGGAAAGTGGGGCATTTCCGCGTTGACGCTTCGCGTGGAAATCGGTCAGCGTCGCATCACCAATTAGAACTGGGGTGATCCGATGCCATCAACAAATCCCGCTACAACCGACTATACTGAAACTAACGACGTAGACGGCCGGGTAATTCTAACGAAATACCTCGGGATTAGAGCCCTCCGCCATCGCTATGACGACGTTTCGGAATCGACAATTGATCGATGGATGGGAACGCCAGACGCACCAGGCATCGGCTTTCCGCGCCCTATTAAAATCGGCAGGCTCCGATACTGGCTAGTCGCAGACCTAGAAGCATTCGAGCGACGTCGAATGCGGCACCGCCCGAAAAAAAATACGGTCGAGTGAGCGTTGGCGCGCTCGCTCGACCGATTGCGTTTTTGTTCCTGCGTTTCACCGGCGCCTTGCAGGGCGCATTTAAATCGCGAGGGACCGTCGTCTATGCACCCGGAATTTACGGCTAGCGCCGGTCGGGATCAAGGCCCTTCGCTCCCGACAGGGGCCTCAAATGCTCGAAGAACCATCCGAAAAATGCTGCTCCGACTGTCGAACCTCTAAACCGTTCGGCGCATTTTTGCCGTCGCGATACGCGCGCGACGGCCTCACCGATCGATGCCGGCAATGCGTGATCGAGATGTCGGCACGTTTGCGCTTAGCACGCGAGGCACTGCAAAAACGTAGTCGATCGACGCCGCATCTCGTTGCCGGGAAATGACCCATGAAAACTGTTCGGGCTGCGGTGGCAGGTTTGGGATCGCCGCCCAGCGCTAACGACGCCTCAGAATCTGAGCAACCAGCATCGTACGACATCAGTGCCGAACAAGCCCTGCTTGGCGCGGTGCTATTACAAAATCGCTTCACGCGCGCATTGCCTCCGGGATTTTGCGGCGACACATTTTATCATCCACTGCACCAGGCAATCTGGGATCAGATCACCAGGTTCATTGCCGAAGGGAAAACCGCCGACGCAGTTGATATCGGCGATGCTCTCAAACATTTCGAACACGTCGAAGTGGGGCTGACTGTCCCCAACTATGTGCTGCAGCTAGTCTCGCAGGTTCCATCGCTCCTATCCGCGCACAACTATGCCGCCACGATTCTAGATCATGCCCGGCAGCGATGGCGCCGCCTCGATGATCAGACCTGGAAAAACGATCTGATCAAAACCGCTGCAACGTTGACCCCGAAACCGCTGGTCGCGAATGCGCTGACGGCGTTGCGATCTCCCGCATGGAGAACGCGCCTGGCGTTCGATGAATTCGCGATGACGATCACGCTTGAGGCGCCCGCACCGTTCGAAACCTGCGAACGACCATTTAGACGCCGGAAATGGACGGATAATGATGACATGTTGGCCACCGAGTGGCTGCAGTCCGAGAGTCTTACGTGCGGTCGCGAAATCGTTCAGCCGGCGATCGAAACGGTCGCTCGAGAGGCGACCTATCACCCTGTTCGGGCATACCTGAGCGGGATCCACTGGGACAGAGCTTCGCGCATCGACCATTTTGCCAACCGGTACCTAGGCGCGACGCCTGGCCCATATGCGGCGGCTGTCGGACGATGCATGCTGATATCGGCCGTGGCGCGCGTCATGAATCCTGGATGCAAAGCCGACCATGTGGTTGTTATCGAGGGGGCACAGGGGATCGGCAAATCGTCTGCGATTGCCGCGCTGGCCGGTGACTGGTTCACTGACGAACTCGCTGATCTGGGCTCAAAAGATGCTGCGATGCAGATCCGCGGCCGCCTTATCGTCGAAATCTCCGAACTGGATTCTATGTCACGAGCTGAGGTTTCGCGCGTCAAGGCGTTCATTTCGAGAACGACCGATCGGTTCCGCCCCCCGTATGGTCGACACATCATCGAGTGCCCGCGCGAATGCATTTTTGTCGGCACGACCAATGCCGAAACATATTTGAATGATGAAACCGGCGCTCGCCGCTTTTGGCCGATCCGGGCCGGTTCTATTGATGTTGCCGCCATCAGGCGAGACCGGGACCAACTATGGGCCGAGGCGTTGTTTAGATACGAACGTGGCGACCCGTGGTGGCTGACGGGCGAGGCTGCCAGCCAGGCAGCACTGGAACAGGAAGAGCGTTATGCCGACGACCCGTGGGAGCCTCGGCTCCGCGGGTATTTGGAGCGGCGTAACGAGGTTTCAGTCTCGGAAATCCTAACGGACGGTCTGGCCATTGAGGTCGGTAGACAGGGCCAGGCCGAGCGGAACCGTGTCGCTCGCTGCCTCAAACGATTCGGCTGGGTTCGCCATTCGAAACGGATCAACGGTGAGCCCCGGCACGTATATCGGCGCATGCCATAGGCGGCCGTCCCTCCTGCAATAGGGGTCGCGGCTGGCTACACTGGCTACACTGGCTACACCTCAACCCTTTGATCTCACAGCTTTGTAGCCAGTGTAGTCAGTGTAGCCAGTAAAATTGATATGTATGGGGTCGAGGCCTCTAGGATTTTTACGATGGCAGACTGGATACTGGCGACACTGGCTACACAGGCGGGGTTCCACCGGAAACCATTCGTGATTTGAGTAATTGCCGCTGCGTCGCGTAAATGACGACGGGGGAGAGGGAACGGCGGCCAACGAACGAGGCCTGCCAATGGTCGAAAGCTGGCACGGACCAGCCACCCCTCATCTCACTCGAGACCCGCGCCTGAAAGAAGGCTGGCGCGCCGCCGCGGCGGCCTACCGGCGCGTTTATGGCGAGCCTCAGGAATTCGGTCGTGGAAACGCCGATAGGGCCATGGCCGCAGCGCTCGCCGCGCTTCACGCCACCGTGCCGGATCTTTCAGATCGCGATGCTACGCTAGAGGCCATCGCCGCGGTTTCTTTCGCGTCGCGCGCACATCCCGAATGGTTGTATGCGCTCCATCGACCGGCGGCTCGCAAGTCCTAGCTTTTCGATTCCGCTTTCAGCTTGAGCCGCATTTCCCGAAGTGCCTCAACAAGCGGTTTTTCGCCATCAGCCAGTGCTGGCGGTCGCGGCTTTGACGCGGGTTTTCGACGGGTCGATCGAAATTGTGCCGGTCGCCCGCTTTCCATCCAGGCCTCGTAACCGTCGAGGTCGAACAGAATAACGCCGCCGGGCTCTGGCTGCGTGGCGAACGGAACGCGCTTCGCGAGCTTTTGGAAGTACCTGGCGCTCAGTCCCGTGCTCGCCGAGAGTTCGGCCGCAGTTACCCATCGCTTCGGACCGATCGGCAATCTGCGTTTCGCCATAACCTCACCCTTTCCGACGGGTCGCCGTCTTCACCTTTCCAGCCACGTTGCCGTTTTCCGCGACATGCTGCTCGAGCACGAGTTCGATGTACGAGGCGAGCGTTCGGCGATCGGCTTCTGCCAGTTCGGCAAGCGCGGCTTTCAGACTTGGCCGGATCCGCAAGCCTAACGGAGCGTCGCGCTTTTCTGATTCAATCATTGCGCTTGCTTTGTTAGTTGACGTTAGGATCGAACTAACACATCTTGCAAGCGTTTGCAATCGCAAGCGGGCCTCGCCGTTGCTGTAACAACGACGAGACCCTTCCTAAACCATAGAGGGTAATCTCAATGATCAAGGCTCAAAATTGTAACACAACAACGACTGAAAAACGAACAGCCGTCGACCGGCGATCGGCGCTCCGGTTGATCGGATCCGGCATCGCCGCCGGCGGTACGACGCTGCCGGCGATCGCATCCGCAAAGGACGAGAGCGCGATCGAGAGGCATTTCGCAATTTGGAAACGTCACCGCAAGCAGCTGAGGCACCTCGATCGGTGCATCGAGACCGCATTGTCCAACTATGAAACCATCGCGCCCGAATGGCCTGATAGCCTGCGGTACTCCGATGCCGCAACGGGTTGGCGTTTCTACTGCTCTCGCGCCGACACTGTCTCGCGGCACGATAAATCGGGAAAGGAGGTTCGCTTCTTCGGGGTGAAGGCCGTCTCTGCCGCGATCAAAAGACTTACGCGGCTGTGCCCCGCCGATGCTCCGATTCTTATCGAGGCGATCGAGGCGCTCGGTCTCGCGGAATCACTCGAAGCTAGAGAAAACGAAGCGGGCAAATTGTCGGGCCTGGACGATTTTGAGAGAGACTTCGACGCTCAAGTCGCGACGGTCGGCGCGATCGCAGAAACGATCTTGGCTATCGAACCAACGTCCGCGGAGGATCTCCGGCTGCAAGCGACGGTCATACGCGAAAGCGATATCGGGCTCGACAGGTATCCTGGCGTAATGAAGTTTGTGAACGCGGTGATGACGGCGCAATTTGAGGTTTAGGGGTGACTTGACCGAGCGTCGGCGAACTTTTGGGGCGGCCCGCGTGGCCGCCCTTCTCATTTTCGGACGCAGGATTTATCCACAACGCAAGCACCCGATAATCCGCAACTGTCAGACGTCAGAATGCTAATTTGCTCGCATTGAGATTCGGTGCTCGTGGGCGCCGCGATGGACACAGGCGATGCTCATGACGAAGGAATCTTCGGTACTGCGATTGCAGAATCTCGCGCTGGATCCCAATGCGTCTGTATCCGACCTGCTGCGACTGGCGAAAGCGATCGCCGTAAAACTCGGCGTCATCGAGGCTGCTCGTTGGATTGATGACGAGCTCACCGGTTATATGGACAAGCCAGAGGTCCCTACCTACCGGCAGCTGCCGGGAGAGTGGAAGGGCTACAGCCCTTATATGGGATGGCAACCGATCCACTTCGAGGACATCGAGCAACAGCAGCGATATTCAATCGCGCGATTGGGCGAGTCCATAAGCGCTCTCGAGGAAAGTTACAAAAACAAGGATACGTCGAAAGCGATGGCGTTCGCTGGAGGTCACGGCGTGCGAAGCGATCTGGTGAAGGAATTTGGCCTGCACGACGCGAGGTTATTCATTTCTCCCACCGCCGCTTGGGCCATCATCGATCGTGTCAGGACCATCATTCTGGACTGGACACTGGAACTTGAGGAAGCCGGCGTGCTCGGCGAAGGGCTCAAATTTTCGAGCATCGAACAGCGGGAGGCCGGACCAGTGACGCACCAATATTTCATTCAGAACGTGGGCGTCATGGGTGACGTCAGCGGCGGCACCGTCTCCAACCAGCAGCAAGCGTCGATCACGATCGATGCGGCGAAGTTGGCGGATGCGATATCGAAAGGCCGGGAACATCTGGCGCAATTGCCGGCGCACACTGCAGCGGATCTAGAGCCGGTGCTCGACGCGCTCGAATACGAAGGCGCCGCCGCAAGTCCATCCACGATCCGGGAGCTGCTCAAATCGGTGCAGACAATTTTGGAAGGGGCCGCTGGCAATGTCGTTGCCGAAGGATTGAAGGCTATCTTCCTAGGGTTGATATCGTGAAATCGTTCTGGATCCTCATCGGCATGGGATCGGCGTTTGCGTGGTCGTCCGAGTCAGCGACGGCAGGGCCGCTTACAGTCAAGTCCAACGGAGCCGATTACATCGCTGCATCGCGTGACGAGAGGGATATGTGGGGCTATGGAGCGTCGCGTGCTCTTCACCACGGAGAAGGAGGGCGTGAGATATTCGCGTTTGGCCGTGCGCTCGTGCAATGCCTCGATGGCGCATTGACCAAGACCAATGCCGTGGAGGCCAAGTCAATGAATATGCTGACCGGCACAGGCCTACCAGAGTTGACCGCTTTTTGTGCGACCATGCTCCAAAATGAAGAGAACGCAAAATAACAGCGGCTAGGCAATGAGTTGCGCGCAGCGAACCACGGCGGGCAGAAGGCCAAGCTCTCGGTCCGAGAGCATGATCATCGCCCCCTCAAATGAAAATGGAAACTCCAGCCCGCGCCAATCGACAAGAATATACCTGACGACGAGTGAAACCGTCAGGGCGAGGACAGCATCGTCGGGCACTCGAGTGTAAGAGTGCTCTTTTGCCAGCTTATGAAATCCCAGATCTAGCGCCGTCAGAAAAGCGGGGTTGGCCCAAGGTCTCACTCGGAACCAAACCTCAGGGTTTTGGGGATCCTGGACCCACGCACCTAGATCTTCGCTATCGTCTGGAGCCATCATTTAGTTGGGTTTCTTGCCTTCTCCGGAATAGGGATCGAGATCATCACCCCAGCAACTTTCGGCGCCACCGACGCGATTTGCGTCTTCCTTTGCTTTTTCCTTCTTACCCGGGCCGGCACCGTAAAGTATGTCGAAAGCCGTCGCCATGTTCTTCGCTGCCGCCATACGATTGGCGTTTGAAATCGCGCGCAGCAACATCTCGCGCCGGCGAGAGCTTCGGTCGCCGGCGGTTTCTTCGAGAATGATCTTCTCGATGAGATCGACGTTATCAGAGTAAAGCTGAAGCTCACGGGTCAACGTCGCGATCAGCTCAAAACCCTGACGCTTCAACGCTGACAGGTCTACGGGGCTGGCCGCTTCCGCGGATCTCCGTCGGTCGACGGTATCGCGAGTTGAAGCATCCTTTAAGCCCTGCGGCGAAGTACGCACGCGCTGGTACGCAGTCCCCTGCGTACCTTTGTGCGTACCTGTTGCGCGAATCCAGTTGTCGCTTTTGGCGCGCTTACGTATCGCGCCCTCGGTGACGCCGAAATCCTTTGCAATTGTGCGTGTTGACTTGGTTCCCGCTTCGTAGGCGCGCCTGATTTCGTCCCAGGCAATGGAATATTTTTGCTCGTTTTTCATCGTGCCGGTACGCACCTTCTGTTTTTCTATATGGGGAAATTTTCTGCGCGTGAGCCCCCAAGCGGTCGGGCCCCCCGAGTTGTAGATCGTAAGAATCCCCCCCCGGCGGGGGTGGCTTGCTACTGCAGCTTCACAAACTCCGGCGGCAGATCGAAGTGTTCGAGGCCGCGACGGATCTCGGCCAAGGCATTGTCACGCCAAGCGGCGAGCTCGGCTCGCTGCTGCGCGAGCTCCGCCTCGATCTCCTCAGCCGTACCGCCGCAGCGCTCAAGAAGCTGCTGCGTGCTTGCCAGCGCTTCCTCTACGTGGCGATTGAGGTTTGCCTGCGCCTGCTCGAGCGCGCGATCCAGCGTCATGTGATGAGGTCCCTTCAAGAAATTTTGCATCGCTGCCTCGCTTCGCAGCGAGCGTCCATTTTGTCTTGTCGAACCCGGCCATCGCGTCGGTAGGTGCGAACACGCCGGCGTATTCGAGCCGCGGCGCCGCCTCGAGCTGAGCAATGCGCGCCTCCGCTTCTCGCAACCGAAGAACCAATAGTTCGGCCGTCGCACTCGCCTCCGCTTTGATTGATGCGAAGGTCGCACAGAGTGCAAAATAGAGCTTTTGGCTAAACCTTACCTCCGCATCATCGTCACGTTCAGCCACCGGGCCTAGTAGCTCCTGGATGCAGTAGTCGACATCGACGAGCGAATGGGCCAGCGAATGCTTATGCCCTAAGGCCTGCTTCCCCAGTTTCAGAAAATCAGCTACGCCAGGCTGCATCTCTGGGCCACATCGCGTGTCGAGATATTCTTCTCTCGGCCGCGCGCGCAGCGGTGACTTGTATCGCTTCGTTCCCATAGGAACCTCCATGTTTGGTGATTGTTGCCCCGGCGCGAACTCGCCGGGACTATCGACGATCGCCGAATTTTAGGAATTTGGAACAGCGCCGCCCCACGCAACGCCTGTCAGGTATGCGACCGCCGACGCCCTGCGCTTCTTCCAATTGATCGTCCGCTCCGCCTTGAGTGCGACCAAACCGTTCTGCCAGAGCGATACGAGCGAGGCGCCCGTGCCGGCGCTGCCGTCCTGCGCAAGGCTGGCGCTCTTCATCTCGAGCGAAGCTTCCTGGCTGAGGTCGACGGACGTGTCACCGTCGTCGGCAATGTAGATGTCGGTTGCATTGACAAGCGCCACGATGCTGCCGGCGTAGTCGGACACGATGGCTGGCAGGCCTTCGAAAACGCCGCCCGTCATCGACATTCCAGGGAATTCCTTCTGCCCCAGCGCGTTCACCATGAGCGACAACGCCAGCGCGTTCGTCGACGACATGATCCACACGCCGTTGGACGGCGTGTTATTGGCCGTGATGAACTTCTGGAACAGCGCGCGGACGTCGAGCCGGATGTGGTCGGCGTCGGTGCCGGTCGAATGTACCGTCGCCGCACCGTTCGTGATCGAGGCAGGCTTCACGTTGGAGGTGCCAGAGTTGGCGGGATCGATAAATGACGTGTCGAGGCCGGCAGCCAGAGCATCGCGAAGGGCGTCTCGGACGATGACATCGGACGCCGGATTCGAGCTTCGCACGTTCTCAACTGTAATGACCGCGATGTTGCCGATCTTGAGCGGCTGAATTGTTGTGCGGTCGAAATCGAACGCGGTCAGCGGCGCCGGCTTGCCTTCGCCTACCCAGTACGATGATCCGCCGCCGGTCTGCGAGAGCAACGGCTCGCGGAACGGGACGGCGCGAAGCCGAGGCACGTTGCCCACGCCGAACTTGCCGAGGATCGTCGCGGGCCGCAGAAACGCTGCGAAATCCGCGAAGCTCGCGGCCTCGGCGCCTGTCAGATCGGACGCCCAGTTTCCGGAGATGTTGGAACCGGGAACGACTTCATTCGCCTTGGCGATGCCTACGACGTCGCTGTTGGCGCCGTACATGCGCTCGGCGACAGTGACGACATTGATATGGTCGAGTCGCGAGACGGCCTTGACCTTCGCGAACCGCGCGAAGTTGATGCCGGGTTCTGATTTAATTTGCGTATGAAACATCGCTTTTTTCCTTACTAAGGGTTGCTGTTGAACACGAGAACGCACCCTCGATCAGTCTCTTGATCGAGGATTAAACTTCACGATGCTTTGGGTGGCAGTCGGTGGAACCGAGAGTCGATTCGGGATCGAACGGTCGTCTAGACCAAGCTGCGGTTTTTCGCGTCGCGGACCGTCCGAAGGATCGTGCTCGGAAGGCTTGATTTTAGCGCTCTGACTTCTTGCGTGACGGAAAGTAGTCCAGCCGCGTCGGCGTTAGGCGCATTGATCGTGATCCCGCCCAGCGAGACGTTCACGTCCCCGCCGCCGGCGGAAGTGCCACGCGGCAGAACAATCTCCCCGCGCTGAAGGATGGCCGGCATTTCGCCAGGCTTGAACGGTGAGGTGCCGGCGACGCCGCCGGTGTGATAGCGGACAGCACCTGCGAACGCCGCCAGCGGCACGCTCCGGCGCGGTGCCGGGCTGGAGCCGACGACGCCGCCCTCGTGGAAAATGCCGGGAAGGATGTTGCCGCCGAACAGACCGCCGGTCGGTACCCCGCCGGCTTTGCCGAGACCGGCAAACAGAAGGTCCAGCGAGTTATCGAGCATCTTGCTAGCGAGGTTGTTCAGGGCATTGCCCAGCGCTTCGGTCGCCGACTTTCCGGACATCATGTCGTGAAGGAAATCGCTGGCGAAACCCTTCTCGATATCGATCGACCGCTGCAGCTCATCATTGAACCGGATCTGAGCGGCGATCGCCTGGTTTTGAGCGCCGACGATTTGACCGTTATCGAGCAACCCGGCTGACTGCATCTTTGAGTAAACAGCCTGGTCGATCGAGGACCGCCCCATCTGCGCATTGGAAAACGAAAGATCATTTAAGAGGCCCTTTCGTGCAGCTTCGACCGCCTGGCGGGCCTTCTCGTCCGCGGTGATCAGCGCCTGCAGCTCCTCCTGCGCGGAGACCGTGGTGCCGTTCTTGAAGGCCTCAGCCTTGGCGGCAGCAAGCAGCTGGAACTGCACCGTGAGCCGCGTAGCGACGTCGACGCTGCGACCGATGACATCGTTTTGAATCTGCCCTTGCTGGATGTCTTGGCCGTTTTGATAGATGCGATCGCGTACGGCTTCCGACAGATCGTGCTGGCTTTGCTTCAGGCTCTGGGTGCGCGCCAACTCGGCGCGGAACTGCGCCTCGATGATTCCGATGCCTTCCTGACGCAATGCGTTATATGTCTGCTGGTAGGCGATGTCGGCCTTTTGCGCCGGCGTCCGCGCATTGATGCCGGCGATCGCGATCCGGTTTTCCTCAGCGGCCTGACCGAGCGCTGCGCTACTGATCCCGTAATGGCGGGTCGCCAGGTCGATATACTTTTGTTTGAGCGCCACCTGGGACTCGAGCATCTGCACAGCATGGATGCCGGCGGCAAAAGTGTCATCGTCGATCTTGCCGGTCACTTTGTTGTTCAGGAGATCGCCGCGAATGCGCTTCAGCGTGGCTTCCAGCGTGTTCAATTTGGCGAACGTCGGATCGAGACCTTGAACGATACTGCCGAAATCGTTCGCCTCGCGAGTGTTGGCCTCGTCCTCCTGCGCCGCCTTGAGCTTGTCGACGGCGGCTTGCAATTTCTGCACGTCGGCCACGGCCTGAGCGATCTGCGAATGGTCGACGAAGCCGCCGCCACGCGGCCCGACCGTGCCGGACTGAAGACGCGTTAGCCGCGCCTGCGCCTCGGCGAGCGCTTGCGTCGGATCTTGGAAGCCAGCAACTTTGTTGACGGCTTGACCGATCTCCGCAAGCGTACCTGAGGCCGCCGCTTTGAGTTTGTCCCAGGCGGACGCCCATGCTGTTGTTTGCGCCGACGCATTGCCGATCGATTTTTGGAGGCCGTCTGTGATGAGCCGCTGGGCGTCGCTCAGCCGGTTCTGCGTCGTTAAATTCTTGATCAGTTGAGAGGTAGCCTGGTCGTAAGCGCCCAAGCGCTTATTGAGATCGTCGACACCCTTCGCCGGATCCTCAAGCGCCTGCGTCAGGATATCGGCGGCGCCCTTGGCGTCGGTACCGAAAACCAGCTCGACACCTTTGCCCAGCGCTGTCACTTGCTCGAGCACGTCCGCGCTGACCTTGCCGGTCGCTGCGATCGACGTCGCGATTGTGCGAGCGTCACCAACCGACAACTCTCCGGCGTGCGCCATGGCCAACGAGATCTTGTTGATATCGGACACCGTGACGCCGGCGGCGCCTCCGATTCCAGTCAGCGCTAGCGAGATCTCGCTTTGAGCATTCGCCCACGCGACGCCGGCACTCCCAGCAACGGTGACGAAGGCCAGAGCCGCGGTGGTCGCGACACGAAACGGCGTGACCAAACTCATGATCAATTCGCCTAGGTAGGACAGCGATCCTTTGATGCCGCCGGCGCCGGTTTGCAGGATCTGGAAGAATTGACCGCCCTGAGCCGCAAGAATTTGCAGCGGCCCCACACCGAGCGCGGCCTGCGTGGCTACGTCGTTCAACTGGAACCCCAGGTTCGTGAGTTGGAACGCCGACAACGCGGCAGTCTTGCCAGCGCCACTGATCGATTGAGACGCGCCGGACATACCTTTGATCAGGCGTTCATTCAGGACATTGGCCTCGAGCGCCTCCTTGCCATAGAGAGACATTCCAGCGGCGACGTCGACGAGCGCCGCGTCCGTGGCTTTCAGCTGCTTTCCGAACTCCGCCATCCCACTGACGAGACGCGCGTTGGCCTCGTTCAGCGCTAGCGACCCCTTGCCCGCCTGAGACATGCCCGCCGCTACCGAGGCTAGCGAGCGAGCGACGAGCGCCGTCGACGTGCTGATCTGTTGGCTCTTTTGCGAGATCACATCGGCGAGCTGCGTGTATCCGGCGGCGAGCGCCGCGGCGCTGTCCGCAGTCTTCCCGAACTTGCCGTAGATGCCGTCCAAAATCACGCCGGCCTCGGCGATCGTCACATTCCCGGTTTCGAGACCGCGGCCGAGCATGCGGATGGCCTGATCGAATTTCGCCGTCGCCGCGTAGCCCGCGACGTACTGCTTGCCAAGGCGGTCCAGGACGGCGCCGGACTGGCTGATTTTCTGATAGGTTTGCGTGGTGGCCGCCCCGAGCTTTTCGCTTGAGGCGGTGCCAGCCGCGTCCGCAGCCACCTTCTGATCCATGCCGGCCTTGTACTGGCCGGCTTCGAACGTCGACGTGACACGAAGCTCGCTGAGTTTGACGGTCATCTGAACATCCTCGTTGGACCTGGTGCTCTCAAGACGCCGCTAGGCGGCGATACCCAGACGATCCGCGAGCCAACGGCGGACGGCGGCTTCGGAGTAGTAGCAACACCTCCCGAACTTTTTCCGCGGCGGGAACGGGTGATTGATGTCCGCCTCGTAGCGCTTGAGCGTCCGCTCGTTACATCCCACCCATTCACATGCCGTGGCGACGTGGATCATGCCGATGAGGCCGGGAGGGACAATGCGCGTGATGGCTGTTTTCATTTCCGTCTCCTTCTCTGGATGTGAAAAAGCCCAGCGCGATGGCTGGGCGGAGGCGTTTTCATTTCCGGGAATCGTCCGGGAAATGCGCACGCGAAAAAGGCCCGCGATTGCGAGCCTGTTCATTGCGAGTTGCATGACGAAGTCTGCCAGCGCTGAAACGTGGCTTTCAGAACGCCAGTAAATACGGGGGTTTTAGGGGAGCGCTCTTGCCAGAAGGCGCAATAAGCCGGGAATGTTTGTCAGTTTTTTTGAGCGATTCGTCAAGACTGTCCGTCATTCGGGAGAGCGCGCTCTTAGCCTCATCCCACGACGGACGATCGCTCGCCAGGACGCACACTTGCGATTGCCCCTCCGGGTTCTCTCGAGGCGGCGCCCGTCGCTGTCCCTTTGTAAAGCCTATGCATTACTCATGCATAGGCATTATAAATGACTAGGCATTTGACAATGACAATGCATTTCGCTATACATTGGCTAGGCATAGCCACGAGGGTGCGATGATCATCGTTGGTTTTTTGAATTCCAAGGGCGGCGTGGGAAAGTCCACGCTATGCGCCGCCATTGCGGTTCGTGCGGCGCAAGAGAGCAAGCGCGTCTGTATTGTGGACTTGGATCCTCAGGACTCTGTCGGTGACTGGTGGAAGCGGCGAGGCGGACCGCCGAATCCCACCTTGTTCACCGGAGCTGATCGAGCGTCTGATGCAGCTGAAGCTCTGGAGCTGACCGGCTGGGACTGGGTGTTTCTCGACGGTCCACCGGGTGCGCTTGCCGTCACCGAGGACGCGATCAAAACAAGTGACTTTGTCGTTGTCCCCATGCGCGCCAGCGGCCTCGATTTGCTGGCGTCGCAAGATGCGGTCCGGCTTTGCATGGACAACGATACGCCGTTCTTCATCGTCCTGAACGCATGCCGCAGCGGAAGTAAGGACAAACTCGTCGAGGATGCGCGCAGCACTCTCTTTTCAAATAATGTTCCGATCGCGAACACTCTAATCAGTCAACGCGCAGCATTCGTAACTGCGATGACCCGCGGCAAAACCGGTCCTGAAAGGGACCCGGCCGCGGCTGCCGAAATCGATACGCTCTGGAAAGAGATCAAATCCGCCGCGCAAAAGGCAACGAAGGCAAAGCGGGGTGCAGCTTGATGACATCATCAATCGAGGACGAAGCAGAATTCGCTAGCCTCTTTGAGGCATCGCGATTTGCGACGACGACTAAGATCGAGAAGCGCAGCGCCGCTGAGCGGCGGGCGTCAGCTACCGAAGGTCAAAGGTCGCGCGGTGGGCGCGCTCGTTCGGTGCAGATGAATTTTCGGTGCACGCCGGCCTTCAAAGCGCAGTCCGCGGGGTTAGCGGCATCAATGGGTGTTTCGATCGCCGACATGCTCGAAGAGGCCGTCGCGGCCTTGGCGAAGCGCAAGGGATTTAAGGGGGCCGAATGATACTGCGTGGTCTCGCCGTTTTTGTCGGCTGCTCGATTATCGGAGCGATGGCACACGTGGCTATACTTTCGACCGGCGGCTATGCATCGCCGACCGCTCCGCTTCAGATCGCCGTCGCGCTCGGGCTTTGCACCGGAAGCGTGTGCGTTGGTGTGAGCCTGCGTGACGGCAGTTGGATGCTCGCTATCGTTCTCGCGATAGCTCTGCTCTGCGGCGAGCTTTATGCGGTGCTGACAACTTCGGAAATTACCATTGCGGCTCGAGACGCGATAGCTGGCCCCGTTCGTGATGCCGAGCAAGCGCGGCTAGCGGCCCGTGCACGGCTGGACGCAGCCGAAGAGGCAAAGCTCGCCGCCGATGGCGCGGCAATCAGTGAAGCAGCCAAGCCAGGTTGTCGTCGTGAATGCCGGATCCTGCTCGAGGGTGCGAAGGCTGATGCCCAGCGCGACCTGGAAGCCGCGCGGTCGGCTCTGGCCGCGATTCCCCCGCCGCGATCTGCCGCGCCGCTGGCCGATCGCCTGCATGTCGACGACGCCACTCTCGATCTCGTTGCCGCGGCGCTTCGCTCTTTGGCCATCAATGGCCTCGGTGCCGCGCTCATCGCATTCGGGGCGCGCACCGGCAAGCCGGCGCTATGCATTCGGAGGACGCCGGCAAAGGCGGAGGAAGTGGACGTCGATGAGATGCGGCTGCCATTCCCAGCGCCCACCGCAAAAGAACACGCCTTCCGCTTCGCGAGGGATGTGCTCGAGCCGGCAGACATCGATACACCGGTCGTGAAGCTACATGGCGCCTACGTCGAGTGGTGTAGCGCAGTGGGTCAAGAACCGTTCCCCGTGCGAACGATCGGCCTCGAGCTGGCCGAGCTATTCAAGCGCACTGGGATTGAGATCGTCGAGATCGCTGGCACCCGATTCATCGCAAAAGCGCGATTAAATGCCCAGCGCCTGCTGGCTCCCACCGTCAACGTTTAGGCTGGGATGTTACCCCAGTCGCTACCCCCACTTAATCTAGAATGTGAGGATCCGCGGTTAAGTATTGGTCGGGGCGACATGATTCGAACACGCGACCCTCTGCTCCCAAAGCAGATGCTCTACCAGGCTGAGCTACGCCCCGACACAGCTCTCATCTGCCGGTTTCGACTATGAAGGTCAAGTCACGCGCCGCGAAAGGGGTGCGGCATCGGGCTTTTACTGCCCGCTCACCCCTGAGAAAATCGGATAGCGCACCTTGTCGCCGGCTTTGATGCCGAGCCGCGATGACGCGCCCCCCGGAATTTCCAGCACGGCGAGAACCGGCGCACCAGACGAGATGACCCGATCCGACAGCGGCTCAGCGTTTTCCTCGATCCGCGCGATCGTCCCATCGGCACGAACGAACAGCATATCGAGCGGGATATACGTGTTGTGCATCCACATCTGCAAACTGCGCTCGGCTGTATAGGGAAAAAGCATCCCTTCTCCGTCGGCCAGGACCGTGCGGAACATGAGGCCCACCGCCTTCTCCTGTTCAGTGGACGCGACTTCGATTGTGAACGTGTGCTCGGCCCCGCCCTGCGCGGAAACGATCGCCAGCTTGTCCTGACGCATTTTTGCGTAGGCGGCCGGCACGAGATCAATCAGGGAATTCATCAACGGCCAGCCGGCTGCGAACAGCGGCGCCAAAATAAAAAGGGCCACGCAAATCGCGGCCCCCTTCGTCGAACTCGACATGACTGTCGCCATCTGTCCCGCGTCAGTTACGGGATGGCAGCCCCGTCGGCACACCATCCGGCCTGAGTTCAGCAGCCATGCAGCCCTTCGATCCATAGCCCCAACGGACTTGGACGATCTGGCCCGGCCGAAGCTCAGTGAACCCGAAGCGGCGCAGCGTTTCCATGTGGCAGAAGATATCGGGCGTGCCTTCGCCGCGGGTCAGGAACCCGAAACCGCGTACCCGATTGAACCATTTGACGTAAGCGCGGCACCAATCGCTTTCAGGCTGCACGACAACGTGGGTACGCTGCGGAAGCTGCGACGGATGAATGGCCGAACTTTCGTCCATGCTGAGAATGCGAAATGCCTGCATGCCTTTCGGCCGCTTGAGGACTTCGCAGTGAAGGCGAGCGCCTTCGTAAGCGGTCTGAAATCCACCGGCTCTGAGGCAGGTGACGTGAAGAAGTATGTCCGGCAGGCCATTGTCAGGAACGATGAAACCGTAGCCCTTCGAAGCATCGAACCATTTGATTGTTCCGGCAACCTCGAAAACTTCGGCTGCCGCGTCGTCGAGCGCTTCGGGACCAATTGGGCCCGCTTCGAAATATTCCGATAGCCCGGGACGTTTAATATCCCCCATACTTGCTTACCCCGCGTATACTGTGCGTCAAACGATAACCATTGTTCCGCGGTTTCGTCGTTGCATCCTGTTCTGGAAGAGCCCTCTTCAGAACCGAACACTGAGACGCAACTGCGCAACGACGGAAACCATAACACCGGCTCTGCCCGGAACTAGGGACAATATTTTGGCACCGCCCCCTTGACCATGGGTTGTGGTGCATCAATCCACATCGCGTCCCCCATATTAAGCCAATGAAAACGCGCAAAAAAACGTAGTTATGATTCATCCCCAGTTTCGATTGGGAGCGCAGCGGCGCGCACTTCTCCGAGAAATTCCTCCACACGCGTGCATAAGTTTTTGCACTGCGAATCAGCATCGAAGTGATTCGCTCATCTCGGCTTGATTCTCATGAGCTTCCGAGCAACGAACACGAACGCCGAAGCAGAATACTTCCGTGTTAATCCACAGCAGAGCAAAAATCCGAGTTACGGCGACTCGGTGCCGCGAGACGTTTCATGCCCCACTGTGGCAGAGCTGCAGCGCATGCAGTCACAGCGAGGCTTCTTTGCCGCTGACATTCTGCAACAACCTCGCAATTTCGAATGAAAGGTGAGCGATGCGCTACTTGCACACGATGGTTCGCATCAAGGATCTCGGACCGAGCCTGAAGTTCTACTGTGACGCGCTCGGGCTGAAAGAAATCCGCCGCACGGAAAGCGAGAAGGGCCGCTTCACTCTGATCTTCCTCGCCGCCCCCGAGGACGAAGCGCGCGCCAAGACCGAAAAGGCGCCGATGATCGAGCTCACTTACAATTGGGATCCCGAAGATTACGGATCAGCCCGCAACTTCGGCCACCTCGCATTTGCCGTGGACGACATCTATGCCACCTGCGAACGGCTGCAGGCAGCTGGCGTCACGATCAACAGGCCGCCGCGCGACGGCTACATGGCGTTCGTGCGCTCGCCCGACCTCGTCTCGATCGAGTTTCTGCAGAAGGGCGCACCCTTGCCGCCACAGGAACCGTGGGCATCGATGCCGAACACGGGCACGTGGTGATCGCTCCGGACATGACCGCCCAAAACGTTGCAGTCAAAGATGTTGCAGTCGTCGGAGCGGGCCCGGCGGGCCTGTTCGCGGCCGAGATCATCGCGCGGGCCGGACATCGCGTGACGGTATACGAGCGTATGCCCTCGCCCGCCCGCAAGTTTCTCCTGGCTGGACGCGGAGGCCTGAATCTCACGCATAGCGAGCCGATCGAAAACTTTCTGCCGCGATACGGCGCGGCAGCAGAAAAGGTTCGAACCGCGGTCGAAGCCTTTCCACCTTCCGCCCTCATCGACTGGGCGAACGGCCTCGGCGCTGAAACGTTCATTGGCTCGAGCGGCCGCGTATTCCCGCGCGCAATGAAAGCCTCGCCGCTTCTGCGCGCATGGCTGCGCCGGCTGAACGAACTCGGCGTCGTCATCAAAACGCGCCACCGTTGGACCGGATTCACGGCGGAAGGCGGCCATTCTTTCAAAACCCCCGAAGGCCCGATCGCAATCCGGCCGGACGCCACGCTCTTCGCACTTGGCGGAGCAAGCTGGCCGAAACTCGGCTCGGATGCCCATTGGGTGGAGACGTTCAAGAGTGCTGGAATTCCGGTGACGCCTCTCGGAGCCGCCAACTGCGGTGTGCTCATCGAATGGTCCGAGATCTTCCGGTCACGCTTCGAAGGCACCGCATTGAAGCGCATCGCGCTGACCTTCGAAGGCATCACAACGCGAGGCGAAGCGATCGTGACGCGTACCGGCCTCGAAGGCGGCGCGATTTACGCGCTTGTACCTAACCTCCGCGCCGCGCTTCGCGCCCACCAAAGCGTCACGCTCTCCGTCGATCTGAAACCGGACATCGAACATTCTGTCTTGGCCGAACGCTTGGCAAAGCCACGGGGTAAGGAGACGCTGACGAACTTTTTGCGGAAGGCAGCACACCTTGACCCACCCGCTCTCGCGCTGGTGCGTGAAGGAGGCGCAAGCCTTCCCGAAGGAGCGGACGCACTGGCGGCGCGCATCAAGTCGGTTCCCCTCACGATCACCGGCCTTGCTGCCATCGACCGCGCCATCTCGACCGCAGGCGGCATAGGCTGGCTCGCCCTCACTGACGAATTGATGGTCAAGGACCATCCCGGCTTGTTTGCAGCAGGCGAGATGCTCGACTGGGAAGCGCCGACCGGAGGCTATCTGTTGCAGGCAACCTTCGCGACGGCGACGCGAGCCGCAAACGGATTGCTCGCGTGGCTGGCAACGGCCGAGACCGAATAGGGCCGAATTGTAGAGCCCCCCGGAATGGTGGTTGGGCTTGAAAGGGGCCGCGACGCGCGCCCCTGGGCACAGCCTGTCGCAGCGTTTCCCGCACTGGAGTTCTACGCACCGGGACAGTGAGAAAAACGTCTTCCGGACTTAGAACGAGGAATAATATCCTATTCTTATTTATCAATAAGGCTTCTCAGGAGAATGATTTACCCTTATGTAGGCCGTCTCTGGAGGATCCATGACGTTGTTCGAAGCGCCCGCGTCCGCTCCCGGCGGAACGAGGGCCGATGACCATTCTGGCCCGCAGCATGCCGCCGCCGCGGAGCTTGACCGCAAGCTCGCGGGTTTGACGACGCTCGAGGAGCGTCTCGCCGCCATCCGTTCCGCACTGGCGGGTACAATCGCCTTCTCGACCAGCCTCGGCATCGAGGATCAGGCGATCACGCACGCTATTGCCTCGACGGATACGAACATCGACATCTTCACGCTCGATACCGGCCGCCACTTTCCCGAGACGCTCGACACCCTCTTCGACACCGAAGGCAAGTACGGCATCAAGATCCGCGTGATGTTCCCAGATGCGACCGAGGTCGAGGAGTTGGTCTCGAACGACGGCATCTACGGCTTTCGCTATTCCGTCGACGCACGAAAGGCATGCTGCGAAATTCGCAAAGTGCGTCCGCTCAATCGCGCGCTCAAGGGCGCGGCCGGTTGGCTGACTGGCCTTCGCCGCGAGCAATCGCAGGGCCGCTCGCATGTCCCGTTCGCGAGCTACGATCCGGCACAGAACCTCATCAAGCTGAACCCCATCGCCGATTGGACGCTGCCTCAGCTCGAAGACTACGTTGCCGCCAACAAAATTCCCATCAATGCGCTGCACGCCAAAGGCTTCCCTTCGATCGGCTGCCAGCCGTGCACGCGCGCCATTGCGCCGGGCGAGGACATCCGCGCCGGTCGCTGGTGGTGGGAAAATGAGAACGGCAAGGAATGCGGACTTCATACGCAGTCCGAAGACCCTGGATTTGAACCAAAGGACAACGCCGCATGACGGCATCGCCTTCGCATCTTGATCTGCTCGAATCCGAAAGCATTCACATCTTCCGCGAAGCGGCGGCGCAATTCCGCAAGCCCGTGCTGATGTATTCGATCGGCAAGGATTCGACGGTCCTTCTGCACCTCGCACGCAAGGCCTTCTATCCGCAGCCCGTGCCTTTCCCGCTGCTCCATGTCGACACGACGTGGAAGTTCCGAGACATGATTGCATTTCGCGATCGCACGGCCCGCGAACTCGGCCTGGAGCTGATCGTCCACACCAACCAGGACGGCATCAAGCGCGGCATCAATCCGATCGATCACGCCCCCTCGATCCACACCGACGTTCTGAAAACGCAGGCGCTGAAACAAGCCCTCGACAAGTACGGCTTCGATGCGGCTTTCGGCGGCGCCCGTCGCGACGAGGAAGCAAGCCGTGCGAAGGAGCGCGTCTTCTCGTTCCGCGCCGCCGGCCATCGCTGGGACCCACGCAGGCAGCGGCCCGAGATGTGGCACCTGTTGAATGGCCGCCTCGGAACCGGCGAGACCGTGCGCGTCTTCCCGATGTCGAACTGGACCGAAAAGGACGTCTGGCGTTACATCCTGCGCGAGAAGCTGGAAGTCGTACCGCTCTATTACGCCGCCGAACGGCCAACCATCGTCCGCGACGGTCAGATCCTGATGCAGGACGACCAACGTCTGCAGCCGCGCGACGGCGAAAAAGTCGAGATGCGCAAGATCCGTTTCCGCACGCTCGGCGATTATCCGCTGACCGCTGCCGTCGAATCCGACGCCGACACGATTGAAGCCGTGGTCGCCGAAACGATCAACGCGCAGACCTCGGAACGACAGGGCCGTCTGATCGATCACGATCAGGTCGGCGCAATGGAAAAGAAGAAGCAGGAAGGCTATTTCTGATGTCGGTGCACGCGCTGCATAAACAGGAGCCCGCGCAGAAGGCTCAGCCGCATCTCGAAGTCGTGCCCAATCTGGTGCGCGAGCTTGGCGGCATCACACATCTGCTGACCTGTGGTTCAGTCGATGACGGCAAATCGACCCTGATCGGTCGCCTGCTCTGGGACGCATCCGATCTTTACGAAGATCAGCGCGAGAACGTGCGCCGCTCGGGCCGCAAGGCCGCCGGCACCGATCTCCCCGACTTCTCGATGCTTCTCGACGGCCTCGTCGCCGAGCGCGAGCAAGGCATAACGATCGACATCGCGTGGAAGTATTTCGATACCGAAAAGCGCCGCTTCGTCATCATCGACTCCCCCGGCCACGAGCAGTACACGCGCAACATGGCCTCGGGCGCATCGCACGCTGACGTCGCCATCGTGCTCGTCGACGCACGCTCGGGCGTAAAGAAGCAAACGAAGCGCCACACCGCGATCCTCGATCTCGTCGGCGTGAAGCACGTCGTACTCGCGGTCAACAAGATGGACCTCGTCGGCTGGTCCGAAGACGTCTTCCGCAAGATCGAAGCCGATTTCCGCACGCTGTGCTGGAAATTCAATTTCTGGGACGCAACCGCGATCCCGCTGTCGGCCGTCTTCGGTGACAACGTCTCGACGGCATCCGACAACATGTCCTGGTACACCGGCCCGACGTTGATCCAGCACCTGGAGACGACGCCGAGCCGCGTCAGCGAAGCTGGCTCCGTGTTTCGTTTTCCCGTGCAGACCGTATTGCGCGATGGTCAGGATTTCCGCGGCCTCGCTGGCGCCGTCACATCCGGATCGGTCAAAGTCGGCGACGTTGTCGTTGATGCGCTGAGCAACGCAAGCGGCAAGGTTATCCGCATCGCAACGATGGACGGAGATCTTCAAAGCGCCTCGGCCGGTCAGGCGATCGCGCTGCAGCTCGATGTCGATATCGACGTATCGCGCGGCGCCGTGCTCTCCGCTCCCGAGATGCGCCCTGTCGCAGCACAGACCGTAGAAGCCCGTTTTGTTTGGCTGTCGGAAGACGAATTCAGCCCGACGGCCGGTTACCTCTTGCGAACCTCGACTGATCTCGTTCCCGTCTCGAACATCGAGATCAAGGCGCTTCTCGATCTCGAAACGATGGCATCGCGCCCAGCGCGAGGCTGCGGTGCGAACGATATCGCCATCGCAAAAATCTCGCTCGGCCGTGCCGCCGCGATCGATGTGTTCACCGAGACTCCGGAAACCGGAACGCTGCTGCTCGTCGATTCCATAACGGGCGCGACGATGGCGGGCGGCGTTGCAACGTCAGTCAATTCCAAGGCGGAAAAGCCTGCCGAAGGTCATTTCGTGCTGAAGCGCGACATGCTCGCCAACGGTCTCAATCGCGACCTGTCGATGGGGTCGAGAGATCGCGAAGAGTTCATGCGCCGAGCCAACGAAGTGGCGATCATTCTCCGCGCAGCGGGCGTCTCGGTCGCCATCGAGCCGCCACCGCCAATCGATGACGGCATGGACCCGGGGCTTTAAGCCCCGGCTTCCACAGCGCGGCACATTCAAGGCGGCTTCCTCAGTTTGCGCACGCGGCATCAGCTCGCCGCCGAAGCAGTGTCGCCGTAGGCAGATGGAACGCGCTGCGATTAATCTCTCCGTTATAAAGATTGGAAATCCGCAATTGCGGAACTGAGGGATCTCGCGTAGGTCAGTCCGTCAACTACTCCACGGAATCCTATGCCCGACTTCGATCTGAGCACCCTCTGGCCCATGGTGATTTCGGGCGGCTTCGTCGTCGGCTTCCTCGTCGGAATGACGGGTGTCGGCGCCGGCTCACTGATGACCCCGTTCCTGATCACGAGCATCGGCGTGCCGCCCGCATTGGCCGTCGGCACCGACCTACTCTTCGCGTCGATCACCAAGGCGTCCGCCGCCTGGCCGCACCACAACTTCGGTAACGTCAACTGGCGGCTTGTCGGCTGGCTTGCGATGGGAAGCGTACCGGGCTCGCTCGCGATGCTCGCCGTCTTGCACATGCTCGATCCCGACACCGCAGCGCTTGCGCAATTCATCGAGAGAGCGCTTGTCGCCGCGCTCGTGCTGAGTTCGCTCGCAATCCTGATCTACCCGTCCGTTGTTCGGGGCCATACAAACGTCAGCGAACCGGCTGAGATCAAAGTCCGTCATCTGCCAACATTGCTATTAGGGCTCACACTCGGATCGATCGTCACGCTGACGTCGGTCGGCGCAGGCGCGATCGGCGTCGTCATTCTGACGCTGCTCTACCCGACGCTCCGAACCCGCCGCCTGATCGGCACGGACATCGTCCACGCAGTGCCGCTGACGCTGATCTCCGGCCTCGGTCACATGTCGATTGGCAATACGAGCTTCGCGCTTCTCGGATTGCTGCTCGTCGGCTCGATCCCCGGCATCGCCATCGGCTCGCGCCTCACCGGCCTCTTGCCCGGTTGGCTGCTTCGCAACTTCCTGGCGCTGATCCTCTGCTTCGCCGCTTACCAGCTCGCGCAGAAACTATAGTTGACCGAGAAAAGCCCCCCGCAGAACAACATCCCCGCGCAGGCGGGGATCCGTCCTGGCTTCTGTTCTTCGCTAGGGTCAGGCTTGGATGGATCCCGGCCTTCGCCGGGATGACGAAAAAAACGGTTTGGGGCTCCTAAACCAACTTCACATCGGCGTGGAACTGATTGCCGGCTGGCGTCGCCTGCACGACTCCCGAACGTATCGCGAAGTCGCCGAAGTGCTCGCCGTCTTCACGCTCTTTCGAATAGGCGATGAACAGCGGCTCCAGCAGCGAAACGATGCGCTGCTTATCGACGTCCTGGGCATACAGCTTGGAAAGCCGCGAGCCGTTGAACGCCGCGCCGAGATAAAGATTGTACAGACCCGGATTGCGGCCAACGAGGCCGATCTCCGCGAGATACGGCCGTGCGCAGCCGTTCGGGCAGCCCGTCATGCGAATGACGATGTCGTCATCCTTGAGACCGGCCCTGTCGAGGCTATCCTCAAGCGCAGTGACGAGATCCGGAAGGAAACGCTCGGCCTCCGCGAGCGCCAGACCGCACGTCGGCAGCGCCACGCACGACATCGCATTCCGCCGAAGCCCCGACAATACGTCGAGCGAAACACCATGCGATTTGAAGATTGCTTCGATCTTCGGCTTGGCCTTCGTGGCAACGTTCGCGAGAATGACGTTCTGGTTCGCGGTGCATACGAAATCGCAAATACCGAGTTCGGCAATCTCGCGAAGCGCTGACCTCAGCGCATAGCCGGGCTTATCCTTGATACGTCCGTTCTCGACGAACAGCGTCAGATGCCAAGCCTTGTCCGACGCTTTCTTTGCATCGAGTGTCTGCCGCCAGCCGATCTTGTCGCCCGTGCCGGTGAACTTGAACGGCCGCGCCTTCTCGAGTTTGAATCCCAGACGCTTCTCGACTTCGTCACGGAAATTGTCGAGTCCGCGATCTTCGATCGTGTATTTCAGACGCGCGCGTGCGCGGTTCTCGCGATTGCCCCAATCGCGCTGAACGGTCACGACCTTCTCGGCCACCGCGATCGCCTGATCCGGCTTGCAGAAGCCGAGGAGATCGGCAGTGCGCGGAAACGTATTGACGTCGCCGTGGGTCATCCCCATGCCGCCGCCAATGGTGATGTTCCACCCGACGAGTTCGCCCTTCTCGACCACCGCGATGTAACCGAGATCGTGCGCGTAAATATCGACGTCGTTATCCGGCGGCACCGCCACGACGATCTTGAATTTGCGCGGCAGGTAATGGACGCCGTAGATCGGCTCCTCGTCCTTCTTCGCAGCCCGCGACGCGTCCTCGACCTTCTCACCATCGAGCCAGATCTCGTGATAGGCGCCCGTCTTCGGGAGCAAGTACTCGCTGACCGCCTTGCCGAGATCGTAGGCCTGCCGGTGTGCCTTCGACAGATACGGATTGGCGGCCGTCATCACGTTGCGATTGACGTCGCCGCAAGCAGCCAGCGTATCGAGACAGATGTCGTTAAACGCCTGCATCGTGCGTTTCAGGTTCGACTTGATGACGCCGTGATACTGGAACGTCTCGCGCGTCGTCAGCCGCATGGTGCCGTTGGCATACGTGCTCGCGATGGTATCGAGGCCGATCCATTGCTTCGCCGTCACGACGCCGCCCGGAATGCGCAGGCGGATCATGAAGGAGTAAGCCTTCTCGAGCTTCTTCTTGCCCCGCTCGCCGCGAACGTCGCGATCGTCCTGGATGTAGGAGCCGTGGAACTTGATCAGCTGCTGATCGTCTTCCGCGATGGCGCCTGTTTCAACTTTGAGCAGCCCCTCAGCCAGCGTACCGCGCAGCTGATGACTATGCTCCTTGATGATCTCGTTTTTCGATCGCTTGTCGGTCATGTCGTATTCCCCGGCTCCCTTCGGCCTCGAGGCTGCGAAGGGATTTCGTGCAATTGAATTAGTAGATGTCGCGTTGGTAGCGGCCGGCTTTCGTCAGCTCCTTGAGCTTCGCCCGGCCCGCTTCTTCGTCGCCCTTCAAGGGCTCGGCAATAACTTTGACGAGCATGGCATCGACGTCTTTCGCCATGCCCTTCTCGTCGCCGCAGACGTAGATATGCGCACCTTCCTGTAGCCACGCGTTGATGTCCGCGCGCCTCTCCCAGATACGCTGCTGGACGTAGATCTTTTCCGGCTGATCGCGCGAGAATGCAACGTCAATGCGCGTCAGGTCGCCGGACGCCAGATAATCCTGCCACTCGAGCTGATAGAGAAAATCGTTGGTGAAGTTCCGCTCGCCGAAGAAGAGCCAGCTCTTACCCTTGGCGCCACTTGCAACGCGCTCCTCCACGAAGGCGCGATAGGGCGCGACGCCCGTACCCGCACCGATCATGATGATTGGCGTATGCCCGTCAGCCGGCAGACGGAAATGCCGGTTCGGCTTGACGTAGATGCGCGCCGTTTGCCCGATCTTGCGGCGCTCGCCGAGGAACGTCGATGAGACGCCCTTGCGCACGCGGCCATGCGATTTCCACCGAACCGCGCCGACGAGCAGATGCGCTTCCCCCGGATGCGCTTTCAAACTCGATGCGACGGAATAGAGCCTTCCCGGCAACGGCCGCAAAAGCCCCGTCAACTGTTCCTGAGTGAGCTTTTCCGGATAGGCGAGGAAAAGATCGATCAGCTGCCGGTCGGACGCAAACTTCGCATAGGCCTCGCCTTCGAGCAGCGCCTTGACGTCAGCGCGGCCCGTCAGCTTCCCGTAATTCTCGACAAGCGCACGCGACAGCGTCGTGACGTCATAAGATTTCTGCAGCTTCAGAAGCAGCGCTGCGTCCGAGCCGAGGCCGACCGTCTGCAACAGGTCGTCGACAAGTGCCGGATCGTTTTCCGGCATCAGCCCGACGGCGTCGCCCGGCTGGTAAGTGAATGCCGGATCGTCGAACGCGAATTCCGCATGCCACGTTTCGCGTGTCGAACCGCTGCCGTTCAAATTGACGAGCGCCGAGATCTCGGCCTCGAGCGGATGCTCCGCCGTGTACTTCGGCTCGTCATCATCAGCCTGCGGGAACGCGCCACCAAAATCGACATGCACGACCGTGCCGCCAGCCGCCGTGTCTTCCGGCGCGAGCTTGGCGAGCGCACCTTCCGTCCATTCCGCTGCCTTTTTCGCATAGTCGAGATCGAGATCGACGCGATCGAATGTCCGCACACCACCCAGTTCTTCAAGACGCTGATCGATGGCTTTGCCGGTCGCGCAGAATTGCGCATAGGCCGTATCGCCCAGCGCCAGCACCGCAAATTTGACGCCATCGATACGAGGCGCCGCATCGCTCATCAGCGATTGATAGAAATCGACGGCACGTGCCGGAGGATCGCCCTCGCCCCATGTCGCCGCAAACACGAGAATGTTCTTGGCCTTGGCGAGCAGCGCCATGTCGGCGTCCGCCATATCGAAGACTTTGGCGTCGAGACCGTGCTTCTGGGCAGCCTTCTTTGCCTTCGACGCAAGAGCTTCGGAATTACCGCTTTCACTCGCATAGAGAATTGTGAGCGGAGCACGCGGTTTCGATGCAGGAACTGGCTGGGCCAAGCCACCGCTCTGCGCGGCCTCGAAACCAGCGAAAAAGCCGGCGAGCCACGAGCGCTGCTGCGGAGTTGTCCGCGCAACCACTTTGTTCAACAGTTCAATGTCTTCCGGCAGAAAAGGCGCGTTGCGCGGAAGTAGAGGGGTCGCGGTCACTCAAAGCTCTCCTCGTCAGGGCGTCGGGCCCGGCGTTCAAGGCGCGGGCGTAGCGCGCCTCTCAGCCCGGGAAAAGCCCAAAACATGCCGAGCGGCCGTGCGACCCACGCGGCATTATAAATAGTCATGTCTTAACAGCTGGCCGAGAAAGTCGGACGTCACGCCGCCGAGGCCGATTTCATACGCCATATTAGAACAATCTTCTACTACCCTGCGGCAGAGCACCCAAACATAAGAATAATTTTCCAACATTACAGATCCGCCAGCGCAGGAAATCTCAGGTTGCAGATCGCCCCCGAAAGTATGCACTCCGTGGGCGCCACGCGTCCGGATGATCGATCCCCAAAGAGCGGTCAAATCAATCACACGCAGACGTGAAGCGCATTGATTTGAAAAGCAGACCCCGAACATGATCTGTACAGGGTGACACGGAATCCAACCTTGACTTTAAGAGGTTGATCCGCAGATTGGGGCGGCACATGAAAAGTGTCTGCACCGGTCTGGTGGGCCCTCGGCGGGGTCTGCAAGGAACGTAAGCAGTTTACCGCTTTTGGAGGAAACACCATGAAGATCTGGACCAAACCCGCAGTGCGCGAGCAGGAAGTTGGCCTTGAGGTCACGAGCTACCTGCCGGCCGAGATCGACCTCATCTAACCGATGAAGTCTTCGGTCTCGCAAGATTTGTGAGACACCGGCGCGGCGGTCGATGCATCATCGGCCGCCGCAGCCGTTTACTCCCGAAGAACTGAGAGCGCTCCGGACTTCGGCAACCCGTTGGCGCAACCACATAAGCTCACATGATCATCAAAGTGCTCGGGTCCGCCGCTGGGGGTGGATTTCCGCAATGGAATTGCAATGGCTTTCACTCCGCGAGCGTGAGAGCCGGAGTGGCGGGATATAGGCCAAGACTGCAATCTTCACTCGCCGTCAGTGCTGACGGCGTGAATTGGGTATTGCTGAACGCCTCCCCCGATATTCGCCAGCAGATCAACGAAACACCGGAATTGCAGCCCGTGAAAGACGGAGCGCTCCGCAATTCGCCGATCAAGGCCGTGGTTCTGACCAACGCCGACGTCGATCACATCACCGGCCTCCTGAGCCTCCGCGAAGGCCAGCCATTCTCGATCTACGCCGCCGACCGCGTTCTCGCGACGCTGGAATCGAATTCCGTCTTCGAAGTTCTCGCCAGAGACAAAGTCCGTCGCCTCCAATTCGAACTTAATGTGCCGACGCGCCTCGAAGGCGGCGGCGTCGATTTGGGCCTCGTCGTCGAAGCCTTTGCCGTACCGGGCAAGGTCGCCCTGTTCCTCGAAAAAGGCGACGCCAGCGGCAATTTCGGCAGCCGTGATGGCGACACCATCGGCCTCAAAATCACCGACGCCAAAACCGGCAAATCGTTCTTTTACATCCCAGGCGTCGCCGAGATCGACGAACCGCTCGCCGCCAGGATCCGCAACGCCGAACTGCTCTTTCTGGACGGCACCCTGTTCGAAGACGACGAAATGCTGACCCAGGGCCTGTTGAACAAAACAGGCAAGCGCATGGGCCATATCTCCGTTTCCGGCCCCGATGGCTCGATTTCCGCATTGCGCCCGCTCAATGTGAAGCGCCGGATCTACGTTCACATCAACAATTCAAACCCGATCCTGGACGAGAACTCAGAAGCCCGTAAAGTTGTCGACGCATCCGGATGGGAAGTCGGCTTCGACGGCATGGAGGTGCGCCTATGAGCCCAGTCAGTCTCGAAAAGAAAAACGCCGAGCGTCGTGGCAACGAGCCCCCGATGTCGACCGCGGAATTCGAAGCCGCGCTTCGCGCCGTCGGACCGGAGCGCTATCACGATCTGCACCCCTTCCATCACATGCTGCACGGCGGCAAGCTGAATAAGGGTCAAGTCCAGGCCTGGGCTCTCAATCGCTTCTGTTATCAATCCGCCGTCCCTCGGAAGGACGCAGCTCTCATCAGCCGCGCCTACGACCGCGAGCTGCGCCGTGAATGGATGCACCGCATTCTCGACCACGACGGTCTTCTGCCGGACGAACCGGGCGGCATCGAACGCTGGCTAATCTTGACGGACGGGCTCGGCCTCGACCGCGATTACGTGATCTCGCGACGCGGCGCGCTGCCGGCGACAGTCTTCGCCGTCGAATCCTACGTCACGTTCGTCCGTGAACAGCCTTTGACGATCGCGGTTGCCTCATCGCTGACCGAACTCTTCGCGCCGAAGATCCACAAAGAGCGTATCGCCGGCATGCTCGAGAACTACGACTTCATCGACGATAAGGTGATGGCCTACTTCAAGCGCCGCCTGACCCAGGCGCCTCGCGACGCCGACTTCGCGCTCCAGTATGTCTTGAAGAACGCCAAGACGCGGGAAGAGCAGGAAGCGTGCGTCGAAGCTGTCCGCTTCAAATGCAATGTGCTTTGGGTTCAGCTCGATGCGCTCCACCACGCCTACGTCGACGGACACATTCCGCCCGGCGCATTCCGTCCTGAGGCCTGATCGATGAACGCCGAAGCCAATCGCACACGTGTGATCATCGTACCAGCTTCAAAGCCGGCGCTGCCACCCCACATTAAGCTCAGGCACGACGCCGGACGAGGCCGCTGGCATGTACTTGCGCCTGAACGCGTATTCGAGCCCGATCCGATAGCCATCGAAATTTTGAAGCGATGTGATGGCGTCAACTCGGTCGAAGGCATCGCGACCGAACTTGCAAAAGAATACAACGCGCCGCTGCAAGAGATCCTCGCAGACACCATATCCATGCTTCAGGAGCTTTCGGATAAGGGCGTAATCAGAGCCTAGAGGACTTGGGTAAAACGGAGCTGACGTCAATGAACGAAGTAGCACCGATGGAGCAGTTCTCCGAAAAGCCCCTGGTCGAGGCTTGCGCCCGCGCGCCCGTCGGCCTTCTGGCCGAACTGACACACCGTTGTCCGCTGCAGTGTCCCTATTGCTCAAATCCCCTCGAGCTTGATCGCGTCAATACCGAGCTGACGACTGAGCAGTGGCAAGACGTGATGCGCCAGGCTGCTGACCTCGGCATTCTGCAAATCCATCTCTCCGGTGGCGAGCCGACCGTTCGCAAGGATCTCGAAGACATTGTCGAGGTTGCTGCGAAAGCGGGCCTTTATACGAACCTCATCACCGCGGGCGTGACGCTCACCCGTGATCGCCTGAAGCGTCTGAAGGAATTGGGCCTCGACCACGTCCAGCTTTCAATTCAGGACGTCGACGAAGCGAACGCCGAAAAGATCTCCGCCTACAAGAACGGCCTCGCGAAGAAGCGCGAAGTCGGCAAATGGGTGCGCGAATTCGATATGCCGCTCACCATCAACGCGCCCATCCATCGGCACAATATCGAGAACCTGCCCAACATCATCAATTTCGCCGTCGAAATGGGTGCTGGCCGCATTGAGGTGGCGAATATCCAATACTACGCCTGGGCACTCAAAAACCGCGCGAGCCTCATGCCGACCCGCGCTCAGGTTCTGAAGAGCGCCGAGATCGTCGAGGAGGCGAAAGAGCGCCTCAAAGGCATCATGGTTTTCGACTTCGTCGTGCCCGACTACTACGCAAAAACGCCGAAGCCCTGCATGGGCGGCTGGGGCCGTGGCGTCATGAACGTCACCCCGCAGGGCCGCGTCCTTCCCTGCCATGCCGCAGAATCGGTTCCGGGCCTCGAGTTCGACAACGTCAAAGACAGGCGTCTGGCGGACATCTGGCTCAACGGTCAGGCGTTCCAGAAATACCGCGGCACCAGCTGGATGAAGGAACCGTGCCGGGGCTGTCCGCGCGCCGAGATCGACTTCGGCGGCTGCCGCTGCCAGGCCATGGCCTTCACCGGCGACCCGACGAACACCGACCCGGCCTGCAAGCTCTCGCCTCATCATTTGGCATTCGTTGCCGCTGCCGAGGCCGAAAGCGGGGTCACCGCACCTCCGCCGTTCGTCTACCGGCGCATGAGCCCCGTGAAAGCTACGGCCGGCGAGTGAAACTGATTATCCGGCGCTTGAGCCAGATCTTGCAGTGCAAGGTAATCGCCTAAAGTTTTCCCACCCGGTGCGGCATTCTGTTCGGCTTCGGTTCAGAAAAAAAATGGCAACTTCCTGCGACTGAGCTATGAGTTGGAGCGTTTCTAAAAGGCCGCTCAGGCGAAACGGGAAGGAAAAGATATAATGCGCAAGTGGGTTCTGGCGATTGCGATGATCGCAGCAGTACCGACCGCTGCCATGTCCGCCGATGCGGATGCAGGCAAGACGGTCTTCAATAAGTGCAAAGCCTGCCATCAGGTCGACAAGAACGGCGTTGGTCCGCACCTTGGCGGTCTCGTTGGCCGTAAGGCTGGCACCGTCGAAGGTTACAACTATTCGGAAGCGCTGAAGAACTCTGGCATCACGTGGGACGAAGCAGCTCTCGACAAGTGGCTGCAGGGTCCGGCCAAGGACGTCCCCGGTACGAAGATGATCTTCGCCGGCATCAAGGACGAAGGCGACCGCGCAAACCTCATCGAATATCTCAAGACGCTGAAGTAAAAATCACCGTCTGATTGCCGATTGACGAAAGCGCCGCGCAGACGAGAGTCCGCGCGGCGTTTTTCTTTTGCTTATCGCTTGGCTCCTAAAGAGGCTGAACCTCGCGGGTATCGAGCTTCTCGAGCATCTCCTCGATCGTCCGGCCATTGAGCGTCAGCTCCGGCGCGACATCCTTGAGCGGCACCAGCACGAATGCGCGCTCGGCAATAAGCGGATGCGGAACGGTGAGATCCGGGTCAGCGATCTCGAGATCCCGGAACGTCAGGATATCGACATCGATGATACGTGGGCCCCACCGGCGCGTGCGAACGCGACCCATATCGTTTTCAACGGCTTGGCAATGCTTCAGCAGAGCATGCGGCGAAAGCTCGGTTTGAACCGCCACGCAGGCATTCACGAACCAGTCCTGATCCGTGACGCCCCACGGAGCCGACCGATAAAGCTTTGACCGCGAGACCACCCGTAGTGATCCGTCGGCCGTCAACCGACGGATCGCATCCTCGATGTTTTCGGTGCGGTTGCCTATGTTCGTCCCAAGCGCCAGGATGGCATTGAACACGCCCTCGCTCGCTCGAAGCTGCGCCTCCGCGCGTTCGACCTTCGCCATTGAACGTCTCTCCGGACCTCAGGCTCAATCGTACTTGATATAAGCAAACCGCATATCGCCGGTGGGCGTGCCTTCGAGACCCTTGCCCTCTTTGCCCGGCTGCCAATGCACGACCTCCTCGATCTTTTTCGCCAATTCGAGATCCTTGGACGTGATGCCCTTGGCCGCATGGTTCATGAGACGAACCTCGACCCAAGCATAGGAGAGCGTCATATCTGGATGATGCCACGCCGCTTCGGCAAGATGGCCGACGGTATTGACGACCATCAGCGTGCCTTTCCAGCTCGCCGTCTTGTATGTGCGGCGTATCCAGCCGTTCTCGAGCTTCCAGGTCGGAAGGTTGGCGGCCAGCCAAGCATTAACATCGGCATCGGCCATCGGTTTTTCGCGTTCTGCACTCATCTTGCCCTCGACCTCCAATTATCGGACAACTCGCTTCTTTAAATCCTACCGCCGCCGCAACCGTGAAAGCAAACGGATGCCTGCAGCGGTTTTCAAGAAAGGACCGTCTTACGTGAGGCCTTTTCCGGCATCCTCTGCCGCGATCCGCGTCACGGCTCCCGCGCGCTTGCACTTGGGCTTCCTCGATTTGAACGGGGACCTGGGGCGACGCTACGGAAGCATTGGCTTGAGCATCGACCGCCCGAGTACCCACCTCTCGGTCGCAAAGGCCGATGAACATTCAGCCTCCGGACACGAAAGCCAGCGCGCCGTTGCATTACTCCGCAAGTTCGCCGGAGAACGGCCCGGTCACGGCTACGCTATAAACATCTCTGAAGCTATCCCTGCCCACGCCGGTCTCGGCTCAGGCACGCAACTCGCCCTCGCCATCGGCGCGGCAGTTGCCGCGATCGAAGGGCGCGAACTGTCAGCTGCGGACGTTGCCACTCTTGGCGAACGCGGCGCGCGATCAGGCATCGGAGTCGAGGCATTCACGTCGGGCGGCTTCATCATCGACGGGGGCAAGGGCAAAACGGACAGGCCTCCGCCTGTAACGCTGCGCTCCGATTTTCCGCCGGACTGGCGAGTGATGCTGATCCTCGATCCCCGCCATGCCGGCGTTTCCGGCGAAGCAGAGGTAACGGCCTTCGCCGGGCTTCCACCATTTCCCGAGTCGAGCGCCGCCCACATCTGCCACCTGGTCCTGATGAAACTCGTGCCGGGCCTGAAGGAACAAGACCTCGCCGCGTTCGGTTCAGCCTTGACCGAAATTCAAGAAATCGTCGGCGGCCATTTCGCCTCGAAGCAAGGCGGTAGCGCATGGACCAGCAAAGCCGTCGGAAATCTCGCTTCGCGCATGCGGGAACAGGGTGCAACCGGCATCGGACAAAGCTCCTGGGGGCCGACCGGGTTCGCCTTTGTCGATAGCCAGAAAGCGGCAGAACGCCTCTATCATTCTTTAAACGAAGACGCTAAACGCGACGGGCTCGAAATCCTTATCGCACACGGCCGCAACACTGGCGCCCGCATAGAAGCGCTGCGAAATCCAAAACGAACGGAGCATTAAACCCAATGAGCGACGCAACTCCTATTCTTCATATGCTCGCGCCGCAGAAGCACATGAGCCCCTTCGACGTGAACATGGCGGCTGATGCTGGCTACAAGGTCATCGTTCCCTACATCAACGTCGAATTGGGCGAAGTCACAGGCCTCATCCAGGACGCTATTTTCTCGCGCCCCCCGAACTACGGCGTACGCACCGGATTCTTCATGGGCGGCAAGGATGCGATCCTCGCTCTCGACATGCTGGAAGCCGCCAAAAAGGCGATGGTGCCCCCGTTCGAATGCTCCGTCTTCGCTGACCCGGCAGGCTCGTTCACGACGGCAGCCGCAATGGTCGCCTGCGTTGAGAAGCTCCTGAAGGAGAAGTTCAACAGAGACTGGAAGGGCACCAAGGTCGCAGTCTTCGGCGCAACCGGCGTCGTCGGCTTCGCATCCTCGATCATCTCGGCACTCGAAGGCGCCGAAGTTCAACTCGTCGCCCACCGTGGCGTTGAGCGCGTCATCAAGAACGCCGACATCTCGAAGGCCCGCTTCGGCGTCGACCTGAAGGCCGTCCCCGGCGAAACCGACGCGCAGAAGCAAGAGATCATCGCCAACGCTGACGTCATCTTCGCGGCAGCCGCAGCCGGTGTTCAGGTCGTCTCCAAGGAACACAAAGCGGTTGCGAAGAACCTGAAGGTCATCGCGGACGTCAACGCCGTGCCGCCTGCTGGCGTCGAAGGCATGGAGCTTTTCATGAACGGCGAAAAGCTTCCGGGTTGCGACGCGCTCGGCGTCGGCCCGCTCGCAATCGGCGACATCAAGTACAAATGCGAATCGGGCCTGTTCAAGCAGATGATCGATTCCGACAAGCCGCTGGTGCTCGACTTCCGCGACGCCTACGCGTTCGCGAAGAAGCTCGTCGGACTGGGTTGAGGCCTAGAGCTGGAGCAGAACGGTGAGCGGCGAGACGGTCCTCATCGCCGCGTTCTCCGGGCGGAGCCTCGCGCAATCCGCCCGGCGCGCTGGTTTTAAACCGCTCGTCGTCGACGCCTTCGGCGATCTCGATACACGACACGCCGCCGGGGACTTTCGCGTTCTCGACGGCGTCATGCAAACGGGCTTCCGCACGAAGCCGCTGATTGCAGCACTCGAAGACCTCTCCCGATCGGCTGCAACCAAGCCAATCGGCCTCGTCCTCGGTTCCGGCTTCGAGGATAAACTGCGCCTCGTCGCAGCGCTTGCGAGCCGGTTCAAGTTGCTCGGCTCCGACACCGCAACCTACAAAGCCTGCAAAGATCCCCGATCCTTCTTCGCGCTGCTCGACAGGCTCGGCATCCCGCATCCCGAGACGCAAGCCGAGCCGCCCGCCGATCCGGAGGGTTGGATATCGAAACGCGTCGGCGGTAGCGGCGGACGCCACATCCGCGCCTGCCACGGATCCCAGCGCGCAAAGCCACGCCGCTATTTCCAGAGGCTGCTCGACGGCGAACGCATTTCCGCAGGCGGTGTCTTCACGGACCAGGGAAGTACGATTTCGCTCAGCCGACAGTGGATCTCGCCATCCCCCGAACACCCATTTCGGTTTGGCGGCTGCGTGTCGATGCCAGCCATCGACGAACGTCTCCGCGAAACAATATTGAACGCGGTTCACGCAGTCGCGAATGACATCGGACTGCGAGGCATGGCCTCGTTCGATTTCATCGTCAGTCCCGCGCCTGATACCGCGCCCGGCGGCCGGCTCCGCGCAGCGGAGTCGCTGGGCGCAAACAAAGATATCGCCGAAGGCAAGTCGCCGGGTGCCAGCAAAGGCTCCGCATACCTGCTCGAAATCAATCCCCGGCCGGGGGCATCGCTCGACGTGCTCGACAGCGATGACGGCCAGCTATTCGCCGATCACATTGCCGCCTGGACCGCCGGGACCCTCCCGACGAGGGATCGCGGGCCAGCCAAATCGGCGAAGGCCGCCGCCATCCTGCACGCCGACCGCGGGCCCGTCATTCTTAAAGAAATTCAGTGGCCCGACTGGACCGCCGATCGCGGTGCCCCTGGAACATTCATCCCCCTCGGCGCGCCGCTCGCCACCACGTTCGCCGAAGCCCCAACGGCCGATGCGGCAGAAGCGCTCGCCCGTAAACGCTTGGCGGAACTTGAGGACCTGATATACGGACACCCCAAATCCTGACCCGGAGTTTCTAATGGTAAAGCAGCCCAGCGTTTCGGCAGGCGCCGCAAAGATCGTTGACGACATCGTTGCCAATGCCGATGCGCTCCGCATCTCCGTCACGAAAGGCAGCCTCGGCGAACGCCTTATCGATATGGGCGCTAGCGTTGTCGGCGGACTCGAAGCCGGCCGCCGCCTCGGCGAAGTCTGCATGGGCGGCCTCGGCACCGTCGCATTCACGCAGTCCTCCGGACTTCCCAATTGGCCGCTCGGTGTCGTCGTCTCGTCGAACAATCCGGTCATTGCCTGCCTTGCCAGCCAGTATGCTGGTTGGACGATCACGGATGAAGCATCGGGCTTCTTCGCGCTTGGTTCGGGCCCAGCACGCGCTCTCTCGCGCGTCGAAGACTTGTACAAAGAACTCGGTTACGCAGACCACCACCAGCAGGCAACGCTCGTCATCGAAGGCGATAAAGCTCCGCCGTCCGCAGTCATCGCCAAGGTGGCGACTGCCAGCGGCGTCGACCCGACTGGCCTCACCATCATGTACGCGACGACCTGGAGCCTCGCCGGCACCGTGCAGATCGCGGCTCGCGTTCTCGAGGTCGCGATTCACAAAGCGCACGCCCTCCACTTCCCGCTCGAGAACATCCTCGACGGCACCGGCACGACGGCCATCGCGCCGCCGGTTCCCGATTTCGTCAAGGCGATGGGCCGCACCAACGACGCCATCATCTACGGCGGCCGCATCCATCTCTTCGTCAAAGGCCCCGACACCGACGCGAAGCGCCTTGCGGAAAACCTTCCGTCGAGCACGTGCAGCGCCTACGGCAAGCCGTTCGCCGAGATCTTCGCCGACGTCCAAGGCGATTTCTACAAGATCGACCCGATGCTGTTCTCACCCGCTCAGGTGATCGTCTCGAACGTCGAGACAGGCAATTCCTTCCGCGCAGGCGAGCTCGCGCCGGAGATCGTCGATGCGAGCTTCCGCTGAGGTAAAGCCTGATCCGTTGCCAGGGCCAGGCGATGGTCTTCACCTCGCCCTTCTGATTGAGGAAGGGCGGGGCGAATGGCACGCGCGCCGTATCGTGCGCTCGCTCGAAGCTATGGGCGCGCGCGTCACCGTTTCCTCGCTTCCGCATTGCGCCTTCGATACCGGGCTCGAAAGCGGCATCGATATTCCGGGCTTCAAAGGCCGCTTGCCCGACGGCGTTTTCGTTCGCTCGATCTCAGCGGGCACGCTCGAACAGATCACGTTTCGCTTGGGCCTATTGCATGCATTGCGCGAAAGCGGCGTGCGCGTCTGGAACGACGCTCGCGCCATCGAACGCTGCGTTGACAAATCGCAAACCACATTTCTTCTGCACAAAAACGGTATTCCGACGCCGCGCACGCGCGTCTGCGAAACACTTCCCCATGCGCTTGAATACACCGAAGGGCTCGATCGCCCCCTCGTGGTGAAGCCGATCTTCGGCAGCCAGGGCAAAGGCATCGGTAGGATCACGGAGCAGAGCGAACTCCCCGCGCCCGAGACCGTCGATCAGATGTATTACATGCAGGACTACGTCGCGCCGCGAGATGGCCTCTATGAGGATTGGCGCGTGCTCGCGACCCGTCATCGCATCGTCGCAGCAATGACCCGGCGCGGCACCAATTGGGTGACGAACATTCACCAGGGCGGCAAAGCCCGCGTTCATCTCCCCGATGACGAAATGACTCGCATTTCGATGGCCGCGATGCGCGCCGTCGACGCCGATTACGCCGGCATAGATCTCATCCGCACAGCCGAGGGCGAGCTTCAGGTGCTGGAAGTCAATTCCAATCCGGCATGGCGTGGCTTGCAAAGCGTCGCCGACGTCAACATCGCCTGGGTGATCGCGGAAGATTTCTTGAAGACGGTCCTCGCGCATCGCGCTGCGTCAGGCATCCCCGTCGCCGCGGTGTCATGAAGGGCCCGCGGCACCCCGCTGAAATAACCTCGGCGTTTCTCGATGCTTGCAACGCCGAGCTCAACGCATTGAAGCCCGGCAACGTTCATCGCTATTCCTCCGGCCACGGCATGGAGGTTCTCCATTTCGAGCAGGCCGCCAAAGCCGCGGCGGGCCCAATAGCCGATCCATCGTTGAGCGTCGGCAAACGCATACTCCGGGCGACCGAAGCAAGCGTTGGCGCAACCGGCATGAATACCAACCTCGGCATCGTGCTGCTCTGCGCTCCACTGGCGAAGGCCGCGAGCGAGACGACGTTCGACGTCGGTCTCAGGCGCCGCCTCGGCAACATTCTCTCCCACCTCGACGAGCAGGACGCGGAGGACGCGTTCGAAGCAATCCGCATCGCCAATCCGGCGGGCCTCGGCGCGGTTGGCGAGGGCGATGTCCGCGCGTCATCGAACCGCCTGACATTGATTGCTGCGATGCAGCTTGCAGCCGAACGCGATCGCATCGCCAACGCCTACGTGGACGTTTTTTCGGATGTCTTCGATTTTGCGTTGCCTATACTTCGCTCCGCCCGCGCCGAACAACCCGCCGATCCAAATTTCGCGATCACCACCCTGCACATGGCGCTCCTCGCCGAATTCCCCGACACGCACATCGCCCGGAAATACGACGCGGAAACCGCCGCCGGTGTGCAGCGCGAAGCCCTCGCGTTAAGATCGAGCTGGTTTCCTGTTGCAACTGCGAAATCTTTGCCCCTCCTTCTGGAATTCGACGCAAAGTTGAAACAGACCCGTCGCAATCCTGGCACAACCGCCGATTTCGTCGTCACGACCCTTTTCGCCGACGCTCTGATCGAGCGGAAACATTTGTGAATGCCGTCACACCCGATTTTAAGGGCTTGTCTCGCCCGGTGACCTGAGGCAATACAGGCGCCGTGTCCGCTTTCTCTGCGGGCCGATCCCTGTGCCGACGCTGGTACTCATGCCACCAGGGCGCCGACGTACTTGGATATTCATCGCCAGAGCAGTACAGCGAAGTCCCGGCTTTTGACGGGGGAGCGTTGGTGCTCGTATTCTTTATTTCGTGGGAGGAACCCCCCTAATGGCCAAAATCACCAAAGTTCTGGTCGGCGAATCGCTCGTCGGCGACGGCAACGAAGTCGCTCACATCGACCTCATCATCGGACCGCGTGGTTCGGCTGCTGAGACGGCTTTCTGCAACGCCTTGACGAACAACAAGGACGGCTTCACGACGCTCCTCGCTGTCATCGCGCCGAACCTCCCCTGCAAGCCGAACACGATCCTTTACAACAAGGTCACGATCAAGGACGCCCGTCAGGCCGTTCAGATGTTCGGACCCGCTCAGTACGGCGTCGCAAAGGCCGTTCAGGACTCGGTCGCTGAAGGCGTTATCCCGGCTGCAGAAGCTGATGACCTCTTCATCTCGGTCGGCGTGTTCATCCACTGGGAAGCTGCCGACGACGCGAAGATCCAGGACTACAACTACCGCGCCGTTAAGGAATCGATCGCTCGCGCAGTTGCCGGCAAGCCGACGGCTGCTGAAGCAACCGCACAGCGCAACTCGGTTCAGCATCCGTTCGGTGCAAAGGCTTGAAGCGGAAACCGTCCTCAGCAGGTCGAAAATAAAAATGAAACTGCCCCTCCTATGAAGGGGGGTCTGCTGCAGCGATTGGGTAGACTGCTCTCGGGCCGTTACAGCGGTTGACATCTGAGCCGAAGCCATGGCCGCAACTTGGCTTCGAACTCAGCTGGAGCGGCTGCTGCCAATTCCGGACTGGACGATTACTGGCCGGCGACTTCTTTGAGGTCGCCGGCCGAAATTTTTCCCGAATGCAATGCCGACGCGATCAGAGCGCCTTTGACGCCGAGCTTTCGCAATGCATCGAGATCCGCACGATTGCGGACACCCCCAGCCGCGTAGACGCGGCGCGCCCCTGCCCGCGACACGATATCTTTGAGCCTTTGAAAGTCTGGGCCAGCGTTCGCGCCAACGCGATCGAGCGTCATGACGATGACGCGCGACGGCCAGAGCGAAGAATCAGTAAGCAGCGATTCCGGCCCCATGAATTCGTCGTGCCTGAAATCGAGAGACAGGATCGTGCGCGCTGGCGCTTCCGCAGAGATGTCCGTCCACACCCGGGCCGTCTCGATGCTCTCCGATCCGACGACGAGCGTCGCGACAGGCGCAGCCAGCACGGCACGCGAAGCCCCGCGCGACCCAATTCCGGCATCGATCCAGATCTCAGCACCCGGCAGAACATGGCTCAGCGCGGGGACCAAGTGCTTGTTGCGGCCCCGGCCCTCGATGCCGTCGAGATCAGCCAAATAAAGCGTGCGAAAAGGAAAAAGCTTCGCCAGACCCCGCGCCAATTCCGCCGGATCGGCGGTTGCGGCAATTGGCGTTTCAATCGGCCGATAAGCCGAACGCTCCCCCTTTACCGCGCGGACGACCTGTCCATGCGCGACATCGATAACCGGAATGACGTCCACTGCTTGCCTCCTCGGGCCTTGAGTGTATCACGAGCAGCGGTGGCGAAGCGAAGGCGCAAATGACGAAGGTCACAATCGGCTTGGATGTTGGCGGTGCGCACCTCAAGGTCGCGCGCGTGGAAGACGGCCGCGTCGCGGCCGTTCGTCAGATCCCCTGCCCGCTGTGGGAGGGATTGGACCGCCTCGACGCCGCGCTGCACGACGCCGAACCGCTGATCGCGAATCACACCGTCTGCGCGATCACGATGACGGGCGAACTGACCGAGATTTTCGAAACCCGCGAAGCCGGCGTGCTGGCGATCATCGAGCGGCTGCGCGAATGGCTCGAAGGTGAGCTTCGCATCTTCATGGGCCTCAAAGGCTTCGCGTCGCCGCAATCGGCCAAGGGCGATCCACTCTCGGTCGCATCGGCGAACTTCATCGCAACGGCGCTCCTCATCGCTCAGCGTCTTCCGAAATCGCTCCTCATCGATATGGGCTCGACGACGACAGACATCATCGCGTGCGACCGTCCTCTCGGCTTGACCGATGCCGAACGCCTGCAGACGGGCGAGCTTGTCTATACGGGGCTGACGCGAACAGCCGTTGCATCGATCACAAACCGTGCGCCGCTGGCGGGTCAATGGCAAGGCCTTGCCCGCGATGGCTTCGCGACGATGGCCGATGTGCGACGCATACTCGGCGATCTTCCCGATGACGTCGATCAGCATCCAACGGCGGATGGACGGGGCAAATCACAAGAAGAAAGTCTCATCCGCTTCGCACGCGGCTTTGGGCGCGACGCGGAAATGCGCCACCTGCCGGCGTGGCAGGTTTCTGCCGAATACGTTTCCGAACGGCAGCTGCGATCAATCCACGACGGCGTGCTGCAAGTTCTGTCACGCCCGGCAGAAGCGGTGAACTCCATTGTGCTCGCCGGTATCGGCGCTTCTCATGCGGAAAAAATTGCGGTCCGGCTCGGAATTCCGGCATTCGCATTCGGCACCCTCATCGATGCCGAAGATGATCAGCGGCTCTGGGCGACGCGATGCGCGCCGGCCGTCGCCGTGGCGCTCCTGCAGCACAAATAAATTCGGCCGCAACGGAAACCGTCGCGGCCGAAAAAACTATCGGTGGCGAATAACTCAGCCGCGTTCGCGACGAAGCCGCACGAGGTCGAACGAACCGCTTTCAATTTCGAGATCGTAAACGTGACCGTTCGCGCGCTTGGCGTTGTCGACCTGCCAATACCCGTGCGACCAACGGATGTTGCGCCATTCGACGAAGCCCATGTGCTGCAGTCTCTCTGCAACGACGGCCGGATCTTCATGGGCATCGTCGCGGCCTGCGCTTGCAGGGACTGCCGTGGCGAGGCCAAGGAGTGCCACAGCCGAAGCGAGCCGTAGGATACGGGAGACGTCAATCATCGAGTTCTGCCTTCTTGTCATGAATTCACTCTGGGGGTGCCGAGCATCAAACATATGAAGCCCGGATCGGTTCCCTCTACACGCATTCCATGGCAGTGAGCAACAAATGAGGCGATGGAGTAAAAACGTAGCGAGCTTACCCAACATCCTTGAGTTGTGACTCGAGATGATGTGTCGAAAAACCGCTAGTATTTTTCAATGCTTGATACTGCTCACGTGCCGTCACGCGATCGACGTGCGAAGATTTCACCGCCGCAATCAGAATGTTTTTGGACGTGTGTTCAGTTGAAACGAACTCAATCATCTTCACTTTGTAGCCCGAAGCTTCGAGCAGCAAAGCACGCGCCGCATCTGTGATGAGATCCGCCTGACGTTGCTTCAGAAGCGGATATTTGATGAGCCCTTGTAAGCCCTCGCCCGTATCTTTGATCTGCGGCGCGATTTCATGCTGGCAACAGGGCGCCGATAGAATGAGCGACGCATCACCGCGCACACCGAGCGCCATCGCGTCGTCCGTCGCCGTATCGCAGGCGTGAAGCGCGATGATGATGTCCACGTGAGGCGGCGATGACCGCGATGCTTCTTCAGCAACGAACGACAATCCATCGAAGCGTAAATCGCGCGCCAGCCGATTGCAGAAATCGACGAGATCGCCGCGCATCTCAATTCCCGCCATATGGCAACGGCGGCCGAGTTGCGTCGTCAGATGATCATAAAATGCAAACGTGAGATATCCTTTGCCCGAACCGATATCGATAACGGTCAGCGCCGCATCTTTTTTTAGATCGCTGTCCTTGATCAAATCGTCGGCGATCTCGATGAAGCGGCAGATCTGGCGATATTTGCCCTGCATCGACGGCTTGATACGACCTTCCGCGTCAGCAACCTGCAACGCTTTGAGATACGGCCTGTCCGGCGGAACGAGATACGCCTTCTTGCGATCGTGCGCTTCTGGTTCCGACGTTTTCAACGTCGCCTTGCCGATCGCCAAATGCGGTACGCCCTTGCGGCTGTAATCGAGGCGAACGTCCCGCGTCGTCGAAAAGAGCGTCGCGCTCATGTACGTTTCACCGATCGACGAACCGATCGCGCTCAAGCCTTCCTCGATCTTGTAAGTCTTCGTCTCGTCCTTCCGCGGAAAGCTCGTGACGACTTTCAGATGCGGCACATCCTTAAGCAACACGAGGGTCACAACCGCTTTCGACGCTTCGCCTTTCCCGCGAAACTTTCCGAGCGCGAGCTTGGCGAACGAACCGTCGTCGAGCGCGGCCGAAAACGCCGCCATGAATGCGTGCTTAGCGTCGCCGCCGTCAGACTTCATGAGGTCGTCTGATCGAAGCGCGCCTGACGCCACGCCGAGATTTTTTCCATCAGCCATTCCCATGCCTCTTCTTCGCGCGGGCCGGCGGTTTTCGAAATTGCGATTTCGAGATACTTCAATTCGCTCTCGACCTTCTCAGGCGGCAGCATGTTGAGGCGCGTCGTCAGAACGGCAAGCTCAATGACCGCGGCTTGCGCACGATTGAAGCCCTGCCATGCCTTGTGCATGACTTCATCTACGATTGAGCAATAAAAACGCGGCCGCTGCTCGTCCTCGACGATCTTGTCGACCGTCAACTCCCAATGCGACACGCAATCGGCGAGCCTTTCGCCCTTGATGCTCCGCGTCGGCGCCAACGGCCAAATTTTCCGTCCCGTCACGGCGCCTGCAAACACGCGGACATCATCCGTATGGCTCGCGGCGGCAACCGGATTGGCGCGCAGATTTTCGAGCGTCGTCGAAGGCCGGAACGGAGCAATGATCCAATGCGCGCCGTCATTGATGAGACCGAGAGGCGCAATGTGCGCTTCACCTGCGCTATTGAAGGTCGTTACGATTGTTTCGACGATACGCGGCATCACGCGCCTCCTCCGCCAGCCAGAAGTGCGGCGAGCGCCGCATCGTCTGCCGGTCCGAAGATGGACCACGAAACTCCCGACCGCGCAACGATCTCTGGAAAAAGAATATCGACCACACCTTGCCGCGCCAATTCTTCAGCCGAAACATCTTTCGCGACGCCGACGGACTTCAGAAGAATGAGACGCGCGTCCACGAGTTCCGCGAGACGCGCTGACAGACTGTCCGACGTAGCCGACCAGCTGGTTGCGATCGTCTCATCGTCGCCGATCATGCGAAGCGGCGCCCAGACGGGAATCTGTCCATCCATGATACAGTCGGACATTTCGTCGATGGTTTGCGCGACTTTCAACCCCGGCCGTTGAGCGACCATCCATTCAGCCATCTGCTCCATCGCGAGCATGGCGAGCCGATGCGCCACCGCATCGTCGAAGCTCATCTCACGCTGCAAGCTGCGCACAGCGTCGGCAAACGGACCGCCGCCCGGCACGATGACGATCGGAACCTGCGCCGCGCTGAGCATCTCCAGCACGCCACCGAGACGTCCGGTCTCAGAAAGGCTTCCGCCGACTTTAATGACGAGCGGGCGAACCCCACTCAGGCGGAGCTCAGCCACGTCCAAACTCGCGTGCCGCAGCTTTCGTGGGAGGACGAATGATCTCGACGCCACGCAGCGGGCCGCGTTCCAGCTTTTCGAGCATCACGCGAACGGCCGCAATACGTTTGTCGGCAAGCACCTGCGCGGCGATTTTCTCCGCGAACGTCTCGACGAGTTTGATGTGCCCGCCGCGCGCCAGCGCGACGATGATATCAATGATGTCGGCGTAGGACGGAACTTCCGCCATTTCGTCTTCGACGCTGAACACGTCCTTCTGCAATCGCGCTTCGACGGTGAAGCGGACTTTCTGCGTAACGCCTTGCTCTTCCGCGTAGACGCCGACGTTGCAATCGACGATGAAGTCGCGAACGAAGATGGAATCCGCAAGCTCACGTGCTTCAGGCTTTATCTCATCGGCCTTTACAGGCTTCTTCTTGTCATTCATGCGACTGACGTCTCCGGCGCTACGTTTAGCTGTCTAGCGTTATCGATTGCGCGACGAACCGCAATCACGCGATCGGCTTCAATGGCGCCTTTGCGGCCAGCCAAGCAAAGCGCTCCGCGAAATCCCAACATATCGGGTTCGAGCGATGCAAGAACAGCGATGTCGCTTTCCTTGAGCGATCCCGCGAGCCCCGTGAAGAGATCATGCGCACGCGCCGCGAGGATGAATTCCGTCAATCGCCGAAGGGGAAGGACCGCGGTCAAGCTGCCGGCGCCTTTGTCGGCCGTGTCCAGCATCACCCCGGAGAAGCCAGCGTCGCGAAGCGCCGGCAGAACAGCAAAGTCCGGAGCGCGGTCCGCCATCAGAACGGCGAAGAGTTTCGTCGAACTGGAACGCACGTTGCCGAGCGCCGCGATCGCCGCGCGCGGATCATCCTCGCCGAAGAATCCGATCTTTACGACGTCCACGCCCGTTTCGCTCATCGCGATCGCCGCTGCACGCATGACCTCGGGATCGGAAGGCAAATCGCCGACCGTCGCACTGACGGATGCGCGCCCGTTGACGCGGCTAACGATGTCCCGAACCGTCAGCAAAGGCAGCGCACCGAGTGCACCCGATGCGGGATCCTTGCAGTCGATGATATCGGCCCCGCCCTGAAGCGCGATCTCTGCCTCGTTCGCGTTCGTAACGCTGGCGAGAAAGGCGGGCTTGCCTCGTCTCAAACCTTCAATCATTCCATCATTCCGAGATTGATCCGCCTCGGCCGCTCTAAGCGGCGAAAATGCGATTCTGCTCCTGAAGCACGGCAGCACGATCATGGCGCTGCGCCTCGGTCAAGTCGATGCTCACATCCTGGACGACACTCGCCTTTCCGGGCGCCAAGCGCAAGATGCGCGTTCCGAGCTGAATTGCCTCGGTCCGGTCATGGGTAACGAAGATCACCGTCGTCGGCTGGCTGTGCCAGAGCTCCATCAGGAGGTCCCGCAGGCTCGCCGCGGTTTGCTCGTCAAGCGACACGAATGGCTCGTCCATGAGCAGGATTTCAGGCTCCAGAATGAAGCCTCGGGCCAGTGCCGCACGGCGCTGCATACCGAGCGACAACCGCTCCGGATAGGCGTTCATTGCCTGCCCCAACCCGACCCGCTCCAGCATCCCGGCAATTCGCGATTGCCTCGGATCGCCATCGGGAAGCGCGAGCGCGATATTTTCGTAAACCGTTCGCCACGGCAAAAGGCGCGGCGTCTGAAAGATGAACGCTAAGCGGTCCGCCGCAGGCCCGAGATCGATGCTGCCGTCGTAATCTCTATCGAGCCCCGCGATGATGTTGAGCAACGTCGATTTCCCGCATCCCGAAGGCCCGGTGATGACGAGAAACGAACGCGGCGCGACGTCGAACGAAATGTCCTTCAGCACGAGCTGAGCTTCGCGGTCGCCGACCGGCGGAAAAACCTTGCGGCGGACCGAAACGCTGATCGGCCGCGCGCCGTTTGCCCCGTTCAACGACGCCATGCATTCACCCGTGCCTGCAACGGTTGCAACACCAGAAATTCGATCGCCTGCACGATCAGGATGAACGCCAGCGCGTACGCCAAGATCGTGCTCACATCGAACTCCTGAAAAGCAATGCTCAAGCGGTAGCCGACGCCGCTCGATCGCCCGAAAGCTTCGACGACAAGGACGATCTTCCAGACGAGCGAAAGCCCAGAACGCGCCGCCGCCGCGAAAAACGGAGCGAGCTGAGGAAGGATCACGTGGCGAAGCGTCTTCCAATGTCCGAATTTGTAGATCTTCGCCATCTCGTCGAGATCTCTGGAAAGGCTGCGCGCGCCTTCCCGCATATTCACAGCGACATTCGGAATCTTGTTGAGCGCGACCGCGGTGATCGCCGCGATGTCCGTCAGGCCGAACCAGATGTAGCAAAGCGTGATCGTCACGAGCGCGGGCAAATTGAGAAAGAGGATCAGCCACGCGTCGAAAAATTTGTCCGCAGTCTTGAAGCGGCCCAGCGCCAATCCGATCGCCGTGCCGATGAACATCGAAACGACGAACGCGACGGCCACGCGCAGAAGCGTGGCGGAAATATTCACCCAGAGATCGCCACTGGCGCTCTCCCGCCATAGAACGTCGAAAACCGCGATCGGCGTCGGCAAGTAGCGGTTTTGTGCGTAGACGGCGATGAGTTGCCAAAGAACGGCCAAAGCGAACAGCGAGCCCGCCATCCATGCGAGCCGCTCTAACGCAGCCGTAAAGCCCAGGGGCGCGGCGACTGGCTTAGGTGTGGAAAAGATTCTGGTCGAAATGGGTGCCATCGCCAACGAGTTCCGTGTCGCCGAGTTCAATGAGAAGGTTTGTCAGCTTCTTTGCAGCCGCGGTTTCCGCCTCACCCCAAGCCCCCGTGATCCCGGATCTGTAGTAATTCCTGATCGCAACGAGTTCGGCATCGGAAGCTGGTTTGATCAATGGCCGCAACCGCTGCCAGGCACCATCCGACGTCGCCAGCACGCGGTTGGCGTCGGCCACAGCCGCTAAGAGCTTATCGACCGGAACGCCCTTATCGCGGACTTGCTTTTCCGACCATATGAACCCGACGAGCGGCGGCGTCGGGCTGACGTCGAGCCCCTTCACCACGTCCGCCATCGTGAGCAGTTGACGCGCGCCGCCAGCCTCGAGCCGCGCGGCATACGTCCAGAAGTTCAAAACCGCATCGAGCCGGCCGTTCCGGAACTCTTCCGTAACGAGCGGGGCCGCGCCGAACACGGGTTCGGCCATGTTGGCAATGTCTTTGCCAAGTGTCTTGCGCGAGTAGGCACGGAGCAGGATCCAGCTCTTGTCGATGCCCGTACCGGCGACGCCGATTTTCTTTCCTTCGAGATCCGCCAGCGACTTGATCGGACTGTCCTTGGCAACCATCAAGCTGCCGAGCGCCGACGAATACGGAGCGAACTTCAAATCGTCGCCCTTCGCACGCTGCCGCAGCGCCCACGTCCAATCGCTGACGGTCACGTCCGCCGCGCGAGACAGAAGCGCGACCGGAGCCGCCTGATTGTTTGAAACCTCGACGACCTGCAAATCAAGATCGTGCTTCTTGTCGATGCCTTCCTGCCGGATCGTGTCGATCAGCCAGCTCACCGAACCGAATTTCACCGACGTCAGCCGTACCGGCACCGAAGCCATCGCCAAACGCGGCAACAGCATCGATGCCCCGAATGCGGCCCCCGCGGCCAGTACGCTGCGGCGTGAATGCGTCGTCATTTCGCTGGAGCCTCGACGTTGAACCTGTTTCTCCAAAGATAGCGAACTCCGTGCAGCCAAAGCTCGTCGGTATTCCCGTTGATCGCCGCCGACATCGTCTTCGTCAGCTCGCCGGTCTTGGTGTCTCGCGCAACGATTTGCAAACTGAGCAACGCATCCGAGACCTTATCGACGAAACCCGTGACGGCGATATCGGCGCCGGCTTCCTTGGCGATCGGAACCTCGCACCCGTTGCACTCCTTGAACGGCGAAGCCTTCTCGATTTCCTGAGCATGGGGCCCGAGGTCGATGACCGCGTATTTTCCATCCTTCGCCATTAACACTTTGAGTTCATCCACGACGAGCTTCAGCCGCCGCAGATCTTCAGGGTTAAACTGGGGAACGATCTCGCCGTCCTGCTGGGCATCGTGAATGTCGAAAGGAAAAACCGCCGCCTTGGTCGTCGCGGCATGCGCAGGGACAGCGATAAGTAACGGCGAGAGGAGGCATAAGAACTTCTTAAACCAGGGCATGGTCGGTCGTTTCCAAGTTTATTGAGCGAACTCAGACTTCAATTTGGATGGATGCGCCCGGCCGAAGCGCCAGACCTGTAGGTGCCCGCTTACCCCCAACAATTGCAAGAGGTTCTGGGCTCCTTTGCAGACCATTCCCGGTCACAAACGCGCGAGGCGGGAGCCGCCAGCTTGACAAGGCGGACGCCCACCCCCTTTTAGCAACACAGTAACACTTTGCGGTGTGCGGCTACCCCCGCTAACGGACCGATTGGAGTTGGATCATTGGCATTCCCGAGCACCCGGCCCACCGAACTCTCCGGAATATCGAGCTGGAAGACCGCGGCCTGTACCGCTCTTCTACTTGCGATGGTTTTTGCAGCACCCGCCGCCGCGGAGGACGCTAGCCCGCAGCCGGTTCCCATTCCGATCCCCTCGGCACAACCCCAGGGCGTAAACATCCAAATTCTTTACGTTAAGGAGAATAGCTCGAAGGAGCTTCCCCTATCGCTCCTCGATCAGCCGAACGCGGATGACGGCATCGCGGGCGCCAAGCTCGGCATCGCCGACAACAACACGACCGGCCGCTTCCTCAATCAGACGTTCAAAATGGACGTCCTCGAAGGCGACATCGACGAGCTGATCAAGGGCGCGACCGAGAAGGTCGCAAGCGGCGACAGCTTCATCATCGCCGACCTGACGCCGGAGTCGCTTCTGAAATTCGCCGATGCGTTCAAGGACAAACCGGCCCTCATCTTCAACGTCGGCAACCCCGACGATAGCGTGCGCGAGGAAAACTGCCGCGCCAACGTCTTGCACACGGCACCAACCCGCACGATGCTCGCCGATGCGCTTGCCCAGTATCTCGTCTGGAAAAAATGGCCGAACTGGCTGCTCGTCGTCGGCCCGAGTCCGAAGGACCAGCTTCTCGCCGACGCCTATCGCCGGGCCGCAAAAAAATTCGGCGCCAAGATCGTAGAAGAGCGGCAGTTCAAGATCGACACCGGCAACCGCCGCGCCGACGGCGGATTCGAGCAAATTCAGCAGCAGATCCCGCAGTTCATGCAAGGTGCCAAGGATCACGACGTTGTCCTGGTCGTCGACGAGGACAAAGTGTTCGCTGATTATTTCGCGTATCGGACGTGGGTTCCTCGCCCGATCGTAGGCTCCGCTGGCCTGGAACCATCGAGCTGGCACCCAGCGCTAGAGCTGTGGGGCGGGACCCAATTCCAGAACCGCTTCAAGAAGCTGACGGGCCGCATCATGCGCCCGGTCGATTATGATGCCTGGGTCGCCACGCGCGCCGTCGGCGAAGCCGCTTCGCGTAAGCAGACGAGCGATTTCAAAACGCTTCGCGATTTTATGCATTCCCCGAATTTCGAGGTCGCGGCCTTCAAGGGCGTGGCAACGAGCTTCCGGTCCTGGAATGGCCAGTTCCGGGAACCGATCATCGTTTCGACGCCGAAGCAGCTCGTCAGCGTCTCGCCGCAACAGGGCTTCCTTCACCAGTTCAGCGTCCTCGATACGCTGGGCATCGATAAACCGGAGACGAAGTGCAAGGCCTACACGCAATGATCCGATCTGATCTTGCCGCGCTGGTGAGCCTTCGCAAATTGAGATCCTTCCACCTGGAGACGAGAATGCCCCGAATTTCGCATGCATTGCCCGTGTTCGCCGCTGCCCTCTTGACGTCTTGCTACGCAACATCCGCAAGCGCCTACACCGCCTACGTTACGAACGAGAAGGACAACAGCCTCTCCGTCATCGACACGGACAAGCTCGAAGTCATCAAGACGGTGAAGATCGGGCAACGGCCGCGCGGCATCGTCATGTCCAACGACGGCAAGTGGGTCATCATCTGCACGAGCGACGACAACGACGTGAAGGTGTACGACGCCAAAACTCTCGAATTCGTCAAAACGCTGCCGTCGGGTCCGGACCCCGAACTGCTGACGCTGCACCCTGACGGCAAGAGGCTTTACATCGCCAACGAGGACGACAACCTCGTAACGGTCGTCGACATCGAATCCTCAAAGGTCCTCACCGAAATCCCCGTCGGCGTCGAACCCGAAGGAATGGGGATGAGCCCCGATGGCAAGGTTCTCGTCAACACGTCTGAGACGACGAACATGGCCCACTTCATCGACACCGAGAACCATAAGACCTTCGACAACGTCCTCGTCGATAGCCGTCCGCGTGTCGCAATGTTCAACCCGGCGCAGACGCAGCTGTGGGTGTCCTCCGAAGTCGGCGGCACCGTCGCGGTGATCAACCCGGCCGACCGCAAGATCATCACGAAAATCAATTTTGAGATTCCGGGCGTCGAAAAGGAAGCGATCCAGCCCGTCGGCATTCGCATCACTCAGGACGGAAAGACGGCCTTCGTCGCGCTCGGGCCCGCAAATCGCGTTGCCGTCATCGATACGGCGACCTTCAAGGTCCTGAAATACATTCTGGTTGGCCAGCGCGTCTGGCAGATGTACTTCACGCCGGACGGTAAACTTTTGCTCACGACCAACGGCGCATCGAACGATGTGACCGCAATCGACGTTGCCAGTCAGAAGGCGATCAAATCGATCAAGGTCGGGCGTTATCCCTGGGGCGTCGTGATTTCGCCCAAGTAACGATTGCGAAGAAATAACGTGAGGCACTGACGACAATGGCACCGAAAGCCCCGACGGACGCCGAACGCACGCCGGCCCTCGTCGTCAGCGGCGTGAGCCACAGCTTCGGCGACAGGAAAGTTCTCGACCGCGTTTCGTTGACGGTGGAACAGGGCGCGTTCGTCGTTCTGCTCGGCCTCAACGGAGCGGGCAAGTCCACCCTGTTTTCGCTCATCACGCGCCTCTACGACAACGTCTCAGGCGAGATCGTCATTCGCGGTTTCGATGTGCGCCGCAGGCCCTCCCAGGCGCTACAGCGTCTCGGCGTCGTCTTTCAAAGTCGCACGCTCGATGTCGATTTGACCTTGATGCAGAACCTCAAATATCACGCAGCCCTGCATGGCTTCGCGGGCCGCGCGGCGGAGAATGGCGCCCGCCAGGCGCTCGAACTCGTCGGCCTCGCAGATCGCGCCAACGAGAAAGTTCGCGCACTTTCGGGTGGGCAGCTTCGCCGCGTCGAGATCGCTCGCTCGATGATGCATCGTCCCGACCTGCTGCTGCTCGACGAGGCAACCGTTGGCCTCGATCTCGGCTCTCGCGAAAGCGTCATCAAAATTGTCCGCGATCTCGTCGCGAGGGAACACCTCGGCGTCCTCTGGGCAACTCATCTCATGGATGAGGTTTTGCCAACCGACCAGGTCGTCATTCTTCACAAGGGCGTCGTTCTCTACAATGGCCCTGTTCCGCAACTTCTGACACTTACGGGCACGACGAGCGTGCGCGAAGCATTTCGCAGCGTCACCGGCACGAAAAGCACGATCGAGGAGGCCGCCTGATGGCGACGCAAGCGGTCACGACAGGCTCTGAACCCCTCGGCCGAGGCTATCACGAAAGCGATGATGCGGCCCGCCGGCGCCTCGGCGTGTCCGGTTATTGGGCCTGCTTCAAGGGCATCGTTTGGCGCGAAATCCTTCGCTACCTCCATCAGCGCGAGCGGTTTTTGTCGGCGCTTGTGCGCCCGCTCATCTGGCTTTTCATTTTCGCAGCGGGCTTCCGGCAAACGCTCGGCGTGTCGATCATCCCGCCGTATGAAACCTACGTTCTCTATGAGGAATATATCGCCCCCGGCCTTATCGCGATGATCCTGCTCTTCAACGCGATGCAGTCATCGCTGTCGATGGTTTACGATCGCGAGACGGGAACGATGCGAACGCTTCTCGTCAGCCCCTTCCCGCGTTCGTTCCTATTGCTGTCGAAGCTTCTGGGCGGCGTCTCGGTTGCGTTGCTGCAGGCCTACGCCTTCATGCTCGTCGCATGGTTCTGGGGAATTCAGCCGCCGCCAATTACCGAGGTGAAGCTTTTCACGTTCTACGATCCGCCGACGTGGGCAGGAGACGCTATCACCAAGATGTCGGACCCGATCGTGAACTCGCTCTTCTCCGTCCCCGAGTTCATTCAGCCGTTTGCTGGCTACATCACCGTCATACCCGCGATCATCCTGGCCGGATTGATGCTGGGCTCCCTCGCGCTCTTCATGTCGTCCGTCATCAAACAGCTCGAGAACTTCGCAGGCGTCATGAACTTCGTCATCTTCCCGATGTTCTTCGCCTCGTCTGCGTTGTATCCGCTGTGGCGCATCCGTGAGGCGAGCCCTCCGCTTTACGAAATCTGCCGGCTCAATCCGTTCACATATGCGGTGGAATTGATACGCTTCGGGCTTTATGGACAGGTCGATACGGTTTCGCTCGCCATCGTCGTCGGCTGCACGGCCGTCTTCCTTGCCGCAGCGGTTTTTGCCTACAATCCGTCGAAAGGGTTGATCGCTCGGCGCGGCGGCCCCGGCGGCTCAGCTTGAGGTTGGAAATGGACATGATCGGACATTCTCTTCGCCGCGCCGGACTGCAAATCGTGACGGCTATCGCCCCCTTCGCATTGATGGCTTTGCCCGCCGTCGCGGACGAGCCGGCGAAGGCCGAATGGCCCTGCGTCTATCGCAAGGTTCCAGTATTGACCGCCGCAACGATTTGGGACGGCCCGGCAATCACAGACACTTCGAGCTGGCGTAAGGACGAGACGATCAGAAAGCTCTCGCAGTACCTCATCTCTCGCCGGGTCAAGGAAGACGAAGCGGAAGCCGCGATCAAAAAGTTCGCTGCCAGTGTTCCCGCCGATAGCCGTGACGCCAAGTTGACCGAGCTGTTCGCTGCCGTCCTCACCCGCACCAATGAGGATCGCAAGGTTGTCATGTCGGGCATCGAGCGCTTCCACAAACGCCAGCTCGAGCGTGCGAAGGAAATCGAGAAGGAAGGCATAACCCTCCCCCCGGAATCCGAAACCGGTACGACCGACGACTCTCAGGGTCCAGTGGGCGAAATCTCGAAGCTTTCGAGCGAGGAAGAAAAGTACAAATGGGAGGTCCGCACCTTCCAGGAAAAGCAGGCCAATATCCCGATCGCCTGCGAAATTCCCCAGCTCATCGATGAGCGCGCCGGTGCGATCGCCCGCGCCATTCGCGCCGAGATGAAGAGCTGACCGAGGCTAATATTTTCGACCGGCTACGCGCGCCCCTTTCCGGGGGCCGGCGGCATTATGCGCGAAGTGCGCAAAAATAATCTTCACGACTCGTTAGCCTTAACGGCTCCTTAACCAAGGTTGACATACTCTCAACGTATCGGCTTCGGCACGAGTTCTCTTACGGCCCGAAGCCAAGCTGCAAGCGAAAGTGTTGTCATCCCTGTTCTCGCGTTGTGAGGTTGACCATGCACTACGAACTTGTCTCGCGTGCCCTTGCCTACGCCTCCTGCATCTCGACCATGAGCCTGCTTATGACGTCGATGGCGATCGCCGCCATCAACGTTGGAAGAACGCACCCTGCCTTCTGCCAACCCAATGCCTGCGTCGCCGGCATCCGCGTTGGTACGGAAGCGCAATTCGGTGCTCTGACAAGCAAGGCCCACGTCGCCTCGCTGGCGGCCAAGTTCTGGCGCGTTACCTAAAAGTACGAAGTCGAAATCTCAAAAAATACGCTCGCCGAAGCGATCACCCGTCTATGCGGGTAGCGGAACTGCGTCTTGGCGAGTGCGAAGTAAAGTCGAAGCCACCACGCTAAATAGAAAGCCATCCGCTGCGCACGGATGGCCCGAACCACGAAACGTCAACTGCCGATTACACTGCTCGTCGGAAACGTCCAAAGCCGGGCCCGGCATTTCCTCGAACGAATTCTAGAAACGACCCTCGAATGAGCGTGAGTCAGGCCTGGCTCGTGCTCATCCGCTGTTTGACGACCTTGTCGATCGCCTGCAGCTCCAAGATGAGCCCGCCGAAATCCTTGAGCGCGACCATGTTTGGCCCGTCTGACGGAGCCTTGTCGGGGTCCTGATGCGTCTCGATGAAGAGGCCGGCAACGCCGACGGCCACCGCCGCCCGCGCGAGTACCGGTACGAACCGGCGATCGCCACCCGAGGATGTTCCCTGCCCGCCCGGCTGCTGGACCGCGTGAGTGGCGTCGAAAATGACGGGAACGCCCGTTTCGGCCATCTGCGGCAGAGCCCGCATATCGACGACCAACGTGTTGTATCCGAAGCTCGAACCCCGCTCGGTCACGAGCACATTCGGGTTGCCCGACCCGGTCACCTTGGCGACGACGTTCTTCATGTCCCAAGGGGCGAGGAACTGCCCCTTCTTGATCTTCACCACCCGCCCCGTCTTCGCGGCGGCAATCAGGAGATCGGTCTGGCGGCAGAGAAAAGCCGGGATCTGCAGCACATCGACGACCTCGGCGACGGCGGCACACTGGTCAGCCTCGTGAACGTCGGTGACGACAGGAAGCCCGTATGTCTCGCGGATTTCAGCAAACACCGGCAGAGCCGCGTCCAGCCCAATCCCGCGACGGCCGGAAAGCGACGTGCGATTCGCCTTGTCGAATGACGACTTGTAGACGAGCCCGAAACCCAGCTTTTTGCTGATTTCGCTTAAAGCCGCCGCCATCTCAAGGGCATGAGCGCGGCTCTCCATCTGGCAGGGCCCCGCCAACACGGCGATCGGCTGGTCGTTGCCGAACACCACGTCGCGGACGCGCACGTGGGCGGCAGGCTTCAGAATTTCATGTTGAGTCATGATGGGTTTATAGCCTCCAAGGCTCAGCCTCGCGACCCCTTCCGGCGCATACCCCAAACAAAAACGGCGGCCTAAGGCCGCCGTTCAGAAACCCGAAGGTTCGAATTCTTTTAGATGAGGTCGATTTCAGCCGGCAGATAGCTGGTGACTTCGAGGCCAACTTCCTGCTCGCGAACTGCAGGCTTCATCCAGACTTTCATGTGCGTCCTCCTGGCATTTCTACAGGTTGTTCCTGTTGGTTACCTAGTTAGAGAAACAACCCCTCAAATTCCAATCTCTTTTCGCTAACGCGGGTCAAACTTTTCGTGATCGAAAAAACGAATTGTTATATCATTTCAAACCTGCAGACGACTGTTTCTCCAATTTGGTCCGCGCGTATCCAAGGAAAGCTGACATTGTCCGGGCACTGACTGTGCCTTCAAAGCTTCAGTCGGAAACCCGAGCTTTCCTGCGGTGGGCCTTGTCGCTTTGCCTGGCTCTTCACGTGCTAAGCCGAACTTGCAAGCCGCGACTCGGAAGGCGGCATCACAAAAACGCGTGGAGACAATCGAAATGCATATCCTTGAAACCTACCCCTGGATTGAGCCGGTCCTGATCGGCGCAGCGATCGTGTTCGTCCTCGACCTGATCGGCAATCTCATCTCGTTTTCGAACCGCATCTTGAACGCGCTCGCAACGGCGATCATCTTCGCAATCGTGTTCGGCGGCCTGCTTTACACCGGCGTTCTCAAGCTCGACGTGAGAACTGAAACCACCACGACGACGTCGGCCCCGGCAACGCCCGCGCCATAAGGCTCCGCACAACTTCTCGGGAGATCGAAGGTTGTCAAATCCCGGCGCATGACGCCGGGATTTTTATTTGAGCCACCACTACGATAGGTCCGGCGTCACTTCGCTGGCATCCTTCGCCTTCTTGACGCTACCTTCGAAATGCGCGCCTTCAGCGACGGTCAGCCGCTCCTGAACGATGTTGGCTTCCACGACCGAATGCTCGTGCAGAATGACGTTCGAGCCCTTGAGCTCGCCCTTCACACCGCCCTGGATAGCGATTGTGCGTGCTGTGATGATGCCTTTGACGTGGGCGCCGTCATCGACTGTGACGGATTCTCCGTGCACATCCCCCTCGATGTGACCTTGTATCAACAGCGAACCTTTGGTTTTCAGGATAAGCTGCTGACCGAATATCGAAATGTCGGGCCCCAGGATGGATGTGGGCCTGTCGGATGTGGTGGGCTGGTAGCTTGGCGTGGAGGCATTGGCCACAACGCCGATTGGTCCTGAGAAGCGCGGTGGCGCCGCCGGCGTCGTGTTGGGTCTGGCAGTTTCCGCGCGTGTCTCTGCTCGTGAATCTCGACTGAACATAAGAACCCCCTAAAGATTGATTACTTTGAACATAAGAAAGGGCCGGTCCCGCTCGAGCAAAAGGGACACGCGATTGCAGCGGCAAGAGGGCACACAGCAAGGAAAACCGAGGGGGAAACTCTCCTGATGAAACTTTCATCGATTTCGGTTCGCCGGCTCGGCGCGGCCATCTGCGTGATCGTGGCCGCCGGCATGATCGCATTGCCGGCACACGGCATCGCCCAGACCGAACCCGCCAATCTCGCGCAAAAGATCGCTCAGTACCGTGAGAAACTCGCGGAATACACGAAGGCACGGGCCGAGTACGAAGTGCTGGCCGGACCTTACTGGGCGAAGATCGCGGAAAAACGCGCATTGCGGATCGCCAAACAACGCAAGAAAGAGCGCACGACCCTCGATGATTATGTCCTCGAGCAACCGCCCGTTTACACAGGTCCGCCCAAGCCCGAAGATCCGGAGAAGCGGCCAACCGGCGAAGAGTACATGCCGGTAGTCGAAGATTTCCTGCAGCACGCCAAAGAACATTTCGGCTTCGTTCCTGAGCGCCCGGCGAGCGATGATCAGTACAGGCACAGCTATGCGCAAACCGCTTTGGCAGCCGGACTGACGCCGGAGCAATGCGTCAAGGTCTACGCGTTCGAATCCGGCGGCGAAGGCGGATACGCCATTCAAGCAGGATTGGAATACGGCCGCCCGGGCGAGCGCGCGATCTCGACAGCGCTCGGCTACAACCAGCTCCTGACAACAAACAGCGTCGAACTGCTCGCAGAAGTCGGCGATAAGTTCGCATCCACCCTGCGCGCGAAAGCCGACGCGGCAGACGATGCGCGCGGGGTCGAGCTACGGAAAAAAATCGCGACACTCAAAAAGATGATCGCGTTCAGCCAGACCGTCCCCGATCAATGGAGCGCGCACGCCCGGCTTGCGGAAACGCCCAAAGGCCTCGGAATTCACGCGATCATTCTCGATATCGATATCAGCCCGCTGTTGCAGGTCGAAAAGCTGCTGACATCGGTCAACTACGCCAAGCGCCAAGGCTACACCAAGCCGCTGACTGCCGCCGAACTCGAGATGATGAACTTGACGGGCGATGGCACCGGCTTTGACATGGTCACGATGTCGGATGAGATGAAAAAGAAAATCCCGACGTCGAATTTCTTCCAGCGACGCGGCTACGAGCGCAACTCGGTCGCCATCATCAACAACACGGTCGCCAAGCTGATCGCCGCCACCGACGCCAAGATGGAATCGGAAGCCCAGCTGCCGGGTGCGCGCGCGCTCGCAGCTGCGTTCGAGATCTATAGCGAAACCCGCTGAGACCGCCGGTCCCATCGAAGCACGGCGGCGGCCAACAAGCGCTTAAACGAGTCTCGACTGCTCCACGGCAGCCGCGATGAAGCTCGCGAAGAGCGGATGCGGATCGAACGGACGCGATTTGAGTTCGGGGTGATACTGCACGCCGATGAACCATGGGTGATCGGGATACTCGACCGTCTCGGGCAAAAGACCATCCGGCGATAGACCGGCGATCTTCAGCCCCGCACGTTCGAGAGCCTCGCGATAACGCATGTTCACTTCGTAGCGATGGCGGTGGCGTTCCGAGATTTCAGTCGAATGATAGATCTTGGCGATATGGCTGCCTTCGGCGAGCGTCGCCTGGTATGCGCCAAGCCGCATCGTGCCGCCGAGCTGGCCGTCTTGACGCCGCTGCTCGAGCTCGTTGCCGCGCATCCATTCCGTCATCATGCCGACGACGGGCTCGCCCGTCTCGCCGAATTCCGTCGAACTCGCATCCTTGATGCCGGCGAGGTTCCGCGCCGCTTCGAGACACGCCATCTGCATGCCGAAACAGATTCCGAAATAGGGAACGCGCCGCTCGCGTGCGAACTTCGCAGCGAGGATTTTGCCTTCCGAGCCCCGCTCGCCGAAGCCGCCGGGCACCAGAATTCCGTTGACGCCTTCGAGATACGGCGCCGGGTCCTCGCGCTCGAAGATCTCGCTCTCGAACCACTCGAGCTTGACCTTGACGCGATTGGCGAGGCCGCCATGAACCAGCGCTTCGTTGAGCGACTTATAGGCGTCCTTGAGGCCGGTATATTTGCCAACGATCGCGATTGTCACCTGGCCCTCGGGCTGGGCGATGCCGCGCGAGATCGTTTCCCACCGGATGAGATCGGGCTTCGGCGCGCCGGTGATGCCGAATGCGGCAAGCACTTCGCGATCGAGCCCCTCGCGATGATAGGCGAGCGGCACATCGTAGATCGAGGCAACGTCGAGCGCCTGAATGACGGCTTCGGGACGCACGTTGCAGAAAAGCGCGATCTTCTTGCGCTCGCCGACGGGGATCTCACGGTCCGACCGGCAAAGCAGAATGTCGGGTTGAATGCCGATCGAGCGCAGCTCCTTCACGGAGTGCTGCGTCGGCTTGGTCTTCAGCTCGCCCGCCGACGGTATGTACGGCATCAGCGTGAGATGGATGAAGACTGATGCGCCGCGCGGCAGCTCGTTGCCGAGCTGGCGGATCGCTTCGAAAAACGGCAGGCCCTCGATGTCGCCAACCGTGCCGCCGATCTCGACGAGCACGAAGTCGACATCCTCGTTGCCCGACAAGACGAAGTTTTTGATCGCATCGGTGACGTGCGGAATGACCTGCACCGTCCCGCCGAGATAATCGCCTCGTCGTTCCTTGGCGAGAATGTCCTGATAGATGCGCCCCGTCGTGACGTTGTCCGACTGTTTCGCCGGCACGCCCGTGAAGCGCTCGTAATGGCCAAGGTCGAGGTCAGTCTCCGCACCGTCATCGGTGACGAAAACTTCGCCGTGTTGATAGGGGCTCATGGTCCCGGGATCGACATTCAGATAGGGATCAAGCTTCTTGAGCCGAACTGAATAGCCGCGCGCTTGGAGAAGCGCGCCAAGGGCTGCGGACGCGAGGCCTTTGCCGAGGGAGGAGACCACGCCGCCGGTGATGAAGATATACCGCTGCATGGGCCTTGGTTCTGGCACAGCAGACCCCGGATTCGGAAGCGGCTTTTTTGCACCTTCACCAAACGAAAAGGTCGCAAGGCTCAGAGATCAAAGGAACCCGACGGTTAAAGTGGCCTGCCGCACTGCTGTGAAACCTCTTGCGTCGCAGCAGCCTGCACGTCCGGAGGCACCGTTTCACTGGAAATTTGCGCCTTCAGGGCGTCGGCTGTTTCACGCGTGTTGCGCGCGGCAGGCGCAATGCCGTCGCGACCATACGTAACGTCTATCGCGACGACGCGAAGATCGGTCGGCTTGATCGTGACCTGTTGGCCCTTCTCGGCGATCTTCGTCTTCCCGCACTTGAATGTGGTCTGTGGGGGCGTGGACGTGAATGTCTTCTGATGCTGCTGGAGGCCGTAATCTGCGGCAGCGGCCAACGCGATCTTTTCAAGCCGGTCTGACGGCGTTCCCGGAGAGCCTGCCGCCGTCACATGAACGCTGCCGTCGGAATTGGCCGAGATGCTGTAGCCGGCCGGCGCAAACAAATTCGCGGCCTGATAACTCGTGACTGACGCCGTCGTCAGATCGCCGAGCGTCGCGCCGCAACCGCCGAGGTGAAGTAGAACGCCGCTCCCCGCGATGAGCGCCAAAAAACGCCAAGCTTGGCCGTGCAAACGTCCGAGCCGGATCGACCTGATGTCAGCCATGTGTATTCCCCCAAGATTTCCCATTTTTGCAGGGAAACCGCTGGGGGTCTAGCTGGCCGGGACCTCTGGCCCCGGCAGCGCACATGAAACTGAGGCGTCGACTACTGATTCTGGGGGACGAGTGGCGCGCGGGGCGCGTCGAGCTTGTCCAAGATGCCGCCACGGGCCGGCGCGGCCTTGGAAGCGTCGCCGCCGGCTGCCGGCGCCTGCGTACCGCTCTGCGGTGCCCCTGCCCCGTTATCAAAGACCGAGCCCCGCGGTGCGGAATGATTCGCAAGGATCGTCAGCAAAATGCTCGTCGCGAAGAAAGCAGCCGCGAGGCCCGCTGTCGTGCGCGTCAGCAGGTTGGCCGTTCCCCGCCCGGTCAAGAAGCCGCCGCCACCGCCGCCACCGATCCCGAGCGCTCCGCCCTCGGATTTCTGCAAAAGCACAACGGCGACAAGCGCCGCGGCGATCATCAAATGGATAACGAGCAGTACGGTGGCCATAGGTATTTTGATCCGGATTGAGCGGGCGCCAAGCCCTGCAAGCGTGCGCCTATACACTAGCCCGTCGCGATGAACCAGCCCTTGGACGCAAGGATAAAGCCGCGAATGTTAACCTGTTTTACTTCGGGAGCCATTTCGGCTCGTCAAGGACCTGGAGCCATCACTGCCCCGGGTGCGGCATAACCACCGTTTCCCCGAACCCAAACCCCGGCAACGACGGGTCGGGCGTGTAAGGCGGACTGGCGCCCGACGACGTATCCGCGGCCTGGACGCTCGAACTGGGCTGCTGAATGACCGGTGGCGGCGGAGCTGCGCGTTCCTGAGAAATCTTGGTTTTCGGTGACGCCACAGCCTTGTCGTTCTCCGCCTTCGGCTCGGCCGGCTTTGCCTTCTTGTGGGTCGCCTTCTTCGGCGCGTCCTTCTTTTCGGGCGCTCCTGGTTTGGTAGCCGCACCGGGCTTCGGCGGATCGTGCGCGACAGGAGCCGTCGGATCGGCGTCCGAATTGAGTTCGAGGCGAGCCGCAGCCTCGCTTGCCCGCTCGGCTTCAGGCGAAAGCTTGGCGTCCCGGCAGCCGAATTTCACCTGCTCGTCGAGCTGGATGTAATGCTCGATTTCACGCAGCCGCTCGGCGGGCAGATTGGATTTCGCCCACTGCGGTCCCTTGCTCATGTCATCGAGAATACCGGACGCGCGGAACTTGATCTGTTCCAGCCGGAGCGTGCTGCAAGTATCAGGATCGACCTTCGGTTGCGTCGCCCACACCGAAATCGGCGCGCAAAAAGTCAGGGCGATTGCGATAGCGATGGCGTGTCGAAAAAGAAGCAGCATCAGTTCGACTCGTACGCGCGAACTATGGCGAGAAAATCGTTTGCCTTGAGGCTCGCGCCGCCAACGAGCGCGCCGTTGACGTTCTCCACAGACATTAGCGTCGCGGCGTTGTCCGGCTTCACCGAGCCACCATAGAGGATGCGCATCCCGGCACCTTCGGTTCCAAACAGATCCACGAGATCGTGGCGAATCGCTTCATGGACGATTCGAACATCTTCAGGCGTCGGCGTCAGCCCCGTTCCGATGGCCCAAACGGGTTCATAGGCCACAATCGTATTGGCCGCGCTCGATCCCTTCGGCAGCGACCCCTTGAGTTGCGTCGACACCACACCAAGTGTCGCACCGGCGACGCGTTCGTCCTTGGTCTCTCCGACGCAGACGATCGCAATCAAGCCGGCGCGATGTGCGGCCTCCGCCTTCGCCCTCACGTCTTCGTTCGATTCACCATGATCGGCACGCCGCTCCGAATGACCGACGATCACCGCGGTCGCGCCTGCATCTTTGAGCATTTCAGCGGAAATATCGCCCGTATGAGCGCCGCTCGGCTTGGCATGACAATCCTGCCCGGCGAGCAAAACCGGACGATTCCCGACGGAGCCCGCAAACCCCGCGATAAGAGTTGCAGGAGGCGCGATCATCACGTCGGCAGAAATAGATGCCAGCGGCCCGAGAAGGGCATCACCGACGGCCAGAACCTCGCTGACGCTCGCCTTCAGCCCGTTCATCTTCCAATTTCCCGCGACCAGGGGCCGAATTTCGCGACGTTCGTTCACCATCCCGTCCCTTCTCTTTGCGGACCAGAACACGCCGTCCCGGTGTTCGCCCTGGTGAACACTCCGTAACCTCATCCCGGTCGCCCTTGCAATCCGAAACGGCCTGCGCTTCATATCACCCCATCGCTCCGTTTCGCGGAGCGGTTCGCCATCTGAAGCTCGTTGACCTTGCGCCCTCCCGCGGCAGCGTCACGCTTCCATCAACGGGACGTCATTATCTATGCTCGAAGCTCTAAGACGCGGCGCCCAGACACGGGTAGCCAAGCTGCTGTTCGGATTGCTGGTTCTGAGCTTTGGCATCTGGGGCGTCCATGACGTGTTCCGCGGCTGGGGCCGTGGCGCGGTCGCCAAGGTTGGCAGCACTTCAATTTCGGATGAAGAATTCCGCCGCGCCTACCAGGATGAGCTCGACCGGGTTTCCCAGCAGGCCCGCCAGCGCATCACGGCCGAGCAGGGCCGCGCATTCGGTCTCGACAAGAAGGTTCTGGCCCAGCTCGTTGCTGGCGCAGCACTCGAGTCTCATGCGCATCAGCTAGGCCTCGCGCTCTCCGACAAGACACTCGTCGAAGGCGTCCAGAACGATCCCGATTTCCAGACGGACGGCAAATTCTCGAAGCAGAACTTCGACGGACTGCTCCGTCAGATCGGCCTGACCGAGCAAGGCTTCCTGAACTTGCGCCGCAAGGATGAACTTCGCGCCGCGATCATCAGGTCGTTCATCACCGGGCAGACGGTCCCCAAACCACTCCTCGACCTCATGCACGCCTACAACGGCGAGAAGCGCGTCATCGAGTGGGTGAAGATCGATCCCGAAGCCGTCACCGTCGCTGAACCGTCGGAGGACAAGCTCAAGGAGCTCTACGATAAGGACAAGTCGAAATACATGACGCCTGAGTACCGCAAGGTACAGGTCATGACGCTCGGCATCGACGATCTGAAGAAACAGATCACGATCACCGACGAGGAAATCGCGAAATCCTACGAGGCGACGAAGGACAGCTACGACAAGCCTGAGGAACGGCGCATTCAGCAGATCGCCTTCAAGGACAAAGCAACTGCGGAAGCAGCGTTGAAGGATCTCCGCGACGGCAAGAAATCCTTCGGTGACGTCGCTAAGGAAGCTGGCGCCAAGGACACCGACGTCGACCTCGGATTGATCACGAAGAAAGCCATGATCGACCCGAAGATCTCCGACGTCGCGTTCACGCTCGAAAAAGACAAATATTCCGACGTCATCGAAGGCCGCTTCGCGACGGTGATCCTGCGCGTCACACAGATCGATCCGGGCGTCACCCACACGCTCGCCGACATCAAGGATCAGGTGCGCGACAAGCTCGCGACGGAAAAAGCCAAGTCCGAGCTGCAGAACAAGCACGACGAGGTTGAAGACAACCGCATTGCCGGCAAGTCGCTGACGGAAATCGCGGAGACCGCGAAGCTCAGCTTCAAGGAAATCCCAGCAACCGATGCAACGGGCCTCTCGCCCGACGGCAAGCCCGTCTTGGAAACGCCCGATCTGCGCAAGATCGTTTCTCGCGCGTTTGCACCCGACAACAGCTCCGACGACACCGCCATCGAGCTGGCGGACGGCGGCTACGCTTGGGTCAATGTACTCTCCACCGAAGCGCCGAAGCAGAAGCCGTTCGAACAGGTGAAGGACCAGGTGAAGGAAGACTATACGTCCTCCGAACGTCACCGTCTGATCGATGAGCTGGCGAAGAAGCTTGCCGACCGCGTCAATGCCGGTGAGCCGATGACCGCGCTCGAAGCGGAAGCGAAAAACAAGGTCGAGAAGACCGAGCCGCTGACGCGAAAGACCATTCCGCAGAGCATTTCGGACGGGATCGTCGCGCAGGCCTTTGCTTTATCGAAGGGCAAGGCGGGCCACGGAGCTTCACCCGACCACACGACGGAAATCGTCTTCCAAGTCGCCGACGTAATTCCGGCACCTGAGGCTTCTCTGACCGAGACGGATCAGTTGACCCGTGAGCTCAATGCCGAACTCGCAAACCAGACGCTTACCGAATATACCGAAGCGCTCAAAAAGCGCCTGGGCACATCCGTAAACGCTGCGGAAATGAATGCGGCCCTCGGCATCAGCGAAGAGTGAGACTGACGTGACCGCCTCAACGGCAGCGCCGGCATCGGCCCAATCTTCGTCGGCCAATGAGGCGGACGCAAACACAGGGCGCGCGGATATTTTTCCCGCGCCCGATCAGTTCGCCAAGATCTACGATGAGGGCGCACCCCAAGTCGTGTGGACGCGGCTCATCGCCGATCTCGAGACGCCCGTCTCGGCCTACCTGAAGCTCGGCGAGCGCCGCGCGATGAGCTTCCTCCTCGAGTCGATCGAGGGCGGATCCGCGCGCGGACGCTATTCCGTCATCGGCCTCGCACCAGACCTGATCTGGAAGGCCAACGGCGACATCGCGGAAATCAATCGATCGCCGGAAGCCGATCCGGAGGCGTTTACACGCGACGCTAATCCCGCGCTTCAGTCGCTGCGGAAATTGCTCGCCGACAGCGCGATCACCCTTCCCGAAACATTGCCACCCATGGCCGCCGGAATTTTCGGCTACATGGGCTACGACACCGTCCGGCTGATCGAAAAACTGCCCGAGATGAAACCGGACGCGCTCGGCGTGCCCGACGCCATCCTCATCCGTCCGACGCTGATGCTCATCTTCGACAACGTCAAGGATGAGATGATCCTCGTGACGCCGGTCCGGCCGCGCGAGAATATCACGGCAGCCGACGCCTACGCGCAAGCTCTGGCGCGCATCGAGGGAGCCATCAAGGCACTCGATACCCCGCTTCAGCGCACTGCCTCGACGCCTCAGCCGACCCTGACCCTGCCCGAACCGCAATCGAACACGTCGCCCGCCGACTACATGGCGATGGTCACGAAGGCGAAGGAATACATCAAAGCCGGCGATATCTTTCAGGTCGTGCTTTCCCAGCGCTTTTCAGCGCCGTTCGCGCTTCCCTCATTCGCGCTCTATCGCGCTTTGCGGCGTCTCAATCCGTCGCCGTTTCTTTTCCATCTCGATTTTGGAAACTTCCAGCTCGTCGGATCGTCGCCCGAAATTCTCGTCCGTGCGCGCGACGGCGTTGTCACCATCCGGCCCATCGCCGGCACGGCTCCCCGCGGCGCGACGGACGCCGAGGACAAGGCGTTGGCAGCAGCGCTCCTCGCCGATCCGAAAGAACGCTCCGAGCATCTGATGCTGCTCGACCTCGGCCGCAACGACGTCGGCCGCGTTTCCGAACCCGGCAGCGTCACCGTCACCGATAAATTCGTCATCGAGCGCTACAGCCATGTCATGCACATCGTCTCGAATGTGATCGGCAAGCTCGATGAGAAAAATCACGACGCGATCGACGCCCTGATGGCAGGCTTTCCGGCCGGCACCGTTTCGGGAGCGCCGAAGGTGCGCGCGATGGAAATCATCGCCGAGTTCGAAAAAGCCAAGCGCGGCCCCTACGCGGGCTGCGTCGGCTACTTCTCGGCGAGTGGCGAGATGGACACCTGCATCGTGCTCCGAACAGCGATCCTCAAGGACGGCATGATCCACGTACAGGCCGGCGCCGGAATCGTGCACGACAGCATTCCCGAGAACGAACAGCAGGAATGCATTAATAAGGCGAAAGCCGTTGTCCGCGCCGCCGAAGAAGCCGTTCGCTTCGCCTCGCGCTCATCCAACACCCGTTAGTCGAAACCGCCGAAGGTCCTCAACGGACCTTCGGCTCCGCGCGCCAGCGCTTTGCCCAGGCTCGCTGCCATGGCGACCATTTGGGCCGCCAAAGCAGGCTGACGATGCTGTGCCACAGCGCATAGATCGGCAGCCAGAAGAGCACCCGGATCGGCAACACGCCAAGAGCAAACACCAGGCGCCGGATGCGGTTCGATGCGGACGCTCCGTATTTCTGACTTCGCGCCTTCACCCATGCCCTGACCCGCTCCTGGCCGAGCACGCGCTCCGCGACCCTGAGCGCGATGAAGGCTGCGATCGCAATCGGCAGCAGCAGCCAAAGCACGATCCAGACAAGTTGCGTGAAAATCCACCAGACGATGCTGACGAAGAGGCTCAAAAGCCAAAAAAGCGGTGCCAGTAGATAATCCATTGCGGATGGACCTTGTCATCACGGCAGCGCGAATCTATGGCCTATCGCTTAACGACACCGACGGCCTGCTGTAAGGTCAGTTCGTCGCGCAACGCCAGCCCAAGGCCGCAATGCTTTCTCTTGCCCTCCTCCGCCATGCCAAATCAAGCTGGGACGCGAAGGGAATCGACGATTTCGACCGCGCCTTGAATGAGCGGGGGCGCACTGCTGCGCCGATCATGGGAGCAGTTCTGAAAGAACTCAATTTCGCACCTGAACACATTCTTTGTTCTCCTGCGAAACGGACCCGCGAGACGCTGGAACTGATCAAGCCATTCGTCAAGGAAGCTGACGTGACGTTCGACGATCAGTTGTATCTCACAAGCCAGGATACACTTTTCGCACGCTTGAAGGACATTCCCGTCGGCGTGAAGAGAGTGCTGATGGTCGGTCACAATCCCGGTATGCACGGCCTCGCCCTGATGCTGGCGGGCACCGGCGATGCAAAGTCCATATCGCGGTTGGAAGATAAGTTTCCGACCGCCGCCCTCGCGACCTTCTCCTTTCCGCAAAGGACCTGGCGCGATTTGACGCCCGCCACGGGTCACCTCGAAGCCTTTGTCACCCCCCGCGACCGAGCTTGAAACGCCGAAACTCTGTCCCGCGTTGAAACAAGCCGTTCGAGGGCCATATTTTCCGTGTCGCGGTGCGTCCGGGGTCTGCTAGAAGGGCGTAGTCCGCGTTGAGATGCGCGCCGGCAGACTAAGGGCCAATATGCTGATCCTGATCGATAACTACGATAGCTTTACCTACAATCTCGTCCATTATCTCGGCGAGCTCGGAGCCGAGAGCGTCGTCATCCGCAACGACAAGGTTTCAGCCGACGAGGTGCTCGCAAAGAAGCCTCAGGCGATCGTGCTGTCGCCCGGCCCTTGCACGCCGAACGAAGCCGGTGTCTGCCTCGAACTCATCAAGAAGGCGGGTCCCACAATTCCGCTACTCGGCGTCTGCCTCGGGCATCAGGCGATCGGACAAGCCTACGGCGGCAACGTCGTTCGCGCGCCCGCTCCGATGCATGGCAAATTGTCGACGATCTCCAACACGGGCAAAGGCATCTTCAAGGGCCTGCCGCAGCGCTTCGACATCACGCGCTATCATTCACTCATCGTTGATCGCGCGACGCTTCCCGATTGCCTCGAGGTTACGGCTGAAACCGACGACGGAATCATCATGGGGCTGCAGCACAAATCGCATCCCGTCCACGGCGTTCAGTTCCACCCGGAAAGCATCGCTTCCGAGCAGGGCCATGCGCTACTCGCCAACTTCCTTTCGCTTGCAGGCTTCTCTCCGAAAAGCCGTAAGGCGGCCTGAACCGTGACAACCGCAGCAACCGTCGCTAATCCGGCTCGCGAACTGAAGAGCCTCATGAATCGCATCGCCGACGGCGAAACCCTCGGCGATGAGGGCATGCAGCAGGCGCTCGATCTGCTGATGTCAGGCATTGCCCCTCCCGTCGCGATGGGCGCGTTCCTCATGGGGCTGCGCCTACGCGGCGAGACGACGGAAGAAATCACGGGCGCCGCCAAGTTCATGCGCGGGCGCATGACAACCGTTGACGCGCCCCCCGGCGCCATCGACATCGTCGGCACGGGCGGCGACAGCCGCGGCACCTTTAATATCTCGACAGCCGCGACGTTTGTTGCAGCCGGAGCCGGTGCCATCGTCGCCAAGCACGGCAATCGCGCCGTCACCTCGCTTTCCGGCGCATCCGATGTGCTCTCAGCGCTCGGCGTCAAACTCGACGTCCCGCCCGTCGTTGTTTCGCTTGCGATTGCCGACGCCGGTGTCGGCTTCCTGTGGGCGCCGCTTTATCATCCGGGGTTCAAGACCTGGGCGCCGATCCGCGCCGACCTCGGGCTCCGGACGATTTTCAATCTGCTCGGACCTCTCTGCAATCCGGCACGCGTGACGCGTCAGGTCCTCGGCGTCTATGATCGCAAGCTCGTCGAACCAATTGCCGAAGTTCTGCGCAAACTCGGCTCCGCCCACGCGTGGGTCGTCCATGGCGCCGACGGCATGGACGAACTGACGACAACCGGTGTCACCCACGTCGCGGAATTGAAGGACGGCGATATCTTCGCCTTCGATCTGACGCCCGAAGACGCCGGCCTCGAGCGCAGCAGCATCGAAGCGCTGAAGGGCGGCGACGCCGCGACCAACGCCGCCGCTATTCACGCGCTCCTGCAGGGCGAAACGGGCCCCTATCGCGACATCGTCGTTTTGAATACGGCCGCAGCACTCATCGTGGCCGGCAAGGCCGACGGCCTTCCCGACGGGATCGAGAAGGCGGAAGCATCAATCGATAGCGGCCGCGCCGCACGCTCGCTCGACCGCCTGGTCGCCGTCACCAACGAACGAGTTTAAGAGATGGCCGACATCCTCGACAAAATCACTGCCTACAAACGCGAAGAGGTCGCGCGCGCCAAAACGCTGAAACCCCTTCGCGTCATTGCCGAATATGCGCGCTCGGCGCCGAAGGTGCGCTCATTCGTTGGGGCCATCGAAGCGAAACATCAGAAAAAACAGCCGGCTCTGATCGCGGAGATCAAAAAGGCATCGCCGTCGAAGGGCCTCATCCGGGCCGACTTCGATCCCCCGGCACTTGCCAAAGCCTATGAGGCGGGCGGCGCTGCCTGCCTGTCGGTCCTCACCGACCGTCCTTCGTTTCAGGGCGCACCCGAATTTTTGACTGCAGCGCGCGAAGCCACATCGCTTCCCGTCCTGCGCAAGGACTTCATGATCGACACTTACCAAGTTGCCGAGGCGCGAGCCTGGGGAGCCGACTGCATCCTCATCATCCTCGCCGAGGTCGACGATGCGACGGCACACGATCTTGCCTCCGCAGCCAATGACTGGGGCATGGACGCCATCGCCGAAGTCCACGACGCAGCGGAACTCGAACGCGCGCTGAAACTCGATTGCCGCCTCGTCGGCATCAACAATCGCAACCTGAAGACCTTCGAAGTGAAGCTGGAGACGACAGAAGTCCTCGCGCCGCAGGTCCCCGCCGGCAGAATTGTCGTCGGCGAGAGCGGTATCTTCACCCCTGCCGACATCGCCCGGCTTTCCAAAGTGGGCGTCGAGACGTTCCTCGTCGGCGAAAGCCTGATGCGGCAAGCCGATGTGACCGCCGCGACGAAGACTCTGCTTCAGCCGGCGATCGCGTCATGAGCAAGCTTTCACACATCAACGACAAGGGCGAAGCCCGGATGGTGGACGTCTCGGAAAAGGCCACCACGGCCCGCCGCGCCGTCGCTGAAGGCTTCGTCGCGATGCGCCCCAGCACGCTGGAACTCGTCGAAAAGGGCGAAGCACACAAAGGTGACGTCATCGGCACCGCGCGCATCGCCGGCATCATGGCGGCCAAGCGCACGCATGAGCTGATCCCGCTTTGCCATCCGCTCGCAATCACCAAAGCAACCGTCGATTTCACGCTTTCCCAATCTCCACCCGGCATCCACGTAAGGGCTGAAGTGAAAGTGTCGAGCCAGACGGGCGTCGAGATGGAAGCTTTGACGGCTGTGTCGGTCGCCTGCCTGACGCTCTACGACATGCTCAAGGCGGCGGACAAATCCATGACGATCGAAGGCGTCCGCCTCATCGCCAAGGACGGCGGCAAATCAGGCGTCTACCGTGCTGCCGAGCGCTCCGGAGGCGCCTGACATATGGCGTTGCTGCCCGTCGCCGAAGCTCTGAAGCGCATTCTGGATGTCGCGACGACACTTGAACCGGAAGACGTCGAACTACTGAAAGCCCGCGGTCGCACGCTCGCAGCGCCCGTCGTTTCGCGCCATGACAATCCCCCGTTCAATGCCTCCGCTATGGACGGTTACGCCGTTCGCGCTGAGGACGTCGCAACCGTTCCGGCCTTGCTCACGGTGATCGGCGAAGCGGGCGCAGGCCGCCCCTTCTCGGGTACCCTCGGAAAAGGCGAAGCCATACGCATCTTTACGGGCGGCTGCCTGCCGGAAGGCGCGGATGCGATCGTCATTCAAGAAAACGTCGATGCATCGGGCCCAACCATCACGGTCAGAGAGACCGCGGCGATTGGCGCGAACATCCGACCCCAAGGCGAGGATTTCCGGAAGAAGGACATCCTGCTCGAACCTGGCCGCTGCCTAACCGCACGCGACGTACTGATCGGAGCATCCTCGGGACACGCGAAACTTGCGGTCGTTCGGAAGCCGGTCGTCGCCATCTTATCGACGGGCGATGAACTCGTTCCGCCTGGAAATCCTCTTGGGCCGGGCCAAATTTCTGGTTCCAATGCTTACGGCCTCGCCGCCATCGTCGAAGCCGCGGGCGGGGAAGCCCGCTTTCTCGGAATTGCGCACGACACGATTGCGTCGCTCGAAGAATGCATCAACGCCTCGGACGGCGCCGACATCCTCGTCACGAGCGGCGGCGCTTCCGTCGGCGATCACGATCTGGTTCGCCCTGCACTCGAAAAAGCGGGAGCCAAGCTCGAGTTCTACAAGATCGCGATGCGACCAGGAAAGCCATTGTTCTTCGGATTGCGCGCGGCAAGCGGCAAGACGCAATACTGCGTCGGCCTTCCGGGAAATCCGGTTTCCTCTCTCATTTGCGCGCGCGTATTTCTCGTGCCCCTCATCGGCCGGCTGCTTGGACGAGAAGCCCCGTTCCAAGCGGTCGACGCCGTGCTCGCCGAACCTCTTCCGGCGAATGGACCGCGCCAACACTACATGCGCGGACTGTTGGATATGGACGCGTCCCCGCCGCGAGTAACGCCATTCAAAAATCAGGACAGCGGACTGATCAAATCCCTGCAGCGCGCCGATTGTCTGGTCGTGGTGCCAGAAAACGCGCCCGCTCAGGCAGCCGGAACGCCCGTAAAAGTTCTGAAACTGGATATTTGACGCATAATTGGGCACAGCGACCAAAGTTAGTCGCGAGGCTCTTTGGTCCGTGCGCGTCATTCCCGCGAATTCAGTATTTTGGGGAACATTCCAGCCGAGCGCGACGTTTTTCGGTCTCATTACTTAGGCCGAGGGCGCCACAGATGCTCATTCACGTGGGTTACGATATCGGTTTGCAACTTTATGCGCCGACCCCGCTTCTTCTGCTTCTCGATATCCATCCGAACCGGCGGCGCGATTTCATTTACGAAGACGCGTTGAGCGTTCCCGACATTCCGATCGAGCACGGACTCGATCTCTACGGAAACCGGACGCAGCGGCTTGTCGCACAGCCGGGTCCGCTAAAGCTCAGCTATCGCGCGGTGGTGCGAGATTCCGGAGTTCTCGACGATCAGCCAATCAACGCCGGCGAAATCCCGGTGGCTGACTTACCGAACTACGCGATGCATTTCTTGACCGGCAGCCGCTATTGCGAAACCGACGAGCTGACGCCAATCGCGTGGGAACTCTTCGGCAACGTCCCGCCCGGATACGCGCGCGTCAAAGCGATCTGTGACTTCGTTCACAACCACATCAAATTCGATTATCAGGCCGCGCGCTCCACACGCACCGCCGCCGAGGCCTATAAGGAAGGCACCGGCGTTTGCCGCGACTTCGCACACCTCGCGATCGCGTTCTGCCGCTGCCTCAACATTCCGGCGGCGTACGTCAACGGCTATCTGGGAGATATCGGTGTGCCGGCCGATCCGGCGCCGATGGATTTCAGCGCCTGGTTCGAAGCCTACATCGATCATCGCTGGGTGACCTTCGACGCGCGCCATAACAAGCCGCGGATAGGCCGCGTCGTCATCGCACGCGGACGCGATGCCGCCGACGTGGCGATGGTCACGTCGTTCGGTCAGCACTATCTGGCTGAATTCAAAGTCGTCTGCGAAGAAGTTGCCCCGCAACGCGCGGAGCAACTAACAACTCGAGCGGCTTAAATCGACCGATCAGTCTTTCGCGCGTTCGACGTACGATCCGTCCGCCGTCATGACGACGACGCGCGTACCAGCACCAATGTGCGGCGGCACCATCACGCGGGCGCCGTTCGAAAGCTTCGCGGGCTTGTAGGACGACGAGGCCGTCTGGCCTTTGACGACGGGATCGGCTTCGACGATTTCAAAAGTCACGCGCTGCGGCAGCTCGATCGAAATCGGGTTGCCTTCGTGCAGCGAGACGAGGCACGTCATGCCTTCCTGCAGCCACTGGCCCTGGTCGCCCACCACGTCCTTCGGGATCGTGATCTGGTCGAAGGTCTCGGGCTGCATGAAGTTGTAGCCCATGTCGTCTTCGTAGAGGAAATTGTAGTCCTTTTCATCGAGATAGGCGCGTTCGACCTGATCGGTCGTGCGGTAACGCTCAACAAGCTTCACGCCGTCAGCGATGCGGCGCAGTTCGAGATGCGTGACAGGGGTGCCCTTGCCCGGATGGATGTTTTCAGCGTGCATCACCACGGCAAGCCTGCCATCGAGATCGAGCACGTTGCCTTTACGAACCGAGCTTGCAATAACCTTCACCACGTAACGTCTCCGATCTCAATTCATGCGCTACGGCCGCCTCGTGGGGCGGCCGGCCGGCGGAAGCCTTCAGGGAATCTGTCGCGTCTCATACCCGCTTAGTTCTTTGTCGCCAAGTGCGGCAACCCTGTCTCAAAAGCCCAATTTGTAAGCATGCCGCAGCTTTCCCCCTGGTGGCGACCCGATCGCCACGCCGACCGGCGCCCATTCCTGATAGATCGGGGCCGCATCAAAGCCGCGATCAGAAACTGGTTTATTTCCCAGGACTTCGTGGAGGTCGAACCAGGACTTCTGCAGATTTCACCGGGAAACGAGCCGCATCTCCACGCCTTCAAGACCGAGCTTATCGGAACCGATCTTTCGCGCCGGGACCTCTATCTCCACACCTCCCCTGAGTTCGCGATGAAGAAACTCTTAGCGGCCGGTGAGACGAAGATCTTCGCTTTCTCGCCAGTCTTTCGCAACCGCGAGCAGGGGAGCCTGCATTCGCCTGAATTCACCATGCTCGAATGGTACCGGGCGAATGAGCCGTATGAAACGCTATGGGCCGATTGCCAGGCCATCCTCGATATCGCCGCGAAGACGACGGAGCGCACGCAATGGTCATATCGCGGCAAGCCATGCGATATCTCCAAGCGCTACGATTGGACGACGCTTTATCAGGCGTTTGCTCAGTTTGCCGAAATTCCACTGCACAAGACGGTAAGCGCAACATCGGTCGATCGTGCCAAGCTTGCGGAGTTCGCGACCGCCCAAGGCATTCGCGTCGGCGACGACGATAGCTGGTCGGATATTTTCAGCCGCGTGCTCGTCGAAAAGATTGAACCGGGATTGGGCCTCTATCGGCCCGAGATCCTATGCGAGTATCCGCTCCCGGAAGCCGCGCTGGCCCGGCCAAGCGCGGAGGACCGGGCGGTGGCCGAGCGCTTCGAGCTTTACGTCTGCGGCGTGGAACTCGCGAACGGCTTCGGCGAATTGACCGATGCCGCCGAGCAGCGCCGCCGGTTCGAAGCCTGGATGGACGAGAAACAGCGCATCTACGGTGAGCGTTATCCGCTCGATGAGGATTTTCTCGCCGCGCTCGGCCAAATGCCGCCCTCTTCCGGCTGCGCCTTGGGGTTCGACCGCCTCGTCATGCTTGCAACGGGCGCCGAGCGGGTCGATCAAGTCATCTGGACGCCGTTGAGCTCTGGCGAAAGGAACGGCTGACCGATGTCCTCCAGCGATACCCATAGTGGCGGATGCCAGTGCGGCGCGGTCCGCTTTCGCGTCGAGGGTGCACTCACTGACGCCTCCGTGTGTCACTGCCGCATGTGCCAGAAGGCTTTCGGAGCATTATATGCGCCTCTCGTCAGCGTGCGTGGCGCGAAACTCGTCTGGACACGCGGAGAGCCGAAAAAATTTCAATCGTCGAATGTCGTTCAACGCGGCTTCTGCGCGGACTGCGGCACTCCGCTGACCTATGAGGCGCCCGACGGCATCGCGATCGCCATCGGAGCATTCGACGACCCAACAAGCCTCGCGCCGAAAATTCAGTGGGGCGTCGAAGCAAAGCTTCCCTTTACTGACGAAATTCCCACTCTTCCCGAACGCGATACGCTTGCGGACGCAAACGCAGCGCCATTTCTGAAAACGCTCGTGTCCTATCAGCACCCCGACCACGACACCGATGTTTGGCCGCCGAAATGACGCTCATCGAACGCAAGCTGACCTCCATCGATGATCTGATCGACGCAAAACTCGCCTCGAACGACGACCGCACGGCGCTGACGAATGTCTCTGCACGCTATGCCGTCGCGCTGACGCCCGTCATCGCAAACCTCATCGACCCGAGCGCCGCGGATGACCCGATTGCCCGCCAGTTCATCCCCAGCGCCAAAGAACTCGAAACGCATCCGCGCGAAGAAGCCGATCCGATCGGAGACAACCTCAAAAGCCCGGCGCCCGGCATCGTGCACCGGTATGCGGACCGCGTGCTTGTGAAAATCGCGAGCGTCTGCCCCGTCTATTGCCGCTTCTGCTTCCGCCGCGAAATGGTGGGACCCACGAACGGAGAAGCGCTGTCAGCCGAAGATCTGGCAGTCGCTCTCGACTACATCGCCGCCAATCCCAACATCTGGGAAGTCATCCTGACGGGAGGCGATCCGTTCATCCTCTCGCCACGCCGCATCCGCGAAGTCACCATGGCGTTGTCGGCGATCCCCCACGTCAAAATATTGCGATGGCATACGCGCGTGCCGGTCGTTGATCCTGATCGCGTCAGCGACGAACTCATCGCGGCTTTGAAAGCAACCACGAAGACAGTCTTCGTCGGACTTCACACGAACCACGCCCGAGAGCTTGAAGGAGCCGCAACCGATGCGATTGCCCGGCTCGTCGATGCGGGGATCCCGCTCGTCAGTCAAACGGTGCTGCTGAAAGGCGTCAACGACAACGTCGAGACGCTCGAAGCCCTGATGCGCCGCCTCGTCGAGCTTCGGGTGAAGCCCTACTATCTCCATCACGGCGACTTGGCCCCCGGCACAGCACACTTCCGCACGACCATCGCCGAAGGCCGCGCGCTGATGGCCGGTTTGCGCCAGCGGCTCTCGGGGCTGGCTCTTCCCACCTATGTTCTCGATCTACCCGGCGCCTTCGGCAAAGTGTCGATCGAACGCCACTCCGGTGTCGGCGACGATGGCGTCGAAACGTTCACCGACCGCGATGGCCTAACCCACCGCTACGAGGATGCCTGCGCCGCCCCCGAAGTGCCCTGACCGAATTGGCTTATTTGGGCAAAATGCCCGTCGTAAGCCCGCAGCCTGATCACACGTTCTTTCGATTGGACGCCCTCCGAATTCGATGCCAGATTGCCGCATCAAAACAAGCCGAATAACGGCTGGCATCGACTTGGAGGAATGAATGAACGACGAACCGGCCCGCGAAAAGTTCTTTGGTGCGTGTCCGCACGACTGCCCGGACACCTGCGCGATGATCTACGAGGTCAAGGATGGCCGGCTAGTCGACGTCCGCGGCAACAAAGAACATCCCATCACGCGCGGCGGCCTGTGCGTGAAGCTCAAGGATTTCGCCGACCACCACGTCAATCCGGACCGGCTGATGTATCCGCTCCGCCGCGTCGGCCCGAAAGGTTCGGGACCAAACGGCGGCAACAATTTCGAGCGCATCACCTGGGACGAAGCGATCTCCGAGATCGGCATCCGGTGGCGCGAGATCATCGCGAAGTACGGCGCGGAAGCAATCATGCCGCAAAGCTATCTCGGCAACATGGGGCTCGTGCAGGGCATCAACTCCGGCGACCCATTCTTCAACCGTCTCGGCTCGACCGTAAACGAGAAGACCTACTGCACCTCGGGCTCGTCAACGGCTTGGCTTCTGACACACGGGCCCACCGGCGGCGTCGATCCGGAAAGCTTCGTTCACTGCAAGTACGTCGTGATCTGGGCCTGCAACTCGATCTCGACGAACCTGCATCATTGGCCTTTTGTTCTCGAAGCACAGAAGCGCGGGGCAAAGATCGTCGTCGTCGACTCCTACAAATCTCGGACCGCGAAGGCAGCTGACTGGCACATTTGCCCCAAGCCCGGCACCGATGGAGCACTCGCTCTCGGCATCATCAATTCGATGGTCGAGCAAGGCCTGATCGACCAAGACTACGTCGACAATTACACGCAAGGCTTCCCCGAGCTCAAAGCCCGCGCGGCCGAATTCTCTCCCGAATACGTCGAGCAAGTCACCGGCGTTAAAGCGGCTGACGTTGCCAAGTTCGCCCGCGAATTTGCGACCTCGCAGCCGTCCGCCATCCGCATCGGTGTCGCCATCGAACGCTCGGCTGGCGGGGCCCAAGCTGCCCGTGCCGTTTACGCAATCCCGGCTGTCTGTGGTTCGTGGCGCCACGTCGGCGGCGGCATGCTGCAATTGCCGCTCTGGGACTTCCCAATCGATTGGGTAAGGGCCGCGCGGCCCGACTGGATCAAGCCCGGCACGCGCGTCGTCAACAATCTGCGGCTCGGCCAGGCGCTCAACGGCGAGATGAAGCTCGATCCGCCGATCAAGAGCATGTTCGTCTTCTGCACCAATCCCGTCAGCCAATCGCCCGAGACTAACAAGATCGTCGAAGGGCTATTGCGGGAAGACCTGTTCACGGTCGTCGCCGAACACTTCATCACCGACACGGCGAAATATGCCGACATCATCCTGCCGTCCGCCATGGCGGGCGAGGCCGAAGACATGATGTGGTCGTGGGGCCACTTCTATCTGACGTACAATGAGAAGGCGATCGACCCGCCCGGCGAATGCAAGCCGACGAGCGAGATGTGGCGGTTGCTCGCCAAAGAAATGGGCTTCGACGACCCGGTCTTCAAAATGACCGACAGCGAGCTTTGCGCCGCATACATCAACTGGGACGATCCCAAGATGGGCGGCGTCGATATGGAGTACTTCAAGAAGCACGGGTACTACAAAATCGACGTCGGCTCCGCGGATACGCGCACACCACACAGCGAGGGCAAGTTCCCGACGCCGTCGGGCAAAGTCGAGCTGTTGTTGCACGACGCGAAGAACTTCGTCGCCGGCCCATTCCGCGCGATGTACGAGGGCCAGCAGTCGGGCGAGCCCATCGATCCGCTGCCCGGCTACGTCCCGGTTCGCGAATCTCCGGAGACCAACCCGGAACTGGCGAAGAGCTATCCGCTGAACATCATCTCACCCAAGAGCCACGCCTTCCTGAACTCCTGCTACGCCAACGAACCGCACAAAATCAAAATCCAAGGCGAGCAGTTCGTGATGATTTCGCCGGTAGATGCCGCCAAGCGGAACATCCGCGAAGGAGATCCGGTGCGCGTGCGGAATGCTCGCGGCGACTTCGAAGGCATCGCGCGCGTAACGGACGACGTCAATCCAGGCATCGTCGTGGCGACGCTCGGCTACTGGCGCTCGCTCAACCGCTCCGACGGGTCCGTGAACTCGATTTCGTCCGACGCCTGGAGCGGCCTCGGCCGGGCTCCGACGTTCTCGGACAATCTCGTCGAAGTTCAGCGCGTGAACTAAGCGGCACGCCTTCCCTGCTCATAGGAAATGGGTCTGCACGGCCTTGAGTCGTGCAGACCGCTGTTACCTAGGTGACATCCCCCCGGAACTGGCTTGCGCTAAAAATACCCCGGGAAAGTAGGTTGACGATGATCGCGGACCTTCCGGAAAGACCGGGCGCCGTAGTCGTCAGCCACGCAGCGATGGAAGCTTATGTCACCCGTTCACGCGGCGCTGGCCGCGATCACATATCTTCTGGTCAAGCACGCGGTAGCCGATTTCATCCTTCAGACGGATCTGATCTTCCGCCAGAAAGGATCCTACGGCGCACCGGGCGGATTGTGGCACGCGCTCATCCACATCCTGTTGACAGCGCCGGTCTTTTTGCTTTTTCCGGGCGGCAGCCCTGCCCTCGCCCTGGCACTTCTCGCCGGCGAATTCGTTGTTCACTATCATATCGACTGGACGAAGGAGCAGATCGTCCGCCACGAGAATTGGACGCCTAAGGACAAATATTTCTGGTGGGCGCTCGGGATCGATCAGATGCTGCACGGTCTCACCTATGTCGCCATCCTTTGGATCTGGCTTCCCCCCGCTTGATTTTCCGTGACCCCGCGCCCTTTGCGCATCTTGCGCAGCATGACGGGCCACTGCCATATGCGGCTGGCAAGCGGGTTGGCGCGCCAATCTGCACACCGCATTAATATTGTTTGTTCCCACGTAACATTTCCCCGCCAGCCGTCGAAGACAACTGAGAAGGCGTAATTTTGGACCGAAAGGCTCGAGACGCTGAGTGGACAGGCTTAATGCGCGCCGCAATCGCGGGCGATCAAGCTGCCTATCGCCAGCTTCTTTCCGAGCTTTCGCAGGTCCTGAGAGGCGTAGTCCGTCGCGGCTTCGCCGGTGTCGGCGTGCCCCGCGGTGACGTGGAGGATGTGGTGCAAGACGTGCTGCTCGCAATCCATCTGAAGCGGCACACCTGGGACCAGTCGATGCCGCTCGGCCCCTGGGTGATGGCGATTGGCCGCAACAAGATGATCGACGACCTCCGGCGGCGCGGTAGGCGTCCCGAGGTTCCGGTGGACTTGAGTGAATTCGAATTCGAGGGTGAAGATCAGCAGGCTTCGATCGATGCGCATGATGTCAAGCGCGTTCTCGACCGCCTCTCCGATAAGAACCGCGACATCGTCCAGTCGATCAGTATCGATGGACAATCGGCGCGCGACGTTGCTGAGCGTCTTGGAATGAGTGAAGTGGCCGTTCGCGTCGCGTTGCACCGAAGCCTGAAGGCCCTCGCCGATACCTATCAAGAGAAGAAACTATGAAGACGGACGACCTCATCAATGCCCTTGCTGCAGATGCTAAAAGCGTCGAGCGGCCGATTGCGCAAACCGTTGCGATGGCGGTCGGCGCGGGCGCATTGATCTCGGCGCTGCTGTTTCTATGGGCGATCGGCATCCGCGCGAACTTCGCGGAATCGATGGTGTCTTCGCTCCGCTTCGTCTTCAAATTCGTCCTGACGTTAAGCCTTGCAATTCCCGCCTTCGTCCTCGTTCGCGGGCTGTCGCGGCCGGATTTCCGACCCGAAAAGAAACTTTGGTGGCTGGCACTGGCCCCAGCTCTTCTTTTGATCGCTATCGGCCTCGAGCTGTTCTCTGTGCCATCCGATCAATGGCACGCGCGGATGATGGGCCACAATTCCGTAGCCTGCATGATCGTCATCCCGCTTCTATCGCTGGCGCCGCTGGCGGCTGTTCTCTACGCACTTCGCGACGGTGCTACAGCGAACCCGGCGATCGCAGGAGCCGTTGGCGGATTGCTATCCGCGAGCATCGGAGCGACGCTCTACGCCAGCCACTGCCCCGACGACAGCCCACTGTTTCTTGCCGCCTGGTACCCGATCGGCATCGTTTTGATGACCGGCCTCGGCGCACTGATCGGATCGCGCATTTTACGCTGGTGACAGCCGTGACTCACGAGCCAATTACTTTGGTCGCACGAGCTTGGCCATAAGCGCCTCGAACAGCAATTCGCTTGTGGACTTTATTTCGGCGGCGGGCGTGCCTTGCATGAGCAGGGTCACGACTCCGTTGGAGGCTGCCCAGATCGTTCGTGCCGCCGTGTCGACATCGGTCGTCAAGCGGCCTTCGATTGCCAGACGCTCGACGATCGCCCGCATAATGATGAAAGCCTCTTGGCTCGCGCTCGGATCAGACCGCGTGCTCTCGATCATCAGCCGGAACAGTTTGGGGCGTTCGAGGGCGAACGCGATCCAACCATTCCAACCGCGCTTCAGATCGGCCATGGCATCCGACGTCTGACGGTTGGCCCGCTTGTGCGCCATGAACGTTTCGACGCCCCGGGCAACGACGGCGCGCAGCAAACCATCCTTATCACCGAAGTGATGATAGAGCGTCGGCGCAGTCACCCCCGCAGCCTGACAAACCGCGCGCGTCGTAACGGCCTCGAAGCCGTCTTTTTCCAGAAGACCGACAGCAGCATTCAAGATCTCGTCTTCGGTCGCCATGATCACTCTCAAAAAAGGGGCTTGCAGGCTTCTATAGCGGCGCTATATTGAGGGATATAGCAACGCTATAGAGGTAACATGAAAAAAGCATTCGTCACAGGGGGCTCCGGCTTTGTCGGCGGCGCATTGGTTCGGCGGCTCGTGGCACAAAACGTTCGTGTCGTGGCTCTGGTCCGCAGCGAGGCTGCAGCGGCGGCGGTCAGGAACCAGGGGGCAGACGCCTGCCGCGGTGACCTGCTGGACGAACGGGCCATTACCGAGGGCATGCGGGGCTCCGATACGGTGTTCCATGTCGCCGGGCATCTGAGCGCATGGGCCCCTCGTGAAGTCTTTCACAAAGCCAACGTGCTTGGCACCCGAACGATGCTCGCGGCGGCGAAGGCTGCAGGCGTGTCGACATTCATTGCTGCCGGAGCCTCTGCCGTCGTCATGGGCCGGCCCATGTCAATGAAGGACATATCGGAAGACCTGCCGCTTCAGGCGCCTTCATGGGCTCCTTACATCGAAACGAAGGCGGAAGCTGAACGATTGGTGCGGCAAGCGAATACGTCCGAGCTGCGCACGGTGGTGATCCGGCCGCCGCTGATCTGGGGCGCGGGGATGCCGATGCTCGAAGAGATGGTCGCTGCGGCCAAGGCCGGCCACTTCGCGTTGCCGGATGCTGGGCGACAAATCATGTCCACCAGCCACGTCGACAACGTCGTAGAAGGCTTGGTCTTGGCTGCCGAAAAAGGCCGGGGCGGCGAAGCCTATTTCGTGACGGACGGCGAAGACACCACGCTCAAAGACGTGCTGACCGATCTTTTTCGGACACGCGGGGTTCCGCCCATCAAACGTAGCGCCCCGTTCGGTTTAGCCTGGTACATAGCGGCTGCCATGGAGGCCGTGTGGCGTACATTTCGTCTTCCCTCCAAACCACCCATCACACGTCAGACCCTGCGCATGATTGGCCAGGACTTCACCCTCAACATCTCCAAGGCACGCCGCGATCTCGGTTACGTACCGGTCATCAACTGGGCTGACGGTATCTCGCGCATGCGCGGATAGCCCGGATAAGGCAAACCTCATCATCCACGGCGACACCCGAGCGCGAATCTTCGTGCTCTTGGCCCAGCCATGCCCGTCGCGGCTTGGCTTTTTTCTTAAAGCAGATCGCGAATGCGGTAATAAAGCATCCCGAGCGCCAGCATGTAGTTGCCCGCGATGTCGCTCAGCGGCAACCGCATGTGCCTGATGCGGTCGAAAAGATCGAACTGCTCCGTCGTCCCACAAATCGCATCCGAAACGATTTCCGCCGCGATGTGCGTGGCATTCACCCCATGCCCCGAATACCCCTGCAGATAATAGAGGTTCGGCGCGAGCCGCCCGATAGCCGGCACACGATTGACGACGATGGCGATCGTCCCGCCCCAGGCGAACTCGACCTTCGCATCCTTAAGCTGCGGATAAACCTCGATCATCCGCGGGCGCATGACGGCGGCAATATCCGGCGGATCGCGGTTGGTATAGTTGCAGCGCCCACCAAACAGCATCCGCCGATCCGCCGACATCCGGAAATAATCGAGCACGACGTTGCTATCGGCGACGGCAAGATTTTGCGGATCGACCGTCTCCATCTCGCTGCCGGTCAAAGGCTCGGTGGCGATGATGTAGCTGCCCGCTGGCAGCATCAATCCCTTGAGACCGGATTGCCCGAAGCGATTGAAGATTTCGCCGCCGATGACGACTGAGCCTGCTTCGACCTGGCCGCGCTCGGTCTGAACCCAGGGCTTTGCTCCGCCACCAAGACTGATCGCAGCGGTATTCTCGAAGATCTGCACACCGAGGGCGGCGGCAGCATTGGCTTCACCACGGCAAAGATTGAGCGGGTGCAGATGGCCGCTGCGACGGTCGATATAGCCGCCGTAATAGGAGTTGGTGCCAAGCACGCTCGGCATCGCGCCGGCTTCGATGATCTCGAGGCCATCGCCGTCGCCCTCCTTGAGGCGGTCCTCGACGTAGGCCCGCATATGATCCATGTGGCGCGGACGCGCCGCAACTTCCATCCAGCCGTATTTCAGATCGCAGGCAATGCCGTATTTCGCGATCCGGCTTTCGATGATCTCGTGCCCACGATAGCGAATGTCACGAACGAGCTTCGCACCAGCTGCGCCGAGCTGCTTCTTGATCGTCGCTTCGCCGCTGATGCCGCCGATCATCTGGCCGCCGTTGCGGCCCGACGCACCCCAGCCGATGCGCTTGGCTTCGAGCAGCACCACGGACCGCCCGCGTTCCGCCAGCGTCAGCGCGGTCGCGACGCCGGAGAAACCGCCGCCGATAACGCACACATCCGCCTTGACCGTACCTTCGAGGGCGGGAAAGCGCGCCTCGTCGTTTGCGGTCGCTGCGTAGTACGAGCGTATGTAATCTTGAGCCGTCACGATGAGCCGGTGATTAGCGCGCCCCGCTCCGAAACACAAATGCCGAGTGACATTCTCAGCCCGTAGCTCCGAAGGCTTTGCGCCGCTCCCTTTCTGCACGATCCGTCTGTCGCTTCGTAACGAAGGAAGCCAACAGCAAGCCGACGGTGACGATGCCGATCAGAATTGTCGAAATGGCATTGATTTCCGGCGTCACGCCCAGTCGAACCTGACTGTAGATCTTCATCGGCAGCGTCGTCGCGCCGGGGCCCGTCGCGAAGCTTGAGATCACGAGATCATCGAGTGACAGAGTGAATGACAGCAACCATGCCGAGATCACCGAAGGCGCAATGATCGGCAACGTCACCTGGAAGAAGGTATTGATCGGCGTCGCACCGAGATCCATCGCCGCCTCTTCAACGGACTTGTCGAAGTCCTGCAGGCGCGCCTGCACGACGACAGCCGCATAGCACATAGTGAACGTGATATGCGCCAGCGTAATGGTCCAGAAACCGCGGTCGAGCCCCATGGCGACGAACAACAGAAGCAGCGACAGTCCGATGATGACTTCCGGCATAACGAGCGGCGCGAAAATCATCCCCGAAAACAGCGTCTGGCCCCGAAACCGGCCGACGCGAACAAGCGTAATGGCAGCCAGCGTACCCAGAATGGTCGCGACAGTAGCGGATAGGAGGCCGACGCGGATCGTGACCCACGCAGCGTCTTTCAGCGCCTGATTTTGCATCAGCGAGCTGTACCACTTCGTCGAGAAGCCAGCCCACACCGTGACGAGCTTCGACTCGTTGAAGCTGAAAATCACGAGCAGCAGGATCGGAATGTAAAGGAACGCGAAGCCAAACGTGATCGACGTCAAATTGAACCAGGAGAAGTTCTTATTCATCGCCCGCCCTCCCGCTCGATCTGCTGCTGACGCTGGAAGAGTACGATCGGGATCGTCAACACGAGCAACAGAATGACCGCCACCGCGGAGGCAAGGGGCCAATCACGATTGTTGAAAAATTCATTCCACAGCGTCTTGCCGATCATCAAGGTATCGGACCCGCCCAAGAGATCCGGGATGACGAACTCGCCGACCGCCGGAATGAAGACGAGGAGGCAACCAGCGAAGACACCGGGCAGCGACAGCGGAAACGTCACCTGCCAAAAGGCCCGCCACGGTCGAGAACCCAAGTCTTGCGCCGCTTCGAGCAGCGCAGGATTGATCTTCTCGAGGCTGGCGTAAAGCGGCAGGATCATGAACGGCAGATAGGAATAGACGATACCGATGTAGACCGCGGTCGTCGTGTTCATGATCTGCAGCGGCTCGCTGATAAGGCCGAGCTTCATCAGGAACATCGTGAGGAATCCTTCCGGCTTCAGGATCGCGATCCAGGCGTAGATGCGGATCAGAAACGAGGTCCAGAACGGAAGGATGACGAGCATCATCAGCGTCGGCTGCCAGGATCGCGGCGCCCGCGCCATGCCGTACGCCATCGGATAGGCAACGAGAAGCGTCAGGAACGTCGAGATCGCCGCGATCTTCAAGCTCGAGAGGTAAGCGTTGACGTAGAGCGGATCGCCGAAAATGAATGTGTAGTTCTCGAAATCGAGTTGCGAGATGAACGCCCCGATGCCGGTCGACCAGCTGAACGTCGGCACGTACGGCGGAATGGCCGTCGCAACATCGGACAGCGAAAGCTTGAAGACGATGAAGAAGGGAATGAGGAAGAAGATCAGCAGCCACAGATAAGGGGCAGCGATCACATACCAGCGTCCGAGGCCGTGGGTTTTTGTGCTCATCGCTTGCCTCAGCCCGTCAGAACCACACCCGCATCGACCGGCCAGTCGAGCCAGACGCTGTCTTCCCAGCTGATCGACCGTTCCACAGTATGCGCAGCGTTGGCCCGAAGCGCCGTAATGCGTTCGCCGGGCGCCGTGCGGACATGATAATGAGAGATCGATCCGAGATAGCCGATGTCCTCGACTTTCCCCGGAATGACATTGACCGCACTTGCCGGCTGCTCGTGCGAGATGCGGATTTTCTCCGGCCGCAGCGCCAGCCACACCTGTTGACCGACCGTCACCGGCTCTGAGCTGCGGGTTTTGAAAGCGTAACCGTCTTTCGCATTGATCTCGATGCAGCCATCACCGATCGCGGAGACTGTTCCCTCGAAGATATTCACGTCGCCGATGAAGCCTGCGATGTAGCGCGTCTTCGGATTCTCGTAGATATCGCCGGGCGTCGCGACCTGAACGAGGACGCCCTTCTCCATCACGGCAATGCGGCTCGCGACCGTCATCGCCTCTTCCTGATCGTGCGTGACGATGATGAAAGTCGTGCCCGTCGTTTCCTGAATGTGCATCAACTCGAATTGAGCCTGCTGGCGCAGCTTCTTGTCGAGAGCGCCGAGCGGCTCGTCGAGCAACACGATGCGCGGCTTCTTGGCGATCGCCCGCGCCAGCGCTACGCGCTGCTGCTGTCCGCCGGATAGCTGGTTAGGTTTGCGTTTTGCGAACTGGCGAAGCTCCAGCATGCCCATGGCTTCGTCGACACGTTCGGCAATCAAGTTTTTGGGCATGCCCTCCTGGCGCAGTCCAAAACCGATGTTTCGCTCGACCGTCATATGCGGAAAGAGCGCGTACGACTGGAACATCATGTTCACAGGGCGCTGATACGGGGGAAGGTCCGTGATGTCCTGGCCCGCCACGATCATCCGGCCCTGCGTCGGCTTCTCGAAACCTGCGAGCATTCTGAGGAGCGTGCTCTTTCCGCAGCCCGACGGCCCGAGCAACGCGAAGAATTCTCTTTCATAGATGTCGAGCGTCACATCATTGACGGCGACGAAGTCGTCGAACCGTTTCGTCACCCCCTCGAAGCGAACGATCGGCGGCAAGTTCGGATTTTTCCAAGGCGCAAATCCCGACTGCGGCGCAGCCGTACGCGGTCCTGCACGCTGTGAAGAGGCATTGCTTGCCTGTGGATCGCGCGCAGTCACAACGGTCATGTTTGACGTCCCTAAATCGACTCCATCGGCCCCAATTCCGATGGGGAGTGTAAAAAGAAAAAACCGCGCCAGTTTTTGCTGGCGCGGTTTTTGGTTATTGCCCTGTCGTGATCCGTGTCCACATTCGGGTTACGATCCGTTGAGTTTTGTTGTCCCATGCCGTCTTCACATAGAGCTTCTTGAACGTCTCGGGATCCGGATACACCGCCGGGTTCTTCAGAACACTCTCGTCGATATCCTTCTGCGAGGCAAGGTTGCCGTTGGCGTATTGAATGAAGTTCGACGCCTTAGCCATCACTTCGGGCCGGTTGAGATAGTTAAGGAAGATGTGCGCCTCCTCGACATCCTTGGCATCCGCGGGGATGGCCATCATGTCGAACCACATCTGGGTACCTTCCTTCGGAATGTGATACTTGACCACCTGGCCGTTCTTGGCATCGGTTGCGCGCGTACCGGCCTGAAGGATATCGCCTGACCAGCCGAGCGCCATGCAGATGTCGCCATTGGCAAGCGCGTTGATGTATTCCGAAGAGTGGAACTTCTTGATGTAAGGCCGGATCTTCATCATCAGATCTTCGGCCTTCTTGAAATCCTCTTCCTTGGTGGTGTTGGGATCGAGGCCCAGATAGTTGAGGACAACCGGGAGAATATCTTCCGGTGAATCAAGCACGTAAATTCCGCAATCCTTGAACTTGGCGGCATTCTCCGGCTTCAAGATGATATCAAGAGAATCGACCGGAGCATCCGGCATGCGCTCCTTGACCTTGGCTTCGTTGTAGCCAACACCGGTCGTGCCCCACATCCAGTTCATTGCGTACTGGTTGCCGGGGTCATACTGGGCAACACGATTGTAGACCTCGGGCCAAGCGTTCGCGAAGTTGGGGATCTTGGACTTGTCGAGCTTCTGGAAGACGCCAGCTTTGATCTGACGCGACAGGAACGACCCGGTCGGCACGACGACATCGTATCCGCTGCCGCCCGCTAGAAGCTTCGTTTCCAGAACTTCGTTGCTGTCAAAAACGTCGTAGACAACCTTAATGCCGGTCTCTTTGGTGAAGTCCGTCAGGATCTGCGGGTCGATGTAGTCCGACCAGTTGTAGACCTTGACTACCCTGTCTTCTGCATATGCGCCCGCACTGACTAACGTAACTGCAGACGCAATTAAGCACGCGGCGCAGCGCACCACTTTCCCTACCGTTAACATTGGAATTCCTCCAGAACCCGTCGCAACCAGGACGCCCGAAAAGAGCGGTTTAGTCGCAAACAGCCGCTCTCATCGGCGTTTTGCTAAACATCCGATATACTGCGCAATTAAATTGCGGAGCACAACAGATCAGTTAAAGAAATATTGAAGTAATCATCGTCAGCATAAGGAGTAAAAAGCCAAACTAAACTGCGCGTACTTGAGGCATGTGCTACCCTGTTGAACAGTTGCATGATCTCATCGGTTCGGGGGGCGGCAAAAGCTATGCTTCACGGCTGCTATTGAGGTTCCTTCGTCGGCCGGGTTAAGCTCGATGGCTTTCTGACCTCGAAAATCCAACATGTCTGACGATCGCTTAAAGCAAAATGCGGGCTTGGCCGATAACAGGCTTGGCAGCAGCCGTGACGCATTTCTTCGATCCCACCGACGAGCCGCAGAAACAAATAATGCAAATTACTCAGGTGTCCTTATGACCGCCCCACCCGCACGGATCCTCAACGAAGACGGTGACTTCGGCGCCGGCTCGACGCCCGAAGCGCTTCGCGATTGGCTTCGTCAGCACCGCATCGAGGAAATTGATTGTGCTGTACCTGACATCGCAGGCGTTGCCCGCGGCAAGACGATGCCAGCCGAGAAGTTCGTAAAGCTCGATGCGGTACACCTTCCGATCTCGATCTTCCATCAGACGATTACAGGCGATTACGTCGGCTTCGAAGAGGACGGCCAGCAACTCTACGCCGAAAGCGACCTGATGATGGTGCCGGATCTTTCGACCATCCGGCCCGCTCCATGGGCATCGAGCCCGACTGCCCAGGTTATTCACGACGCACAATGGCAGAGCGGAGATCCCGTTGAGATCGCACCGCGCAACGTGCTGAAGCGTGTCGTCGATCTTTACGCGAAAGAAGGCTGGGTGCCGGTCGTCGCGCCCGAACTCGAATTCTATCTGACGAAGACCAATCCCGATCCCGACTATCCGCTCGAACCGCCGATGGGGCGTTCGGGTCGCCCGGGCGCTGGTCGCCAAGCCTACAGCCTCGGCGCTGTCGACGAATATGACAAGATCGTCGACGACATCTACGAGTTTGCCGAGCGCCAGTATCTGAAGATCGATACGATCATTCAGGAAGGCGGCGCGGCTCAGCTCGAGATCAACTTGCTGCACGGCGATCCCGTCGATCTCGCCGATCAGGTTTTCCTCTTCAAGCGGACAATTCGGGAAGCTGCATTCGCCCAAAATTGCTACGCGACGTTCATGGCCAAGCCCCTTGCCAACGAGCCCGGCAGCGCCATGCACGTGCATCAAAGCGTCGTCGATGCGAAGACGGGGAAGAACATCTTCACGCAGGGGAACGGCGAACCGAGCAAGCTGTTCTTCAACTTCCTCGCGGGTCAGCAGGCCTACCTGCCCGCCGCGATGTGCTTGATCGCACCCTACGTCAATTCCTATCGCCGCCTCGTGCCGAATGGCGCCGCGCCGATCAACGTCGAATGGGGCTACGACAATCGTTCGGCTGGATTGCGAGTGCCCATCTCGCCGGCATCGGCGCGACGTGTTGAAAATCGCCTCGCCGGCGCCGATTCAAATCCCTATGTGGCGCTCGCAGCTAGCCTCGCCTGCGGCTATCTCGGAATGAAAAACGAGCTAGAACCGCGGCAGGCGGTCGTCGGCAATGCCTACCGAAACGACCATCAGCTGCCGCGTGGCCTGCTTGAAGCCCTGACGGATTTCGAGGAGAACACAGCGCTTCATGACATTCTCGGCAAACGCTTCTGCCACGTCTACCTCGCCTTGAAGCGCAGCGAATTCGAAGAATTCATGCGCGTCATCAGCCCGTGGGAGCGCGAGCATCTTCTGCTGAGCGTCTAATAAACGAGACCGGCCTTCCTGCTCTTGCCTGCCGGAAGGCCCCGTCTCGCCGCTCTGACGGCACCCCCCTCTCAGGGGCACCACTCGAATTCCATTCAAAAAGCAAATTTGAACGCGGTCCCATGAAGACGGCCGCGGTTATGTCGCTTTCTATCGATGCCGGTGAGGAATTGTTAATGCTGCGCGCAAACAAGTTCCAATTTTCCACCAATCTTGGATTGATTTCAAATACTGCAGAGCAAAATGACTGAAGCGGACGGGCAATCTTGCGAGCCTTGAACACATCCGTGCATGCGTTCGAGCCGGGGGTGGATTCAAATCGATGACGTTAAAGGCAGAGACCTTGGCTGATAGAAAAAGCGAAACCATTCTCTTCGTCGATGACGAACCGCTTTCGCTGAAATACTTCAAAAGCTCGATCGGCAAATACGCCAACGTTGTCACGGCGAGTAGCCCAGAAGCAGGCTTGCAGATCCTGGCGACGGCCGGCAACGACATTTCAGTTGTCGTCAGCGACGAGCGCATGCCGCGTGACAGCGGCGTGTCCTTTCTGAGCGAAGTCCGAAAATCATGGCCCTCAACAGTCCGTGTACTGACGAGCGCCTACGCCAATATCGATAATCTCCAGCAGGCAATCAATGCGGCGGCGATCTATCGCTTCGTGCCGAAACCCTGGAATCTCGACGAATTATGCGAGGCGATGGAAGACGCCCTCCACGTCGAGCGGTCCGCTGCAGCCCTAGCCGAACCAGTGCTCGGTCCGAGCACTCGCGGAGACGCGGAAAGTGCAAATCTCGCCCTCCTCGGCATTCTCGCCAGCGGCCTCGAAGCCCCGTTGAAATCGCTGGATACCGAAGCGGAGCTACTCGCCGAGTTGAGCCTTCCCGGTTCGTTGGATTCTTCCAACCCCGTCGGGACGTCATATCTGGGATCGTGGGCATCCCGGCTGCGGCTTGGAAAGATGGCCACATCTGCTGCGCAAATCCGCCGTGACGTTGAACACTGCCGGTCGCTCGCAAGCTCCATTGGCAATCTCGTCCGCAGCCTCGCTGAGCCCGCCGTCACTCAAACGTCATCAATGGCCGACACCATTTCCGAAGTTGCCGAACAAGCTGTGATCTCTCACTCCGGTAGAGCCTTCGGCGGACCCGGCATCGGCCAGGACTTCGCCTACCGCATGCCCCGCGAGATTATGAAGTTCGTACTGACGAATTTGCTCCGCAGTGCGACAAAATCATCTTTTTCAAGCCTCGACACGTTCCCGAGAGTGGAATTGATTTCCGGTGCCGAACATAACGAGGTTCGAATCACTTCGGTGTTGGAACGTGAACAGCCTTTAGCGCTGGAAAATAATCAGTCGTGGAGGACGGTCCGCTGTGCCCTTTGGGCGTTCGGAGGCGAACTCCTCTCCTCCATTGATAAAACTTTGAGCACATCTACACTGACCATGTGCCTCCCGAAGGCATAATTCCTCGGGGTGTATCTCCAAGGCATTGATATTCCGAATTCATCTAAACGGTTTCTAAATTACGCAGGGCCAAACTGAACCAATGTGATAATCTTTGTTTACCCACATTGTCGTTCAGTTATGGAGCAGTCCCCTTGCGCATCGAACGAGATATTGATCGCACGGTCTCTTTTAGAAGCAGCCAGGGCACGGTCTTTCGCGGAACCCTGAGCAAGCTCTCAAGACGCAATATTGTCTTCGAGATCTACAATCCATTTTCACCCGTCCAGACCAGCGAGGTCCTCAGCGATCTCAAGGTGCGACGCGGCAAGAACCTCGTCTATCAGGGTGATGCGGTCGTAACCGGCATCGTCACCACGAGCATTCTCGTGGTCGTGTCCGCGACGCTGGTCAATCAGTGGTCCGCAGTCGACGCAATCATCTCGGACCCCGCCGGACTCGGATCCGAGGTCGGCCGTTTCGTCGATGAGTGGGATCGGGCTAACAAGCTCCAGCCGAACTATCAGCTCAAAGTCGCTGATCTCCGGTCATTTCTGAGCGACTTGAGCTTCTGGTTGGATCAGGTCGACCTGGCGATCGAAGGCGAACCCGGCGCGAGCCATGCCGTTCTCGACCCTGAAAGATATGAAGAGATCAAAGCGCCTGTGATGCCGCGCCTGACACAGCTCTTTCTCGAACTCGAGGAAGCGTGCCGCCAGCTCGAAGTCGACGAGGTCGAAAATCATAAGCAGCTGGCCCAGCGCGATCTGCTGCCGCTAATGATGGCTTCGCCCTTCTTCAACCGTGTCTATTCCAAGCCCCTCGGCTACGCGGGCGACTATGAGATGGTCAACATGATGTTCCGCAAGGAGCGTCGTGGAAAAACGACCTATGGCCAGATTATTAATGATTGGTTGCTGAACGGCGGACCACCCGAAGCACACCGCAACCGCATCTACATGCTCGGAAAGATGCTCGACAAGGCAGCTGAAGAAGCAGCGGCGGCGAACAAGCAACTCCGTATTTTGAACGTCGGCTGCGGGCCGGTGCAGGAACTCCAGCTCTTCCTTTCGAAGAACAAGGAAGCCCACCGCTTCTCCTTTGATCTGCTTGACTTTAACGCCGAAACGCTCGCCTACGCCAAACGCCAGATCGAGGCGGCGACAGCCGGCAGCGAAGAAGCGCCGAAGGTGACATATATCCTGAAGACCGTGCAGGATCTTTTGCGCCAAGCCATTGAGCTTCCGGAGAATTCCAAGACCTACGACATCATCTATTGTGCCGGCCTGTTCGATTACCTCTCCGACCGCGTCTGCACCAAACTGGTACGCCTGTTTTATCAGTGGTGTGAACCTGGCGGACGCGTGATCGTGACAAATGTGCATTCGTCAAACCCTGTGAAAGGTTTGATGGAGCATATTATGGAGTGGCACCTCGTGATGCGTGACGAGTCGGATATGGTCCGGCTTGCCCCTGATCTTGGGCCGCTAAAGATTTATACAGATGAGACGGGTATCAACGTCTTTCTGGAGATAGATAAACCGACCGTTTGACGGCATGGATGACAAGAACGACTTACGACGCGCCTTCGAGGCTGAGGAGCAAGAGCTTCGGCTAAGGCAGTCGAAGGTCGCTTGCATCCTTGGCATTGTTCTGATCCCCGCCGGGATCGTCCTCGATCGCATCACCTATTACAACCAGGTCAACACGTTGACCGGGATCCGGCTCGTTGCTGCGGGCCTGATTGCGATCATTTATGCTTTGCACTTCTGGGACAAGACAGCAGCCCATGTCCGCTATCTGACGATGGCGGGCCTGCTGATCGCCGTCGCGTCCATCGCGGTCATGATCGGCATCACGGACGGCGCGAACTCCACCTACTACAATGGCCTCTTCCTGATCCTGTTCGCAGTCGGCGTATTGGCGCCTATGCAGCCATTCGAGGCAGCGCTTCTCTGTATCTCGACCCTCGGGATTTACATCATCGCGTGTTTGCAGGTGCCCACCGCCGCCGACACGACGAAAACGTTGATGAACAACCTCTACTTTCTCGTCCTCACCTGCATCATTTCGGTCACCGCTGTTCATTTCAACTATCGGCGCCGCTTCAACGAATTCCGGCTGAAGTTCAAGCTCGCCTCACAGCATCAGGAACTGTCGGCGCTCGATCGGTTGAAATCTCAGTTCTTTGCAAACGTTAGCCACGAGCTGAGAACCCCGCTGACGCTTATTTTGGCGCCCGTTGAGCGGCTAAAAACCGACGTCGCGGCCCTAAGCCCGTCCGCCGAGCAGCTGCTGGACGTCATCGAGAACAATGCGCTTCGGCTGCTTCGGCTTGTGAACGATATTCTGAGCCTGATCCGCCTCGAGGAAGGCCGCGCTACGCTTTCCAAGAAGCCGGTCGATATGGCGCACTTCATGAAACACACGGCCGCCTCGATGAAGCATCTCGCTTCGCTGAAGGAGGTCAATCTCGAGCTGGCGGAGCCGACCGGCGATCTTCTGATCGATGCCGATCCGGACGCACTCGAGAAGATCGTAAGCAACGTCATCGCCAACGCGATCAAGTTCACGCCGCCCGGAGGCCGGATCGACATTTCGGCCCGGCGCGAAGACGATATGGTGACCATCAAGATTTCCGATACCGGCATCGGTATTCCGGCCGAGCAGCTACCGCACATCTTTGATCGCTTCTATCAGGTCGATGGATCCGCCACGCGCCGTCACCAGGGCCTGGGTCTCGGCCTCGCCCTCGTCCGGGAGCTGATTACGCGGCATGGCGGCGACGTCACAGCCACAAGCGACTCAGGGCACGGCACGACTTTCATTTTACGTTTTCCTCATGCACTCCAGATTACGCAATTCGACATGAGCAATTCCGAAGAGAAGCCGGATGGACTTGCCGACGATCCGCTGCGCACCTTCGATCGTAAAGCATCGGCGCGCGCCATTATGGTGAGTGACAACGCAACGTCAGGGATCGGCAATCTGAGCGATCCCAACGAGCAGGATGGTCGCATAGAGCTGCCGCTTCTGCTCGTCGTCGACGATGAACCGGATATGCGCCGCTATCTGGTTTCCATGCTTCGCGAAAACTATCGCATCATCGAGGCGCCCGATGGCATCACCGCCCTCGAAAAGGCGAAGGAACAAAAGCCTGATCTGATTTTGCTCGACGTCATGTTGCCAGGCGTGACGGGGCTAGAGGTCTGCCGCTCGCTCAAGGAAAGAGCCGAGACGCGAGCCATCAAGATCATCATCTTGACCGCGAGAGCCGACGAAGAAGCAAAGATCACCGCTCTGAAACATGGCGCCGACGACTTTGTCATAAAGCCATTCAGCGGCGTGGAAGTACGCTCGCGTATCGCCAACCTCATCAGAGCCTCGCAACTCGAAACCAACCTTCACCGGACGAACGCCGAACTCAAGCAAAGCCTGCAGCAGTTGCGTGAGACCGAGGCCGCCCTCGTTCAAAACGCGCGCCTCAGCGCACTTGGTACGATGGCAGCCGGCCTACTGCACGAAATCGGCAATCCGCTGAACTTCATGGGCACGGCGCTGCAATTGGCCGCGCGTGACCCAACGATTCAAGCTGATCCCGACACCGCGGATACGCTGAAGGACATCCACGCCGGCTATGAACGCATTCACCGCGTCGTCACCGACCTCCGAGGCTTCACCGCGCCGCATCGCCCCGAGCACCCACGGCCGTTCCATATGGAATCCGCCATCGACCATGCGCTTCGTTTTACGGCGCATATTCAGAAGGGCATTACGATAACAAGGAACGACGCACCGGATGATTTGGTCGTCGGCTCGCAGTCGACGATCGCCCAGGTTCTCGTCAACCTCATCGTCAATGCCGTCGCCGCAGTCCGCTCGATCGAAGAAGAACGTAAGCCTGAGATAACCATTGCGTCGGTTGTTGAGGGAGATGAACTGATTGTCTCTGTACGGGACAACGGGACCGGCATCGATCCCAAGATCCAAACTCAGATCTTCGACCCATTTTTCTCGACAAAAGAAGTCGGTGAAGGAATGGGCCTGGGCTTGGCAGTCAGTCACCGCATCATCGCGAACCATGGGGGTTCATTGACTGTTAAGAGTAGTCTTGGAGAGTGGACCGAGTTCCGTTTCAACCTCCCGATCTCGTCGGACAAAGAGAACCAGGTCTTCCATGGAGTCGTTTCGTACTGATCAGCCGGTTGAGATCCTGATCGTCGACGACGAGCCGCAGGCCGTCAAATATTTCAAGAAGGCGTTCGGCACGCGCTACGATGTGCTGACCGCGACGAGCGCCGACGAAGCCGAATCCCTCATTCTCTCCGGCAACCACAACATCGCGCTCGTCATTTCCGACCAGCGCATGCCGGGACGAAGCGGCGTCAGCCTTCTGAACCGTATTCGTAATGAGCGGCCCGACATCATCCGGATGTTGACGACGGCCTATGCCGATCTCGATAGCGCCATCGATGCAGTCAACAAAGGCGAGATCCTTCGCTACATTTCGAAGCCGTGGGATCTCCGCGTGCTCGAAGCCGAAATCGAGCAGGCGATCACCTTTTATCTCCTGAAGAACGAATACGACATGCTCCTGCGCGACAAGCTCAGCGCGTTGCATCGTACTCTTTTGCGCGATCGGATGAACGACCTCGCGATGCTGTCGGGGTTGCTGCCTTACAATAACGCGCCGCTGACGATGTATCAGTACTTGAAGGATTCGCTCGCCGAAACATCCTGGCGGCCGTCCGCACAAAAGGCTTGGTTGCAGCTCCGTATCCGCGATCACTGGCGTATTCCGGTCGAAGAGACCCAGCGCGCCGTCGATCTTTCAGGATCGTTGACGACGCCGCCGCTTTTGGCGGACGCTCAAGTAGCTGAAGTCGACTTGATCGCCACCCTGTCGGCATGCGCCGAAGCAATCAATAAGGACCTTGGCGCAAAGCAGGTCGTCATCCACGCCAACCGCAAGCAAATCTTCGTCTCCGCTGACCCGGCAGCGCTCAGTGAGATCATGATGCGCCTGCTGGATCCGATGAGCCAGTGGGCTGCCACCGGCAGCACACTGATCGTCAATCTCTCGCAGGAGATCGATAATGGTGACGTCGACATCCATTTCGAGCTCCGCAATTGCGAGCCCCACAGGTCAATGCAGGATTGCGTGCTTTTCACGCCGCCGCTGCACACGGCGCCGAAGCGCGCCAGCGACTATCTGAAGGCAACGCTTGCCATCGGCCACATCGGAGGCACGATAAGCTCGCCGCCCATGGAAAACGGCTACAAGCAAATCCACATTACACTACCCGCGCGCGCAAAGACCGGCGCCCATAAGATCAACGCGCTCCCGAAGCAGTGGCTGCAGGACCTGAGCGACGAGTACGAAAAGTGGGTACTGGGCACGCTCGAAATCGCAGCGTGAGCAACGCCAGCCAGACAGAACTAAGCGTTTAGTCCCTCGAGTAACTTTGTGATCGCCGCGTCCGATTCATTTAACAGCGGCGGCAGCTGGCGGCCGAGTTCCAGAACGGTCAATCCGTGAACAAGCGCCCATAGCGCGGCAGCCTGACTTCGACCGGCGCCCGCTTAAAAAGGCGCGCCCGCTGACCGCGCGTCAAAATGTCGGCAATAATCAAAACCGGAGCGCATGAAGCCTCCTTCAGCGAGGCATCACCGCTCTTGTCGATTTCCGAACTGAACATAAGTTCGAAGAGAGACGGGTTCGCGCGACCAAAATCCAGATATGCTTTTGCAAGCGCAATCAATTCGCTATGCGGAGAACCGCCGACCGGCAAAATCGCCGTGATCAGGTCCTCCTGCAGTTGACGATAACCCTGCAGTGCGAGTTCGGCCAGTAGCGCGGCTTTGTCGGAAAAGTGCTTGTAGGGCGCAGCATGGCTTACCCCCGCCCGCCGCGCCACTTCGCGCAGGGTGAAATGCCACGCTTTTCCCTCACGAAGCATCTCTCGTGCGTTTTCTATCAGCACGCGCTTGAGATCGCCGTGATGGTATGGTCATTCGAGCGGTTGGTGCACGAAAAGGAACCAATGTGTCAGCGATGACATGTGTTGACAGGGAGAACATCTCGCTCGCTAGCGGGCTATGTTTTCAGTGTCTACATCAGGAGATTTTTTAATGACGGCTCATGTTTCGGTCAAGGACGAGGGCTTTCTCCTTACCGGCTTCCTCAGCAAACAACGCGCCGCGTTTTTGAACGACGGCCCGCCCTCCGCTGCAGCCCGTCGCGCGGATTTGCTAAAACTGAAGCACGCACTGGTGAAACGCCGGACGGCCTTCGAAGCCGCCGTCAGCAAGGATTTCGGCTACCGCTCCGCGTACGAAACGCGGATCATGGAAATCACGCCGGTTATCCAGATGATCAACTACCTCCGCAGCAATCTGACGAAATGGATGCGGCCCGAGCGCCGCCGTGTCGCGCTTCACTTCCGCCCCGGCCGCACCCGCGTCATTTATCAGCCGCTCGGCGTCATCGGGATCATCTCTCCGTGGAATTACCCGATATCGCTTGCCCTGACCCCACTCGCGACCGCGATCGCCGCGGGCAATCGCGCCATCCTGAAACCATCCGAGTTGACGCCGGCGACGAGCGAGCTTCTGAGGTCCGTACTGCGCGAAATTTTCCCCGAGGAACAGGTCGCCGTCGTCACCGGAGGTCCTGAGATTGGAGCAGCCTTCGCGCGCCTCCCCTTCGACCATCTCGTCTTCACCGGCAGCACCAGCGTCGGCCGCTCGGTGATGAAGGAAGCAGCCGATAATCTCGTGCCGGTGACACTAGAGCTCGGCGGCAAATCTCCGGTGTTGATTGGCCCAGACGCCGACATCGAAGCAGCAGCGACAAGCGTCGCCTTCGGAAAGCTCGCAAATTCCGGCCAAACCTGTATTGCGCCGGACTACGTCCTGGTACCCGAAAAGGACGCCGCCGCCTTCGTTGCGTCCTTCGACGCAACGGCGCGCAAGTTCTATCCGCAGGGAGCGGCAGACAGGAACTACTCATCCATCATCAACGCGAAGCATTACAATCGCGTGCTCAAGCTGATCGACGATGCGAAGCAAAAGGGCGCAAAGGTCATCGAAGTCGCGGACAACGGCGGAGCAGAAACGCGTAAGCTCGCGCCTGTGATCGTGCTCAACGTCACCGACGACATGGCCATCATGCAGCAGGAAATCTTCGGCCCCGCGCTGCCCGTGATGACCTATCGCACCATTGACGATGCGATCGGCTACATCAACCGCAAGCCCCGCCCGCTGGCGCTCTATTATTTCGGCCAAAACGGCGAAGATCGCCAGAAGGTTCTGACCCGCACGACGTCAGGCAACGTCACCGTCAACGATACGCTGATGCATTACGTCCAGAACGACATCCCGTTCGGCGGCATCGGCATGTCCGGCATGGGCGCCTATCACGGGCACGAAGGCTTCAAATCGCTGAGCCACGCCAAGGGCGTGTTCGAGCAGAGCCGGTGGAACCTCGGCTGGCTTCTGCATCCGCCATTCAGCAAAACGACGGATGTCGTCATCCGCTATTTTCAACGGTGACTTTCCCTGCCAAATCGCATGTATTCGGCCGCCGTTGATCGCCCACGCGGTGGTGAAATTGAAAACCAAAAAAAGGAACTCGAATGCAGCAAACAGTGGTCAGGGTCATCTGCGCGATCGGTCAGTCCGGTCAGCTCGGCCTCAATGGAGAGCTGCCATGGGAAGGCAACCAAGACCCTGAATACGTGGCCGACGTCGCGCGTTTTTTCGACATCACGCGCGGCCACGTTTTGTTGGCCGGGCCGAAGACCATTAAAGCCGTACCGGAATTCGCGCGCACCGATCGCACGCTCTTCGTTCTGCGGTCCCACATGGACCCCGAAGAAACGCTCAAGCAGTTTGCGGGTCGCGTTGTGTACATCGGAGGCGGCCCGCCCGTTTGGGACATCTATGCACGCTTCGTTAGCCACTGGGATATAACGCGCCTGCCCTACGATGGTCCGGCGGACCGCTGGTTCAATCCCAATTGGCTGACGGCCGGCAACCACGCTGGCGCGCACGGCAGCGCAGCGTCGGTTTGAAATACAAAGGCCGGATGCGTTGCACGCGTCCGGCCCAAGCTACGAGGTGCGAGTGAATTTCAACCGCTAGTGCTGTCCGCCTTTGCGGCCGGCTTCTGCCGCTCGTTTGGGATCATTCCGAAAATTTCCGCCGCTCTCATGCCCGCCTTTTCGGCCGGCCTGGGACGCAAGTTCGTGATTTCGCGAAAAGCTGCGCTCATTGTCCGGAACGCTTGCGCCGCCCTTCCGGGCGATCTCACGCTGCTTTTCGGCATCCATCGATGCGAAGCCGCGTTTTGATGTTCTGTCCTCTTGAGCCATTTGAACTACCTTTTTGGAGTGAAATTGAATAATCGAGACACGTGAAGTTGCCCCAAATGCAGGCGCCGCTCAGCGACCGCGGAGCAACTGAAGGATCAACCTCTTTTTTCGTGCTCGGTTCCGACAACTCTCGTCGGCAAACATGACGTTTTGGCAAGAATGCTCACGAAGCTTGGCGCGCGCCATCGCACAAACCGCGTCCGTCATGCGGATTATCCAAGCAATTGCTTCGAATTTTGAGAACCGATGACGGGCGATGCACCGGAAAGGCACGCCGAGTTATTCCGCGGAATATGTACCCGGCACCAGAAGCAGCCGTGGCGACGCACCGTCTTCATGACAGGCCTCGCCACCGCCATTCTCGGCGTCCGCTATTCAATGCGCCGGTCGTCGCTGCTCCTTAAGGACGACTAGACATCGAAATCGTCGTTGTTACCCCAGCTGTCGTCGTCATCCTGCGCGTCTTGCATATCGTCCTGCGTAGCATCGGCATCTGCCAAGTCCCGCTGCGCCTGATCGCGATCATCATCCGCGTCCTGCGCTTGGTCCTGAAGATTATCGATCGTCTTTTGATCAGCCGCGCTGGCTCCGCCACCACCCGCCCAGGCCTGTCCGCCTGCTCCGCCTCCAAAGAGGCTCCGAATTCCATCAGCGAGAAACACGCCTCCCGCGACACCGGCAGCTGTCGAGAGTGCCGAAGATAAAAATCCGCCACCTCCCGCCGGGCGTGCAGGGGAACCCCAGGGGCTACTGGGTTGAGCTGGCGGCACCGCGTCCGAGGGTGCAGCCTGCGGGGACGACGCATATCGACTTCCGCTTTGAGGAACAGACGCGCCACCGAGGAAACTTCCGCCGCGCCCGGTTTGCTGCTGTTGCTGCCGTAAAGCGCCTTCCAGCTCTCTGATGCGAGCCTCCGCGCGTTCGACGGCCTGCTGCTGGACGATGACTGTCTGCGCAAGATAATATGGCGCATCCGGAGAGCGCCGCACGAGATCCTGGATGAGCGCTTGCGCTTCCAGATCCTTATCACCGCCATCGAAATTGCGGAGCCGCGCAAATAAATCCTCGATGAGCTGCTTTTCTTCCGCGTTCATGAGGTTAGTCTCCTTGCTTGGCCGTCTAGGCCGACTGTTCTGCAACGCATGTAAGAACCGGATTGCGGTAGTGACATGGGGGCAGAGATTAATTTTTGGCTGGGTTGATTGAACGGCCGAGGACCCAGCGCGGCTGCGCGTTTGTGGGAGCACCCCTGCCGTGACGGCCTCGGTAATTCGGTTTGAGATGAATCTGCCAGGAAGCGGGCCGCTTCTCACATCAGCCGTTCGGACTAGATAAAAAGACCAGAGCAACGCAACGAAGTTCGGCTCAGGTACGTTTCCGGAGAGTAGGCTTTGGTGTGCCAGCGAAGGGATCGACGGATACTCACGTTCGCCCCAGCTCATCCGGTACCGAAAGCGTTAGCGCCCTCATCCGTACTCCCCAGCGCAACGGAAAGCCCGGCCGTCCTTGCGGTATCTTCGGGCTTCCAATCCAGCACGGCCTAGCGACAGAACCATTCTGTCCGTTTCAACGGAAAAGGCGCTATATCTATCCGAGTACGTCCTTTGTTGGGAGAACGGTGATGGATAAAATCGTACTGCCCCTGTTGTTCATCTTATTGGTGATCCTCTGCACGGCAATTTTCCACATGGCCAATGTTGCGTCCTAGGCCTGAAATGAAAAAAGCGGCCCTTGCAGGCCGCTTTCGCATTTCTGGGTTGAGCTACGTAGAGACTTAGAATTTCACCTTCACGCCGCCGTAAGCCGCAAACGGGAGGGCCGGCACGATAGTCCGCGGGTTGTTCTTGTCGAACTCGACACCCGTCACTGGTGTCAACTCGTTGGCATCGTCTACGCTGAAATAGGTACCGTAAAGCGAGTAGCGATTGTCGAGCAGATTTTCGATCAATCCGTAGACCTGGATATGATCGGTTATGTCGTAAGACGAGTGCAGATTGACCTTGGCGTAGCCCGCAAGCGGCCGCGAGAGATTAGCCGCGTCCTCGAAGAAGAACTGCGAGCTCGCGGCGATGACGTCTGCACCGAACTTCCACTTCGGCGTCATCCAGTAGTCGAAACCTGCCTTGAAGGTGTGGGCAGGAACGCCCGGAATTCGATCGCCCTTGCTGACGAAGGTGCAGTTTCCTGTATCTGCAGTCGGGTCGTTCGGATCAAGAGGGCATGGCTCCACGCCGGGGCCTTCCGGATGATTAGGAGCCGGGAAGAATGGAATCGCGGATTGGAACGTAGCGTCGGTATAAGTGTAGTTTCCGTACGCAAAGAGGCGCTTCGACCGATAGGAGAGGTTCGCCTCAACGCCCTGACGCAACGTTGTGCCGATGTTCTGGAAGTAGCCGCGGCCCGTCTGCGTGGAGGCGGCGCTGAAGATGTCATCGGAGTTCTCAGTCCGGAACAGACCGACACCCCAGTTCCATTCCGATCCGTTCCAATTATTGACTGTGCCGCGGAAGCCCGTTTCCCAAGTGCGAGAAACGACCTGCTTCAACGGCGGATCCGATGTCAGGAAGCTCTCGATGAGGCACGGGTTTTCAGGATCCGAGCACGCAATTTCCGCAGCCGTCGGAGCGCGGTTGGCTTCCGAATAACCGCCATACCAATTGAGCGCCGGATTGAACGAATACGTCAGACCGGCAGACGGATTGAAGCGGCTGTACTTGTTGACGCCATTGAGGAGGTCGTTTTCCGCATCACCCGTATTCTCGATCTCGATGCGCGCGTAATTGTAACGGCCACCGACCGTCAAGGCGAGCTTATCCGTGATGTTGAACGTATCAGCGAAGAAGGCTCCGAAATAATCGTTCGTCGTTGACAAAGAGCGGGGATCAAAATCTTGCGATCCCGTCATGATTGTGCCCGTCCCGCCGACGACGAACTTCGGCTGCATAAAGCCGAGTTCACTTTCCGCCGTATAGGCTACTCTGCCGCGATCATAGCTTACGCCGACAACGAATTGGTTGTTGTGACCGAAGAGCTTCGCCGTCTCCGTGGCCTGAAGGCTGATACCCGCCCCATCAGCATTCTGTGACGTGTGGTCGATCGTGGCGTAGGACGCAGTAGGGTCGAAATCGATTGGCGCGCCGTGGGCATCCAAAACTTCTTCATCACCCGAACAAAGGTGGCCGTTGCAGTCTTTCGGATCGTCGAACAGGTTGCCGTCCAAGTGCTTCTGATTGAAGTGGCGATAGTACGTGACACCGGAGAAGGTCAGCGTATCGGTTGCCTTGACCTTACCGTTCACCGAGTACATCTGCATCTCGTTGTCGGTCGTCTGCGGTGATGTGAACGTCAGTCGCCTGCTGATGTCGAGAAGCTGCTCAGGCGCTGCGGCCGTCACGCCGACATGGTTATCGGCACCCGTGAAGTTGAAATGGAACTCAGCCCGGTCCCCTTTGACGCCGAGGTCGAAATACCCTCTGCGCACCTCGGCATCTGAGAAGTCGCGGAACCCATCATCGTTGATGGCCTCGAACGCTCCGTACATACCCCAATTACCGCTACGCAAGCCGGCCTCCGCAGAGACTTGCTTGCGGCCGAACGAGCCAAAGCGCGTATCGATGTCCGCGCCCTGGTAATTGAACCCGTCCTTCATGTCGATGACGACTGAACCACCCAGCGCATTGAGACCGAAGACCGGATTGCCGGTCACCAGCGCAACATTATTGATCGCATTCGACGGCAGGAAATCCCAGTTGACGATATCGCCGAACGCTTCGTTGATCCGGACGCCGTTCTGATAGACCGCGAGCCCCTGCGCGACACCATTCACAGGCGACGCATCGAAGCCACGATACTGAATGTTGGTCTGGAATTGGTTGCCCTGCACGTCGGTGACGATCAGGCCGGGAACCTGACTCTGCAGCGCATCCTGAAGGATGACTGCTCCATCTCTCTTGATGTCCGAGGAATTCATCTGGAAGACGCTTCCGGGAACTTTATCGACCGGAATTTCACTGCCCCCCAGCGGCGACATCTTCACGGTACTTGCCTCGGCGTTCACCGGCGTTGCATCGCCTGCGGGAGGCGCGCTCGCAGCGGCGACCGGCGCGGCCTTCTCGGGCTTCTTGGCCTGCTTGACGGGCTTCGGCTTAGGCTTCGCCTGCTCTTGGATTACCTGAACTTCAGGAAGGGTCTCTACTGCTGCCGGAGGAGTCTGGTTTGCATTCCCTGCGTCCTGCGCAAGCGCAGGTCCCCAATGACCGATCAACAGCGCTACGGCTGCCGCCGAAGCAAATAACTCACGAGTCATCCCCTGACTTCCCCATTTTCTTGGCGCTCTCCCGATGCCTGCCAAGCATCGAGTTGCAGCGCGAACATCCCAGTAATCACGACTCTGACTACTGCCCCGGGGACAAGGAACGGATTTAAAACGAATGGGTCAATCCAATGATCACCCCGAGTTTTTCCCGAGGATACCATTCGCTGAGCATAAGTTGCATTGAAGCAACGAAGTTGCTGAAATCGGGAAAAATTCCCTGTCGCGGCGGGAATTATCATGGCGTCTGCATACCCGGCTCAGCCGGGAGCGGCAGTGTGAACGAGCTGCGGGAGATGCTTCCGCGAGGATAATCCATCGGCTCTGTGACGATGCGACCGGTTAAATTGCCGATCTCGATACAATCGCCCGACGCTCGCAAACCCCACACAATATTTTACGCGGGTTTAATGGCTCAACTGCTGTGATGGAAACCGCTTACTATTGTGCGTCCTAGACTTCGGAAAATCTGGTGTCTCTTTCCCTCGCAAATTCCCTAACCGACAAATCCAATCCCGCTGGGTCATCTATCAAGACCGTGGTGGGCTTTTTAGGATGCGGAATTCTAATCGCTGCATTGGTCAGTCTATTCTTGCCGTCCCACGAGGAAAGGATCGTCACGCTCGCGAAGCGGCAAGTTCTCAATCGCCTTACAAATCCGGAAAGCGCCGTCTTCGCCGAAGTCCGCGTCGCTGAGGAACGGGTCAAAGCCTGGACATCGATCGCCATCCACGGCTGCGTGAGGGAGCGCAATGCCGCCAGCGAATTCCCGATCTGGAGAGGCTTTTCCGTCGAAGGTGACGAGGTGAGCTTTCGCTCGGTCTATTGCCCGTTCCTTCCCTGATCGATAACAGCGCATCATCGCGAAAGGTCCGCAGACAAAACGGCGGGCGCGCTGTTTGCACTCCCGCCGCCATTCTCAAGCCGCTCGGCTTTCCGCAATTTGCTTATCGCCAACGGCCGTCGCCGCGTGGGTCGCGCCGATCGTCCCAGCCGTAACGATTGCGATCCCGCTCGAAGCGGTGATCACCCCGCCAGTGTCGGCGCCAGCCTTCGTCACCGCCCCAGCGATGCTCATGACGCCACCAAGGGCGACGGCCTTCATAGTATCCCTCGTCGTGGACGCGCTGAACGGTTGAAGGACCGCGATAGGCGTTGTTGCCCACCGCAAAGTCCGCCTTCGCTTCGGTAAGGCCTGCGAACGTTGTCAGGGCTAGAGCTACCGGCAAAAGCGCAAGAGTGCGTTTCATGACTTCCTCCCTCAAGCGCGCTCACATGGCCGCTTGATCAGAGTCGCATTCAACATCAACGCCCCGCAACCCAGGCTGAACAGACGGTTTACCCGCCGTTGGGAAGCTCGCCGCAAGGCCGCCATGATTTGCGCAGCGCCGGCTCAGAAAGCGCCAGGCGCCCCCGCGCTCTATCGATCCGCCGTAAGCTCCCTGATGTCTGAGGCGCTTGCGGCAGTCGCACCACGCAACCGCGTCACCTGATTTGCCACTCCGTTCGCGACTACGACCGAAAATTCGCTGACCTGAGGCAGTCCCATCAGCTCGCCGATTGTCCCGCGAGCGAGCGGACCCGCGATAAACAAACTCTGATTGGGCCCGTCATCGGAATTCAGCGCATGTCCGGCCGCGTCGCACGCGATACCGAGGTGCGTCGGATCTTCCCGTAGATGACCGGCAGCTTTCAATCCGGCGAGATACGGTTGCGATGAGAGAACCTCATCGTGAGCCGGACCGGTTGTGGTGATGATATGATCCACCGCTTGAACGACACGTTTGCCCGATCGCCGCAACCGAAGAACGACCTCGAGATTTTCCGGGCCACTACGAACCTGATCGACGCTCGCCGCGACGATGGTCAACGACCCGTCAGCAATCCGGCGAACGATGATCGCCTCTGGTTGAGGCGCAACGCGAAAACGATGAACATCCCAGTACGGGCGCAAGTGTCGAACAATCCTCCGCCGCTCTTGCAAGGGCAGCGCCGGCCAAAAAACTTTGGCGTGAGCGCGCACAGAATCGATGACTGAGTGCCAAGTCACGCCTTCCAAATCAGCATCGGCAATTGCCGTACGCACGCGACGGAGCAAATCGCGCGCGGTTTTTGGAAGCGGGTCGCTGAAATTTCCGAATGGATCGGCAGGATTCGCGGAGTGGCCACGCGAGCGCAATCCCCTGCGCGATATCGCAATGACCTCGCCCCTGTGACCCTGCGCATCGAGCGTCGCGACAACATCGGCCATCGTCAAGCCAGTTCCCACGATCAGCACTCTCGCTCCGGCATCGATCCCTGCCAAAGCATCAGCTGCCGTTGCGTCAGGTATCAATCGCGGATCACCCTTCAGGGCTCTCGCAATGACGGCGGGCACCCGCGGTGGGGGATGCGTTGTTGCAACGACGACAATGTCCGCATACACGTCGGCACCCTGGCCGCGGACCAACCATCCTTCGCCATCTTTCGCAACCGAAGATACCCGCTCTCGAATATGTTCGATGGCGCCACGTGCAATCAACGGCCGTAGCTGTTGCTCCATGTAGCTGCCGAAGACGGACCGGTTGGGATAAAGATTTCCGTCGCTGCCCGTCGCCTCCAAGTCACCGGCGGTCGCATGACTCTGATCGATCCAACGCCGGAAATGCGCTTCGTCATCCGGAAGAAGGCTCATCTTATGCGCGGGGACGTTGATCCGGTGATGCGGGTCGCTGTCGCCATAAGCCAAACCGGAACCGAGTGTCGGACGAGGCTCGAAGACGACGATGCGAACAGGGATCCGGCGAAGAGCAAGATGGTAAGCAACCGACGCGCCGGAAAAGCCACCACCGACAATCGCGACCGTCACTTGTCGAGGTACTCCGCTCATGACTTTCCACCACGAGCAGCCAGCGACCAATCGCCGGCCATTGTCTCTGCGAAGGTCACGACGTCCGTAGCCATTGTCGTCGACGGCTGGTGCGTGACGCGTGGCAATTTCGGCAAAGGCAGCTCCGCAATCCTGTAAGATTTTACGAGGCGGGATAACCCGAGAGGATGAGGGGATCAATGCCGATGCGTCGATGTTCCTCGATCCGCTCGACGACCCTTTCGGGATCTCTGGCGAGAGCTCTGTCCGGATCCGCCACGAGCGAATCCGACGCCGTGTAAAAACGCGCGCGCCAGAGAGATCGAGCGATAGAGCAGGACCAAGCTCGCCTAACACTGCCAAACGGAGAGTTCTAAATAAGAATTTCCGAAATCGTTATGAAGTTTGGCGCGGGTACGCAGAACCAGCGGACGACAACAATCCAAGCCGAGCCCTCGCCTCGTGCGGCAAAAGGTGCGTACGGCAAGACAATCCAGCAGAGGTCCATCTAAGCTTAGCAATTCTAATCAGTTCTCACATTCGTTTCTCGTGAGTAAATCGACTTCCGTTTTAAGCGCAGTAGTGTGGAAGTTGACAGATGACCTAAATCAGCAACCGCGAGGATGCTGCTCAAATTCCGGGTGCTCCCATGCACCACGTATCGCGGAACGATCTTGCTGCTGAGACCGCAGCCGAGATCACAAGACGCAATTGAACAACCCGACCGAAGTTAAACGGCGAATGACCTCGCCGAACGGACGACGCTTGCGACAAACCAAGGATGTCGCGCCGCCGATTGACTCGAAGAAACGAGAACGACGATGGAACTCGATCAACAGGGACTGGCGCTCACCGGCGCGACCAACAACGGCGCGGAACTTTTTCGCAGCGCTCTCGACGAACTGGTCTATTTCAAATCCTCAGTGCTTTCGACGCTCGATAAGGCGATCGCGGAAGACCCAGGCTTCGCTCTTCCCTATTTCGCACGAGCCTATCTCGACCTTTTCATGACGGAGCCAAAGTTCGCGAAGCACGCGAAACTGACGATCGACGAACTCAAGTCAAAGGTCGATATCAATAAGCTTCCGAGCAGAGAACGGCATCACGCGGCCGCGATCGAAGCATGGATAGAGGGCGATCTTCGCAAGTCTGCGCGCATCCTTGATCAGCTCGGCCTTGATGAGCCACGCGATATCTTGGCCCTCCGCATCGGGCACGAACTCGACTTCTTCTCCGGCAACAAGAGAAGTTTGCGCGATCGCGTCGCACGCCAACTGAGCGCGTGGACGCCATCGGACGCTCACTATGGCATCGTGCAAGGCTGCTATGCCTTCGGCTTAGAGGAAAACGGCCAGTACGAACGCGCCCAAGAACACGGCTTGATTGCGTTGAGCGTACGTCCCGACGACGTTTGGGCGCTCCACGCCGTAACTCACAGCTTCGAAATGCGCGGCGCTATCGCTGACGGACTTCGCTTCATGAGCGACCGCAGCAACGATTGGGCGGAAGGCAATCTCTTCAGCGCACACAATTGGTGGCACAAGGCTCTGTTCAACACCGACATCGGCGACTATGCGACCGCATTCAAAATCTACGACGAGGCCATCTTCAACCAGGACTCGCCGAAGATTGCGCTCGTCCTGCTCGACGCCTCCTCATTGCTTTGGCGCCTCCATCTTCTCGGCGTACCTGTTGCCGATCGCTTCGCAAAACTCGCAGCTGCATGGGAGGCCCTGGAGCCAGATCCCTTCTACGTCTTCAACGATGTCCACGCCGTCATGGCCTACATCGGCAGTGGCCGCATCGCCGATGCGCGCGCTGTAGTAAGCCGCCTCGAGCGGTACGTGACCAGTGGCCGCCAAGACTCGAACAATTACCACAACACTATTCGTGTCGGGCTCCCGCTTGCGAAAGCGCTCGTCGCCTTCGGCGAAGAGCGATACGGAACGGCGTTGGAACTTCTCTACGGTGTCCGCGAAAACGCGATCGAGTTCGGCGGTTCCGAAGCTCAGCGCGACGCAATCGACCGGACGCTGCTTGAGGCAGCGATCAGAAGTGGTCGCGCGAATTTGGCCAACGCGCTCGCTTCGGAGCGGATCAACCTCAATCCGCACAATCCTTACAACTGGTCGAAGATGGCCGAAGCCCTTCGGTTGTCGAACGCCGTTGAGCGTGCGCGGGAGAGCGACACACGATCGCAAGCTCTCAAAGCCGAAGTCTTCCAGGCCGTGACCCCAGGGCATGCGCAGAGCGGCGCCCCAATCGGTTCACCTCTCCAACACTGACAAAATAGAAACCCCTCCTCTCCCCCACACACCAAACGTCAAAAGGACAGACTCCCCGTGTCATCTAAGAAATTCCACTTGGGTTGGTTCACGAACTTCACTGCAGACGAGTGGAACGAACCCTTCTCGAATGGCGGCGATTCCTGGGACGGAAAATTCCACATCGAGATGGCTCAATCTCTCGATCGCGCCGGCTTCGACTTCATCATGCTCGAAGACAAGCTCGCCATCCCCGAAGCCTACGGTGGCAGCTTCGAAGTCTACCTGAAGCACGCACTCGGCATGGCGCCGAAGCATGACCCAGTTCCCCTTGCAACGTTGCTTGCTGCCTCGACGAAAAATCTCGGCGTCGTCGCAACCATGTCCACGCTCGGCTATCCGCCATTTCTCCTGGCGCGCCTGTGCTCGACCATCGACCATTTGGCCGGCGGACGCTTCGGCTGGAACATCGTGACGAGCGCTGAGAACTCTGCTGCGCAAAACTTCGGCTTGGATCGCTTGCCGCCCCGCGAGGAGCGCTACGAGAGAGCCCACGAATACATGGACCTCGTCTTCAAGCTGTTCGATTCCTGGGAAGACGGCGCCATCATTCGCGACCGCGCATCGGGCACCTACGCCGACTTCAAGAAGGTCCACACGATCAACTTCGAAGGAAAATATTTCAAATCGCGCGGCCCCTTGAACACAGCGCGGTCGCCCCAAGGACGACCGACGCTTCTTCAAGCCGGTGGATCACCAACGGGCCGCGACTTCGCGGCACGGTACGCCGACGCCATCATTGCAGTGAGCGGCGGCGTCGAAGGAATGAAGGAATACCGCGACGACATTCGCGCCCGCGCCAGGAAGCACGGACGCAATCCCGATGATATCAAGGTGATGTTCCTCGTGACACCCGTGCTCGGCGAGACCGAACGCGAAGCGCGCGACAGGCACGATCGCATCACCGAAGCGCCGGGCTTCATCGAGCAGAACCTCGCATTGATCTCCGCGATCACCGATATCGACTTCAAAAAGTTCGATCTCGACAAGCCGTTGCCGGAGCGCCTCGTCACCAACGGCGAGCAGGGTTCGCTTGATATGTTCCAGCAATGGGGCACCAGCAAATCCCTGAGGCAGCTCGTCGTCGAGGCCTCCGGCGGCATCTGCGCCTCGATCGAGCTTGTCGGAACGCCTGATCAAGTTGCCGATCAAATGGGCGAAGCGATGGAGCAGGTCGGCGGCGACGGCTTCCTAATCACGACGCCGAGCCTCTCGACCAACCGCCGGCATATCGCGGAAGTGACCGACGGTCTCGTACCGGCTCTGCAGCGCAGAGGTCTGGTCCGCGACGGCTATACCCACAAGACGCTGCGCGAAAACCTACGCGCCTTCTGAAGCATCAACTCACGACCTTCCACTAGCCCCTCACGAGGAACTCTTATGAAACGCAAGATTTTTACAATTTTGCTGGCGTTTGCAGCACTCCTGCAAGTCGGCGCACCTTCCGTCCATGCAGCGGAAAAGCCCACATTCAAACTCGGCTGGATTGTCTTCACGCCTTGGATGCCCTGGGGATACGCGCAGCAGAGCGGCATCCTGAAAAAATGGGCCGATAAGTATAACGTCAACATCGAGCTCGTGCAGCTCAACGACTATGTCGAGTCGCTCAATCAGTATTCGGCTGGCGGCCTTGATGGCGTGCTCGGCAGCATCGCCGACGTTTATTCCATTCCCGTTGCCAACGGCGTCGACACGACGATCTTCCCGATCGACTATTCGAACGGCGCCGATGCCGTCATTCTGAAAGGCAAGGACAAGCTTGCCGACATCAAAGGACAGACGGTCAATCTGGTCGAGTTCTCGGTCTCCCACTACCTGCTCGATCGCGCTCTCGAATCCGCAAATCTCAAGCCCGACGACGTCAAGCGCGTGAACACGTCGGACGCGGACTTCGTGGCGGCCTATAAGAGCCCCGACGTCTCCGCGATCGTCGCGTGGAACCCGCAGATCGAGCAGATCAAGACATCGGGCGATGCCCACATCGTCTTCGACTCTTCAAAGATCAACGGAGAGATTTTCGAGTCCGTTCTCCTGCGTACGAGCAAGCTCAAGGAAAATCCCGATGTCGCCAAAGCCCTGCTCGGTGCGTGGTACGAAACTGTCGGCATCATTAATGGAACGTCGCCAGAACGTGCTGGCGTGATCAAATCGCTTGCCACTGCTTCAGCAACCGATGCGGCAGGCTATGAGCAGCAGCTCAAGTCCGTCGTCATATTCTCGGACGCCAAATCTGCGCTCGCATTCGCCGACAGACCGGAAACCAAAAATACGCTTATCCGCGTCCGCGATTTCGCCCATCGCTACAATCTTCTCGGCAAGGACGTGAAGGACGCCAACGCAATCGGCATCGAACTTCCGAACGGCGAAGTCGTCGGAAATTCGAAGAATGTTCTCTTGCGGTTCGACAGATCTGTTCTGGCGCTCGCAGCAGCGGGCAAACTCTAAGAAAATCTGATGGCCCGCTTATTGAACACGACGCCGTCTCGAGGGCTGACCTTAGCCCTCGGGGCGGCACCATTCCTCGCAGTCGCAATCGTTTACGGATACGCGTCGGCGGCGCGTCTGCTCGTCAACGCACGCGACAATCTCTTGCCGTCTCTCGAGACCATGCTCGGCGGACTGCAACGCGTAGGTTTCGAAACCGATCCGATCTCAGGCCACTTCGTCTTTCTTGCCGATACGCTGGCCAGCCTTGAACGGCTCGGAGTAGGTCTTGGCATCGCAGCCATTATCGGTCTCTACATCGGCATCATCGTCGGTCTGATCCCGCTCGCGCGCGCAACGCTGGCACCCTTCATTGCCGTCCTTTCGATCATTCCGCCGATCACGCTTCTACCCATATTGTTCATCGCATTCGGCCTGGGAGACACCTCGAAAATCATCCTGATCGTGATCGGCATCGCGCCGTTCATCGCGCGTGACATCGCCGCTCGCACGCAGGAAATCCCGAAGGAAATGCTTATCAAAGCGCAGACGCTGTACGGATCGACCTGGTTGATCACACTGCATATCGTTCTGCCGCAGATCTTTCCGCGTCTTCTCGAAAGCATTCGTCTCAGCCTCGGCCCGGCATGGCTTTTCGTGTTGTCCGGTGAAGCCATCGCAGCACAAAGCGGTCTCGGCTACCGGATCTTTCTCGTCCGGCGATACATGGCGATGGATGTGATCATCCCTTATGTCATATGGATCGGCATATTGGCATTCACGTTCGATCTTGCGCTACGGTGGAGCGCAAGGCGGCTCTCCCCCTGGTCACAACCCGGAAACACAAGATGAGCCAGATCTCCGTCCGTAATCTGGATGTCGTCATCGACGGCCATCCCGTTCTCCGTCAGGTCAATCTCGACGTCGCGAGCGGCGAATTCTGCGTCGTCACCGGGCCGTCGGGAAGCGGAAAGACGACATTTATCCGCCTCCTCCTCAGTCAGATACGACCGACGGCTGGCGAGATCTCGATCGATGGCACTCCGATCGCTCCCTTCCCCGCTCCGGATCGCGGAGTTGTATTTCAGGATTACTCCGTTTTTCCGCACAAGACCGCGTTGCAAAACGTTCTTGTCGGTCCGCAGTTCAAACGCTCGCGATTTCTCGGCCGCATTTTCGGTCAGGAGCGCAAAAAGCTTATCGAACAAGCGATGCAAGCGCTTTCTGATGTCGGCCTCGCACAGGCCGCATCGAAGTATCCGAGCCAGCTCTCCGGCGGCATGCGCCAACGTTTGGCGATTGCTCAAGCCTTGATCTGCCGCCCGAAAGTGTTGCTGCTCGATGAGCCTTTCGGAGCGCTCGATCCTGAAAACCGCGCACAGCTTCATCGCGTTGTTCTCAAACTTTGGCGCGAGAGCCGCACGACGATTGTGATGGTGACCCACGATCTCGCCGAGGCTCAGACGTTGGCGACGCGGCTCGTATCCTTCGGTTTTGCCGCCGGCGGCGGTGGAACGATCGTTTCTGATGGATCTCCCCAAGCCGGCTCGGCCGTGGTCACATCCTTCACACAGAAAAGCGGCAACCCGGCGAATCGGCAGAAAAAACGCAAATACCGCTGACCCATCCCAAACATCCGCGTTAACATTCGCGCGGAGACGACAACAGAACGGAGATAAGCAATGGTCCAGAGACCCGATCCAACCTTTCACGCATCTCCGAAACTCGCCAGCGAAGCCCCGCCTGAGAAGTTCGCCTACACGCTCCTGCTGAGCGGAGACTTCTCGAAGCCGGACGCACTAGCGATCGTCGATGTCGATCCAGCTTCGGCGCAATACGGAAAAATCGTGCACACCGTCACGATGCCGAACAAGGGCGACGAATTTCATCATTTCGGCTGGAACGCGTGCTCGTCGGCCCTTTCACCGCTCTCCGGTCACGCCTTCATCGAGAGACGATACCTCATCATCCCGGGGCTCCGCTCGTCGCGGCTCTATATCATCGATACGAAACCGCATCCGACACAGGCAAAAATTCACAAGATCATCGAGCCGGAAGAGATCTTCCATAAGACGGGTTATTCGCGTCCTCATACGGTCCACTGCGGACCAGATGGCATCTACGTCAGCACGCTGGGCGGCGCAGGTCCCGACGGAACCGACGGCCCACCAGGCATCTTCATTCTTGATTGCGAAACCTTCGACGTGCTCGGCCGATGGGAGATCGATCGCGGCCCGCAGCTTCTGCATTACGATTTCTGGTGGAACCTGCCGCGCGATTACATGGTCAGCAGCGAGTGGGGCTTGCCGCCGCAATTTGAAAACGGAATCGTGCCGGAAGACCTGCTTGCCAATAAATACGGGCATCACATTCACTTCTGGAACTTGCGCGCGCGCCGCAACGTGCAAACCATCGATCTCGGCGCCAACCATCAAATGGCGCTTGAAGTTCGCCCAGCGCATGATCCCGCCCGGGAATATGGCTTCCTCGGCGTCGTCGTCGACACAACGAACCTCGAGGGATCGATCTGGACGTGGTGGCGCGAAGGCTCGGAATTCCGCATTGAGAAGACGGCGACGATTCCGGCCGAACCTGCAGATCCCGAATTGTTGCCTCCCCTCCTCAAAGGCTTCGGTGCTGTCCCTCCGCTGGTGACGGATATCGATCTGTCCCTCGACGATAAATTTCTTTACGTCGCGTGTTGGGGGACGGGCGAGCTTCGCCAATATGACGTGACCGAGCCGCGTAAGCCGAAATTGGTTGGCAGCGTTCACGCGGGCGGCATCGCTCGGCGGACGCCTCGGCCCGACGGAACGCCCTGGGCAGGCGGACCGCAAATGCTCGAGATCAGTCGAGATGGAAAACGCGTGTACGTTACGAACTCGCTCTATTCGACGTGGGATGATCAATTCTATCCCGAAGGTGTTCCCGGCGCCTTGGCAATCGTCAACGTCAATCCAGCGGGCGGCATCGCATTCGACAAAACGTTTCATGTCGAAGTCCCCGAAGGATATCGCACGCACCAAGTTCGGCTCGAAGGCGGCGACTGCTCGACAGACTCGTTCTGCTACTCATCAGCTTGAATATGAGCGACGGTTGGAACATTGGACTTTGGCTCGCGATAATCGTGAGCGGCGTCTATCACGGCGTCAATCCTGGCATGGGTTGGCCGCTGGCAGTCGCTGCCGGATTGATGGAGCGCCGGCAATCGGCGCTCCTCGCCGCGCTCGGGCCCCTGGCCGCCGGCCACTTCCTCGCGATGACTGTCATTCTGTTGCCCTTCGGCATGTTGACGGCTCTCCAATATTGGAGCCATGAGATCCGCCTCGTGGCGGCCCTGATCGTAATCGGTGTGGGAGTTTTTCTTTTCGCCTATCGCCGGCATCCGCGCGTTCTCGCGCGCATTCCACCTAGCCAAATCGGTCTTTGGTCGTTCGCAATCGCCATTGCTCACGGTGCCGGTTTGATGCTGGTGCCGATGTATCTCGGGCTATGCACGACAAAGCCGTCATCGATGCTCGATCATGACGCTGCGATGTCGGTCGTCACGAATAACCTCGGCTTGGCAGTTCTCGTATCCGCCGCGCACGCGCTCGCCATGATAGGAGCGGGGGGCGTGGCCGCCTGGCTCACCTATCGCTATTTTGGCCTGCAAGTTCTGTCCAAAGCCTGGATCAATCTCGACGCGCTTTGGGCGGGAAGTCTCATCGCCGTCGGCGTTGTTGCTGTTGCCGGCTCTCTTTGATGCGTCGCCCTGGCGCCGGATGTCGCCGCAGTTTCGGCTGAGGGCTGTCCAAACCCATTCCTTATGGTTGATGGCCGTTTACCTGCCACACTGAAATCCTGTCATGACTTGCAGGATGTTCGGCTACCTTCCCTCGTTAGGTCTACTGTCAACGGACGACAGTTGAGTTAGGTTGAGGCAGGTCTTGCAGACCGATGTCTTTGCCAGCCCCTATGGGAAACCTGACAATGGCAAACGATGAACAACCAAGGGTTTTTCTCACGCTCCTCGTCTGCACCCTGGGCCGGGTGGAGCCTCTCGAACGCCTGTTGAGCTCACTAACCGCACAAACTCTCAAAAACTTCGAAGTCATCATCGTCGATCAAAATCCCGAGGGCTCTTTGGATCCCACGATCCAGAAATTCCCCGAGCTTCGCATAAAGCACTTGCGCTCGCGCCCAGGACTTTCGCGAGCAAGAAATATCGGTCTATCCGCTAGTTCGGGCCGGTATGTGGGCTTTCCTGACGACGATGTCTGGTACCGGCCGACTGTCGTGGAAGAGGTGTTCGACACCTTTCGCCGGAATCCAAAACTAAGCGCGATCACGGGGCGATTGATCGACCCTGAAGGACACCCTGTAACCGTCTATCTGCCGGGTGAAGCGCAGATAACCCGCGAAAACATTTTCGAGGCCGCCAATTCCAACACAATCTTCATCGAGTGCGCGCTCGCGCAGTCGCTGAGATTCGATGAGGGCCTTGGGTTGGGCGCGGCAAGCGAGTTTCAATCGGGCGAAGAAACCGATTTTCTTCTTCGCGCTCTAGAGCGCGGCGTTGCCGGATGGTATTTTCCGGAACTCACCATCTTCCACGACGCCGTCGATAACGGAACTCCGTTCGCCGAACGCGCCCGACGTGCAACAGCCTACGCGCGAGGTTTCGGCTATGTCATTCGAAGGCATCGCTACCCGCCGTCCTATATTTTAGGAAAAATTGCGCGAACCTCGCTCCGGGGAGCTTTGTGTGTCGCGACAGGAGATCTCGACGGCGCACGACTGAGGCTCGCATGGACCAACGGCGTGCTCTATGGATACAGCAAAGGCAAACCGAAGCTACCCGTCGCTGCTGAGCGGATTCACGGCAAGAAAAAGTAGGTGCGATCTCGAGCCGCCAAACCGCGTAAGATCGACCAGCGCACCGCACCAGCGGTCATCACCGTAGCTGTCGGCGTCTTGATGGCTCGACGGCTGCTGGGGGTTTGGATTATCTGAGCGGGCGTGTTCCGATGACCGCCCGCGCAGAAGCTCTTCGACCTGCTGGACCCAACCCTCTGCGGTTGGCAACTGCCAAGACCTCCGCTAGATCCTTTTGCTCCCAGCGCGAGATGAACTTCGGACGACGTGACCCTGTTCACGCGCAGTTCCATGTATAATCGGGGCACGCCGATCGATGCGGAATATCGAAATAGGATATGTGTCGGGTCAGACCGACGAGCGAACCGAAGCTCATGCGACGACTTCCCTGAACCTTCCCTTTGTTCTCACGCACCAAACACGGATCCTGCTCGCAAACTTCGATGAGCCTCAGCGGATGCTGAGTTGGTCGCTGACGAAGCCCGGCTTTCAAATCGCCCGGCAAGTGGCTTGGATCGAACTCCGCGATGCCGATCTGCCTGCCGATCAAGACGCCGAGGATGTCATCGCCAGCCGTATCGCGAAAGTCGGGCTAACCGAGGCGGTGTCTCTGATCACCTCGCGCGACATCAGTCGGCATCACGTATCGCGGGTCGCCGTCGAAGATACCGTCGCGGCATGCATCAGCACTGTCGGACTCTCAAACGGCGAGCGCGTTGGGCAACGCTTCGCACCGCCCGGCACTCCGCTCGGCACCATCAACACGATGGTTCATGCATCGGTACCGCTTTCGGACGCGGCATTGATCGAGGCGATCACGATAGCCGCTGAAGCGAGAACCGCCGCCATTTTGGATTCTGAAGTACGCCGATCGGGCGTGGCAATCACTGGCACGGGAACGGATTGCATCATCGTTGCGGCGCCGCTCGGCGGCTCGGTGCGGTTCGCTGGTCTACATACTGCCGCCGGCGAAGCGATCGGTGCAGCCGTCTACAATGCAATACGCGACGGCATAGCCGCATGGCTCCAGGATACGGAGACCATGCAGCTAGCCGTCGGCATTGAAAGCTAGCGCTTATGCCATTGCGGGCGTAGCAGCCTCGGGCTTGATCAAGGAAATCGCGACAGCGGCACGATGCAACACAAGCAAACCGGCGAACGAGGCAAGATTGATCAGAAGAACGCGCTCTACGACGGCCATTGAGAAGGCTTCATCCGACGATCCGAGGATGAAACCGGCTCCGTAAAGCGCCGCCTCGTACGCAGCGAAAGCCGCGAGGAATGCACCGGCCAGCGCAACAAGCGACGATCCTGTCGCGACCGAAACAGCGCGCGCTCCCAAGAATGCAGCAATGCTTGCGACGCCGATGGCCGCGCCCCAAGCGAAGGAATCTGCCGTCAGCGGATAATCGAGAAGTCCATAACCGACGATCTGGTTCGAGAGCCAAGCCGCGGCGACCAACGCCAAACCCTCTCCGCTCTTCATTTTTGATCCGGCAAGCGCGCCGATGGCAGCGAGCGGCGCCGCGCAAGCGAAGGCCAAGCTGCCACCAATGCTGAGTGCGGCGATCAAAGCGATCCAAAGCCCGGTCGCGGCGTTGTCATTGGTGAGCGTCTTCAAGGTCATGCGATGTCTCCTAGTTTGTCGGATATTAGCACACAGGCAATGCAAGGCGAGAGGGCGTGTAACGGCCCCCTCGCCCGGAATTTCAGTTCGTGAACCGAAGACCGCCGTAGACGCCGATGCCGGTGCCTTCGAAGCCGTTCGGATTTTCGTAGCGCTTGTCGAAGAGGTTATCGATCCGCCCAAAGAGGCTGACGCCTTCCTTGAGCTTATAGTCGGCAGCCACGTTGACCAGCGTGAACCCAGGCTGCGTAATAGTCGCGTAAGTTGAGCGGTCGATATCGGCCGTCTCGCCGATGTAGACCAGCGAAGCCGTCAACAAGAGCGGATCGTAGGGTATCCATCCTGCCTGGAGGCTCGCCTTATTCCGGGGACGGCGAAGAAGCTGCGTGTGCGTATCTTCGTTGGTTGCTTCCGTATAAGTGTAGTCGGCTCGGACGCGAAGGCTATCCGTGATGTCCGCCGATGCAAAGACCTCAACACCGGATGTCTTCGCCTTGCCGACATTCACGTAGGTCCAATGGCCGGAATCGAAGCCCGAATTGATCAGGTTTGTGATGTCATTGTAGAAGTATATTGCGCCGAATTGAGCCCGGCCTTTGAAAATGGACTGCTCGAAGCCGGCATCCATGCCAAGGCTTTCCTCGGGGGCAAGGTCGGGATTGCCTTGCGACCACGGCGAAACCATGAATCGTTGATAGAGCGTCGGCGCTTTGAACCCAGTGCCGACGCTGCCCTTCAGTTTTGTGCCCGTCGCTTCGATCAAGTAAGCTGGTGCGACGCGCCACGTCGTATGACCGCCAAAGTTTTCGTTGTCGTCATAGCGCACGTTGCTGACGAGGAAGAAGTTCCGGAAGATTTCCGATTGCAGCTCCACGAACCCGGCGCGGTTCCATTCCTCGGCGGACAATGGTCCATTGCCGTCCCAATTGTCGAGGTGTCCGCGCTGATGCTCGGCGCCGGTCACGATCGTATAACCCGGCGCCACGCGAAGAACGCTACGCCAGTCGTATTTCACGCGTTCGCCGTCGTTGGAGCTTCTGCCCCATGTGGTATCGTTGTTGTCCGACTGAAGATTGGCGTAGTTGATGCCGAAGTAGTTGGTCAGGTTGCCGCCGAGCGTCTTCCACACGACTTCGCCGCGAGTATAGAACTGCTCATAATCCGAGCGCGACAGTGACGAATTGGGGTGGCTCGGATAGCCTGAATCATCGCCGGTGAAATGTAGCGTCGCATCCGTATAGCGGCTGACGAAATTCACCGTGACGTCCTTTGTCACGTCAACGCCGATCTTTGTCGAATACGTCCAATTGTCGTAACGGCTGCTGTGGTGTTCTTCGCCCGGCAACAGAAGATCGAACGGCGTCACAGGCGTATCGTCGGCTCGAAAATGCGAAACGCTGAATGAGTAGTTGTAGCGATCCGTCCCGCCGCTGATGCTCGTCGCCTGGTTGAACGTACCGAACGAGCCGCCTTCTACCATTCCGGTGGCTTTAGGCGGTCCCTTGCCCGCTTTCGTGTAGATGGCGATGACGCCGCCCAAAGCGTCCGCGCCGTAAAGGCCGCTCTGCGGGCCGCGCAAGACTTCGACGCGTTCGATGTCCGTCGTCAGCACCTGACCGAAATCGAAGGAACGGTTGGAATTGCTCGGGTCGCTGACGTCGATGCCGTCGATCAAAACCTTCGTGTGATTTGAATTTGTTCCGCGCATGAAGACCGACGTAAGGCCGCCGGGACCACCCGTTTGCACGACGTTGAGACCCGGCACGCTTTTCAGAACATCTGGCAGCGTGCGGCGCTGCTGCGCTTGGATTTCCTTTGATGTGATGACGGTAACCGAGCTTGCGATCTGCTCGACGGGCGAGACGATGCCCGTCGGCGAAACGGCCACATCCGAATTGTCGATATCACGCGCCGTTCCAGTGGCACCTCCGCCTGAAGCCCGAGGCGTCGAACTTTGCTGAGCGGCACTTGGCGCCTTCTTGTTCGGTTTCGGATCTGTGTCCGCAGTCACGGTGACAGCAGGAAGCTCGGTGTTAGGTGATGTCGGCACCTCAGCGTCCGCTTCGAGCGCAGAAAATGATGATAGCGTGCAGAGAAGCGTCGCACGCGTAGTGCGGCGCATGAAGGCGCGTAGCATGATGACCCCCGTCGTAAGACGATGAGGGTGGATCGCCCCACAGGCGCGCCGGCAAAAGGCTCAGTGGGACACACGCGCACGTCTTCGTTCACGCCCCCGAAGGATCGTGTTCAAACTGACGTTCGCGCGCAGAATTTCATCCGCTTAGCGCAACGACCTGCATGACCTGACGTGGCTCCCCACCGGTTGACACATCAGCCGCCGCTACGGGTTTCCGTCCTACCGCGCCCCACGCACGGAAGATGGGCAGCTTGTGCTGGCAGGTCTCCTGACTCACGGCTCAGGCGTCTTCTCCGTCCTTCCCGAGGATCTCGATCTGAGACCGTCAGTGGCTTATTCGGAGCCGACTCGCCGCTTACAGTTGCGGGGGCAGTCTCGGCATTGACGCCAAAGGCGTCGCACCGTGTTCCCATTTTCACCACCTGGGCGACTTCACCCCGATGGAACCATCACGCAGCAATAAACACACATTCGACGATAATGAGTCAATGCAGCAAAGCTGTCACACCGCGCACCCTGATGGCACGAAGAAAATCGACGCCCGCACGTCAACGCGTTCCCACCGACTTGCCCCTGCTTGGCTCGATTTTTACAATTGCTTCTAGAATAAGCGAATAGACCTGATCGTTCGAAGACTAGATTGGGAACGCCGCCGGGAGAGAATAGAAAATGCGGTTAGCAATTCGCACATTGCAGCGGATAGCTATCTTCGGCCTCGGCGTCTTGAGCGTCTGGTTGATCGTAGATGTCTTTGAATTGGTGGACCGCCGGCTACCGTGGATCCTCGCCGTAAGCGCCACTTACATCATCGGCGCGTATCTCATACTCCCTCGCGCGGTTCGCATGGGACTGAAGATTCTTCAGCGCCAGCACGTGCCGAGCTTCACGATCACGGGAGATGGCTTGCCTGGCGATCCCGTGAACTTGGCATTGGCCGGCACCGCCACTCAGCTTCGCTCTGCATTCGCGAGCGCTGGTTGGGTGGAAGCGGATCCGCTGAATATCGCCAGCTCGTGGCGGATGGTCCAAGCATTCGTGCTCAACACCTCATACCCTGCCGCACCATTCAGTACGCTCTATCTTTTTGGACGCGGTCAAGACATCGGCTTTCAAAAGGCAATCGATAACAGTCCGCGCAAGCGCCACCATGTTCGCTTCTGGGCCCAGAGCCTCGCGAATGCCGAGACGGACTGGAGCTCAGCCGCCTTCTGGCTGAACGACGAGCGCCCGGCCGACGACCAACACGTGCTCTGGGTAGGAGCCGGCACCAAGGATACCGGGCTGTCTTTGACGCGCCTGACGTTCCAGATGACACACGCCACCGACTCCGACACCAACGCGGAGCGGAATTACATCGTCGAGGAACTGAGCCAGTGCGGCGTGATCGGAAAAGTGACCAACTATCAGACCGGCGACGAGCTGATCACGAAGCACGTCAACCACTACATCACCGACGGCGACATCGCTGTCGCCGAGATCGAAACAACATCATTGCGATGAAAGCAGATATCGCTACCGCATACTAGCGTATCTGGTTCTGCTCCTGCGTTGTGATGGGCTGATCCGGCCCTTTGGATGCGCCCGGATCGACGTCAGGGGACGCGGAATTATTTAGCTGGTCTTTTTCCTGCTTTGTAATGGACTCACTCGGCCCCTTCTGTGACGAATCTGGCAGAACATCCGGAGACGCCGAATTCCCGAACTGCTCTTTCTCCAGCTTTTGCACGGACTGTGCATGCACTGGTGAAATTGCGAGCTGCGCCGCCACGACCGAAGCCGCCAAGAGCACTTGTTTGCTGTTTATCGCCATGAATTTCACTCCATAAACAAAACGAATAAGCTTCGTTCTCACGCAGCGAAATCGAAGGCTAAGAATGCCGTCGAATTCGATCTGGTCTCTTCATCCCTGCCAGGATCGAACGGAGCTTTCTAACGGCGCGTCCGTTCACCGAAGATGACGAACGTCACAACAAGAAGCATCGAATTGGCGATTTCATCCGCAGGCAGCATTTGACCGCCAAGAAAGAAACGCGCCTTGACGAAAGGAGAATTGCAATTCTGCCTTCAGAGCGAGGCCCGCCAGCTGAATTGCCAGCTGGAGCCGATTGAGAAGCCCGAGGTCCGGTGCTTTGTGTGTCGTCAGAAATGCAAGGTCGTTCCGATCACCGGTCCCTGCATCAGCACATCGTACTTGTACTCGGTATTTCCCGAGCCTTGTGAGTAATCGACCGAAAGAGCGCGGTATCCGACATATCCATCGAGCAGGAAACCGCACATGACGGGCAGTTGCCAGTTGTAGGTCGCGAGAACCTCCCACGACGCCTCACTGCCCGCACCGAATCCTCCGGCATCTGCGCGTATCACCAGAGAATCTCCCTGCCCGAGATCCTGCCGAAGTCGTGCACCGACGAACGGGTCGACCCAATCCACCGATCCGGATCTGTCGACGTTGAAGCGAGCCAGGACCGCAGAGGCCTCCACATCCTGATGCCAGTAGCGGCCGCCCGCTACGAGATCGATTGCGGCGGAGTGGGCCGTTACCGGATTTGTTCCCGACCAGACTTGATAAGCACCACCGAATTCTACGATCACTTCTTCAAAATTGATTGAAACGCCCCCGGCCAAAGCCGGAAGGTTGCCGGGGAGTTCTCTCGCAAAGTCCTTCGACCCACTAATGTTGGCGTAAACGACATCGTTGAACAACCCGATCGGACCATTGCGAGCCTCAGCATAACTCATCCACGCGGGTACGGTTGACCAGTCGAGGTGACCGAGAATGGCCGATGGATCCGCCTGCACGTCAAAGGAGCGTCCTTTGATTGCCATGTTTCCCGACAGCCACGGTATCCAGCCGTAAGTCGTGAATACGAAGGTCCATTCGCCGATTGCTGGCGACGGCCCCGTGTCTTTGCCGCCAAGGTCGGCGCCCAATACTGGCGGCGTGGAAAAGACAACCGCCAGAGCGATGTACGTTAAGCCAATGGCGTGTCTGTAGATGTGCAACATCGGAGCGCCCCTCGGTGGCGGGGTGAAAAAAAATGAAAATTATGAGGTTAAGTCTAACGCGGGAAATATGAGACGCCGTCGGCAAAAAACATCTGCACTGAATATCAGGCTTCGACCGTACACGGATATGTCGCCCGTGACACGGCTAGCACAATTCGAAGCGCGTGCATTTGCTTTTTTGGCGAACGCGCGCGACCTTTACGGGAGTTGCCGAAGGGTTTCATCCCCATAGCTCGCGTCGAAAGAGCCCTCGCCGTGAGCTATACCGCCCTGATCGATATACGAGCCTTCATAGCGCGCAACGTCAATGAGTGCGGCCAGGTCGTGGATGATGACCGTATGCGCCTTCATGGTCAGCAATCCGCGCTCCCGGAGCTGACGTAAGACCCGATTGACGTGAATCGGACTGAGCCCGAGCGCATCCGCCAAATCATATTGAGTAAGCGGACATCCGAATTGGGTACTCGACGCCAGCCCGGCCAGTTGCAGCCGGTGACGCAACTCAAGAAGACAATGAGCAACACGCTCGATGGCACCACGGCGTCCGATATCGACAAGATGCTCAACGAGCATGGCTTGATCACGAGAGGCGGACCGAAGAACAGCAGTCGCGATACTCGGATGCTTTTGGAACACGGTGATGATGTTCGCAGTGCTGAACGAACTAACAACGATGTCGCTCAAAGCAGCGAACGAATGGTCCGATGATCGCAATAGGAGACTTCCGAGCCCGATAAAATCCCCGGGCAACGGAAACGAGATGATTTGGCGGCCGCCTTCCCGCAGATTTTTGTAGCAACAGGCCCAACCTGACTGGAGAAGGTAGGCTTTATGCGAAGCCTGCCCTTCATGGACGAACTCCGTCCCGCGCTTGAAATACTGGGGTCCGCTTACGACTTCCGATAAACATGCGATATCGCGCAACCGCAATGGCAACACGCAATTCGGTCTCGTTTTGAACTGCATGACAAATGTCCGGAAAGGACGATCAGTTCGGAAAAATGAAGTTAAAATTCGAGAACGAGCAAAAGCTGCCGCAAGGCAGTACGCTGCCTTGAGGACAGCCCCTGAGAATCCCACAATTTCGCTTTCGAAACGTTACTTCGCCTGTCGCCTGTCGGCGGATCGTAAATCGCAGCTCCTCGCCAAAAACTAACCGGTGTTAGCGCACGCACCGCCTAGCCAGTCTTAAAAGAAAGACACCGTGCCCTGCCGCATGGAGTGCCTGCCGGTGATTGGAGACTGACCAATGAAGCTCGCTCGAAAGGCTTCGTCGTTGCTAAGCGGCGTTGGCGCATCGCTGTTGATGGTCTCCGCCGCGCAAGTTTTAGGAGGATCGTCTCCGGCTTTTGCAGCTCCTGCACAACCAAACATCGTTTTCATTATGGGTGACGACATCGGCATGTGGAACATCGGCGCCTATCACCGCGGCTTGATGGCGGGCCGCACACCCAATCTCGACAAGATCGCCAAGGAGGGCATGCTCTTTACCGACTACTACGCCGAAGCAAGTTGCACGGCCGGCCGCGCGAACTTCATCACCGGAGAACTGCCGATCCGCACGGGAATGACGACGGTCGGCCAGGCGGGAGCCGCGATCGGGCTGCCCGCCGAAGCAGTGACGATCGCGACGGTTTTGAAATCGATGGGTTACGAGACGGGCCAGTTCGGGAAGAACCATCTTGGCGACCGGAATGAGTTTCTGCCGACTGTCCATGGCTTCGACGAATTCTTCGGCTACCTGTACCATCTCGATGCGATGGAGGATCCGGCCCATCCAAACTATCCACAAGACCTCCTCAATGTCGTCGGTCCACGCAACATGGTTCATAGCTGGGCAACAGACACCGACGATCCAACCGAGATGCCCCGCTGGGGCAAGATCGGCAAGCAGCGGATCGAGGACGCCGGTCCACTCTATCCCAAGCGCATGGAAACGGTGGACAACGAGATCCGCGATCTCGCTCTGAACTTCATGGAGAAATCAAAAAACGACGGCAAGCCGTTCTTCGTCTGGCTTAACCCGACGCGCATGCACATCGTGACGCATCTCTCTCCGAAGTATGAGGCGATGCGAAATTCCGAAAACGGATGGTCGGAAGAAGAAGCCGGCATGGCGCAACTGGACGACGACGTCGGATTGGTTATGAAAAAACTGAAGGACATGGGCGTTGACGACAACACCATTGTCGTCTTCTCGACCGATAACGGCACCGAAGTCTTCACATGGCCCGACGGCGGCCAGACACCCTTCGCTCAGTCCAAGGGAACGGTGCTCGAGGGCGGCTTCCGCGTTCCAGCCATCGTTCGCTGGCCGGGACACGTGCCTCCAGACACGGTACAGAATGGAATTTTCTCAGGACTTGACTGGCTACCGACATTCGCAGCCATTGCCGGCAATCCAAACATCACCGAAGAACTTCTGAAGGGTAAGCAGATCGGTGACCGGACGTACAAGAACCACCTCGATGGCTACAATCAACTTGACTGCATCACCGGCAAAGGTCCGTCCGCCCGCCACGAAATTTTCTACCTCGGCGAAAGCACAGTCGGCGCCGTGCGGATCGACGACTACAAGTTTCGTTTCATCGATCAGCCCGCTGGCTGGCTAGGCGAAAAGACCCACCCGGATGTTCCCTACATCACGAACCTGCGGCTCGATCCATTCGAACGCACGGGATGGCCGAACGAAGGTACGAAGGAAGGCGGCCAGCAATACTTCGACTGGTTCAAGTACCAGTTCTGGCGTTTCGTATTCGTCCAACAGATCGTCGGCAAGGAGCTTCAAACCTTCCTCGATTTCCCGCCGATGCAGAAGGGCGCGAGCTTCAACCTCGACGCCATCAAAGCCGAAATGGCAAAGCGGATCGCCGCTGCAGAGGCTGCGAGCAAAGGCCCCGGCCAATAAACGGATTGCAATAGAAGGCGCACTTTCGAATGGGTCGCGCCTTCTGCAAGCAAATCAGTTGGCAGGGGACCGCCAAACTCCGATCTGAATGCCGGACTTCTCTCCCTGCATTTTATCGATGAAATCGATAAACTCTTGTGCTGCCTCTTCTGCCGATGCCGCGTCGCCTCTGCTGGGAAGGATGACACACTCGATCTGCCCGTCCTGACCGATATTCGTATAGCCAAAGTAGAGTTTTGCTTTCACGGCCTGCTGGAAAGCAAAAAAAGACGCCGAGACGTAGCGAGCTTCCTCCGGGCGCTTTCTATCAAGGACGAAATCAACATCGCAAACGACCACACGATCCTCTCTGAGCGCCGCCCGCGCATCTATAAATACGTTGCGATCCCGCACGATATTTAATGGGTGCGAGACGAACCCGTAATTGTCGACATTGACCGGATCCATGGGGCCAGCCGTTATCATAGCGCTCGCAATCCCCGCACGATCCAGAGCCGCGCAAATCGAGAGCTCACTTCGCAAGTGGATCGTCGCAATGACGGAGGGCGCACCGCGAAGCGCCTCAAGGACGCCGGGCTCGATCGAGACCTGCGGGACGAATTCCGGAAAAAAAGGCTTTATAACCATGCGAAGGTTATAATGCTGGATGTGACGGACGGGCGTCTTCCGGAAGTCGCCTCTAACCTTCGTTCCGGCAATAGCCTTGTCGACGAGCTCCCACGCACCGCGAAACACCTCGCTGGCAGACCTTCGCCGGTTTCGGAATAGGTAAAACAGCAACCGCGCTTTGGGGCGAAGCGGACGAAACCGCCTTCGAATGACTCTCAGTCGCGTTCTTTTGTCCATGCTAGCGCTCACGGCCGCGGTAGGCACCGACCTCTGCATGCGAATTTTTGAAATTCAGAATAGTCCAAGAAGATCTCAATCCTCGCTGTTGGAACATTTGACACTCAAAAGCCTGGAAACGCCTGCGCCCGCTGGTTTACTTCGTCAGAAGATTTGTTAGTTACATATCGACGTCCGCGGTGGGGGATTTCTAATTCGTATGAAACTGATCAACGATGCCAAAATCGCCAAAGCCGTAATTCTATCCCCTGATTTTGCGACCTATTCGATGGCGGACCGTTATCGCGAACTGTCCCACCGTGCGGGTATCGATTTTTCCGCCGCCATTAAACTCCTTGAGTACCTCCCCGTTTTCATCGATGGCGAAAACCATCAGAGAATACGGAAGGTAATGGCGAAGCAGATCTCCCGCACGAAAGACTCCCAGCTCAGCGCCGCTCGCCAGCGCTTAGGTGATTTGTTCCAGGGCAGCTTTCACCCCGGCGCAGAAATAGACTTGGTCGCGGATTTCGCTCAACATCTGTGGCGATCGATTGTCGCTTCGATCGTTTCGGAAAACGAGGGTCTTCTCGATCTCGTGGACGAAATTCCAGAATTATTCAGTCCGCTTCTGTCCATACGGGAGCGGGCAAAAATCAATGCAAAAATCGAGGCGTTCTTACAAAGCAATTCCGGCGCTGATGACGAGGATGAGCGCCTCATCAATCTCTGTCTAGGTTCCCTCGGAGCGAGACCCTTTGTTGGCACGCTCAGTCTTTCTCTCTATGATATTTTTCGAAGTCACCCGAATTCGCGAATGTGCGGATTCACTTGGCCCCAATCATTCCCTTCGAGCTCTCTCACGTACGTTGACCGGATGTGCACGGGTGCGGGTGATTATTCGGGCCTCTCCGTCAAGGAAGGTGACCGGGTCCGATGCATCACTCAAAGCTCGTCGTATTCCGGCGAGGAGAACAGTCGAGCACTGTTTGGCTTTGGCGCCCACACTTGCCTCGGAAAATCGATTTCCGAGCGCGTCTGGTCGCTCGTCGCCGAAACATTATCGAAAAGCGAACTACGCGCTGAGTGCCTCAGCATCACGATGAGCCCGCACAACGATCCCTTTCTGATGCCCGCGACGATTAAAATCAGGTTGCACTGATCAAGGCGGAACGAACTTTTCTCGCCTTCATTGCAGATAGCTTCTCCGCCAATTCCGAGAGCGTCAGCGTCGCTGGAAAGTTCACGATTTCGATGTCCATATCGAGAACCTCCTCAAGATCCATTGCGAGCTTGAGCGTATCCAAGCTGTCGAGGTTCAGGGATTCCAGCGTGATCTTATCCGCGCTCTCAAGGTCCAGCCGCGCGGCATTCGCTGGCGATAAGGCCTGGATGGTCTCCAACAAAATAGCGGTTACCTCTGACTTCATTCGCCCCCTCAACTCTGAATATTAACCGCTGCATCGGTCCCCTAACCGAGACCGATATCTCAGCATCTATTTTGAATCTATAGAGCACAGCCGTCTGACCACCCAAAGTCCACAGGTGTTTCCAAATGCGACAAGAACCGGAATCGGCTTTGCAGAATGCAAATTCACGTTCCCTCAGAACGTCACTTTCAGACCACCATAAGCCGTAATCGGTGCCGCCGGCACGATCGTTCGCGGGTCTGTGAAGCTCGTTCCCGCTGATTCATTCGCGTCGCCAACGTCGAAGAACGTGCCGAAGACGCCGTAGTGCGCATTGAACGCATTATCGACGAGGCCATAAATCTGGATGTGGTCTGTGACGTTGTACGACGTATGAAAATTGACCTTCGCATAGCCGCCAAGAGGGGCATTTTGATTGGATTCATCGCCGAAGAAGATCTGATCGCTAGCCGCGATCAAGTCTCCGCCTAACCTCCATCGGGGCGTCAAGGCATAATCCACACCGGCCTTGAATTTGTGTGCCGGCACGCCAGGCAGCCGATCGCCTGGATGGACGAAGATTTTGCCTTCTGCATCCGCAAAAGGATTGAAAGGCGACGAAAGCGTCAGGTTGTTCCGGAACGTCGCGTCCACGAAGTTGTAATTGGCGTACGCGAACAGTGGACCCGACCAGTAGTTGATCTGCGCCTCAACGCCCTGGCGCAATGTATCCCCGGCATTCGCGAACGAGCTGCGGCCGATAATTGATGACGCGACGTTTATGATGTCGTCTGTATTCAGCGTGTGAAAGAACCCAACGCTCCAGGTCATCTTCTGGTGCGAGAGCACGTCGGTGCTGCCGCCTTTCAAGCCCGCCTCCCAGGTGTACGAGACCACTTGCTTCAAGGGTGGATCCGACGTCAGAAAACTCGGAAGCAGACAGGGATTATCCGGATCAGCGCAAGCGAGCTCCGCGGCGACGGGCGCACGGTTTGCCTCCGAGAAGCTTCCGTAAAGCGAAAGTCCGTCAAACACTTTGTAAGTGGCACCCGCCACCGGATTGAAGTGATAATAGGTGTTGTCGCTATTGAGGTTGGGCGCCAAGCCGGTCTCGTCGTGAATCTGAATGTTGGCCACATTGAACCGGCCGCCCGCTGTCAAAGTGAGCTGGTCGGTCGCATCGAACGTGTCCAGGAAATAAAGCCCGTAGTATGTGTTTCTGGTCGAGATGCTGACCGGGCGGATATCGGAGAGATCTGTTCCTCCCGTGGGCGTGCATGAACCATCGTCTTGCAACGTGCAGATTTCGCCGATCGGCCCGACGAAGGGTCCGCCCCCTTGAACAAGGAAGCTCGGCTGAATGACGCCGAGCTGAGCGGACGAGGAAAACGAAACCTCGCCATGGTCGATACTGCCACCGAGAAGAAACTGATTGCGATGATCGAAGAGCGTCGATTTGTCGACACCCTGAAGCGACCCGCCGAAGCTATTGGCATCAACCGAGGTGCGGTCGATTTCTCCAATGCCGGCATCACCGGAAAGCGTAATTAAATTGCCGGCGGTATTTTGCAGAAGGATGCTCCTTCCATCAAGATTATCGAGGCACGCTCCGGTCGCTGATGGTCCCGGCGGGTTGATCGCGCAAGGCGTAGCATTCGAAATATTGCCGTCGATGTGCTGCTGATTGAAATGGCGGTAGTAGGAAACGCCGGAGATTTGCAACGTATCTGTCGCCTGCACGTTTCCGTTTAGAGACACCATCTCCATCTCGTTCGTTGTGGACTGAGGAGTGGTGAAAACTTTTCCCCAACCCTCATCGAGCAACTCTACGGGCGAAGCGGCAGCCACACCGACAGTGCTGTCGGCTCCCGTAAAATTCAGATGGAATTCGGATCCATCGCCTTTGACGCCAAGATCAGCATACAAGCGACGAATGTCGGACGTCCCCTGCTGGCGAAAGCCTTCGTCGCGAATGGCATCCATCGCGATATAGGTCGCCCAGTTTCCGAACTGCATTCCGTCCTGGATCGATCCTTGTACGCGTCCGTACGATCCAAAGCGGGTATCGGCCTCAAAGCCCTGATACTTGAACCCGTCCTTCATATCGATGGAAATCGAGCCGCCAATCGCATTGAGGCCAAAGACGGGGTTGCCGCTCATGACCGTCATGCTGTTGATCGCGATCGGCGTGATGAAATCGTAGTTGACCGTATCTCCGAAGGCCTCGTTGATGCGGACGCCATTCTGATAAACAGCTAGCCCCTGCGGGACACCGTCGACGGGCGACGAATTGAAACCTCGATAATCGACATTCGTCTGGAAGCCGTTTCCTTGGTAGTCGCTCACGATTACACCCGGCACGTAGGCCGCCAAAACGTCGGCCGCGTAATCGCTGCGCGTACGTGCAATCTCGGACGATGAGACCGTGCTGACGCCGCTCGGCACCTTGCCTATCGGTATTTCGTCTCCGAGTGGCGACATTTTCACGTCGTCAGATGGCGGAGATACCGAGGTCGCGTACTCGAATGCGGAAGGAGTTTGTATTGCCGAGGGCGCTTGTACTGTTGGCGCCGTTGTCGGGCCCGTGACTTGCACCGCGGTCGCCGCCTTGGCGGCCGGCCTAGCTGCGGGCGGAGTTTGCGATGATGCGGAGGCGGCCGCCTTCTTCGGAACTTTTGCTTCCTTCGTTGGCTTGGCCTCAGGCTTCGTCCCTCCCTGAATGACCTCTACCTCTGGAAGCTGAACGCCCGGCTGAGCTTGCGTCGCCGGAGCCGGCGAACTGCTTGGCGTGCTCGTCGTTGCAGGGCCCGGAGGATTTGCCTCTGGTGGTGGCGATGGAGTTTGTGTCGGAGCCGGAGGACTGGTGGACTGTGCGGGAGCAGTGGAACCGCCTCCTTCGCTCTGTGCCATTACTGCGTTCGATGCACTCATCGACACGAGAAAAATTGTGCCCATCCCCGAAGCGATGGCCTGCCGCCACATCCGCCAAGACTGAACCATGGGGTCGCCGCTCCAATGCGAATATTCAGGAGAGGCTCGATTCTCTCGCACCCTGACAGCGGGTTTGGAGAAATATCGTCATATATCTGAGCGTTTCTCGCCGCTTGGCGGCGTTTCGGCATCAGAAAAAAGATTCGGCCTAAAAAGCGACTTCAGAGGCGGGAACTTGCGTCCAAAAATTCGGGAAAAATTTCAATATCTTTCTGGCCGAGATAAGGCTCATCTTTCTGAGCATAAGGAAGTCGAATGAGATCCCTCCGTTCGAGGCGACGGTGATCACGGGTTGCAGCCGTGATCACCGCCGATGAAAAGTAGACGCACACGCCGTCACTGCGGCGAACGCCTTTAGAAGTCGATATTCACGCGAGCCGATCCGATGTGAGCCAGGAAATCCTCTCGGATGTTGGCGTCATAGTTCAACTCGAACGTCGAACCCGGATTGAACTGGGCCAAAATACCCGCACCCAGCGCCGCCGTATCGCGACCGACATCCGGACCAGCTGCGGTGAACGTACCGCCGCCCGCACCGAACGCCGCCGTTACGACCTGAGACGTATCCGAGAACTCATGCAACCAAGCTGCACGGCCTTCAATGACGGTATCCGTGTCGATCGGAATGAGCGCCTTGATACCAAGTGCCGATACCAGCGAGTCGTTGCTCTGGCTGTTGATGCTCAAAGCCATCCCACCATCGCTATTCTCGGAGTACGCGTCCTGATGCAGGTTCGAGTACGTGAGCGATGCGATCGGCGTGACGATCGTTCTGGCGAAGTGCATCGGCGCGCCAAGCTCGAGCGAAGCGTTGAATTGCCGGCCGTCGTGGCTGCCCTTTGCGCTATCCTCGAACGGCACCGTCAGAACACGGGTTGTATCGTAGTCGTGCCACGTGAAGCCCGTGCGGCCTGACACGTACCAGCCCGGATTCTTGATCGAGCCATAAGCTTCGATCAGATAGCTGTCGATGCCGGTGCTGTTCCGCGATGTATCGCCCTTGCCATCGATCCGCGTATTGGCATAGCCGCCCGCAATACCGACCCGGGCACCTGGAGAAATCCAGTTGTCGTAGCCGACGAGGACGCCATAGAGACGCGCATCATAGCCGTCGACCAGGTTTCGTTCGCCCTGATCCATCCCGACACCGAACGCCTGCCCCCAGAGAGCGCCGCTCCGCGGCGCGACAAAGTCATTGTCGTCCTTGAGACCGCCGAGATTCGACCGGTTCGGATCGCTCTGCTTCATGCCGAGCCCTGACGGCCCCGGCTTATATCCTTGCGAGCTACCCGTCGCGCCGACCGACGCCAAGCGCGTGTCGATGTGCTGGCCAATGGCGTTATTGAGCGTGATGGCAGCTTGCTGAGTTGCGTAGTTTGTTTCGGGAGCGAGCTGGCGGCCTGCCTTTGCAACATCCGAGTCGTCCGCAAGCTGCTGGACAGCTCCGCCGAGCGCGTCGAGCACCGGATCCTCACCGGCAGCGTCGAGCAATGCATTGATCGCTGCCGCTCCGGGGCGGGATATACCCTCGATTTCGGACGCGTCTTTGACATCAGCGCCGATAACGAGTGCGTTGCTCGAATTCTTGACCGCTTCCCAGGAGACGAGTGCGGTACCCTCAACGTTCGGGAGGTCCGTCCCGTAAAGAGTTTTAGCGACCGTATACCATTCGCCACTCCTCACCGTTGCATCGATAACCGGCGCAAGTGTCGTCGTTCGTGCGATCGAGGATTGGCCCCCAGATCCGTTAACAATCCCGTCGGCGATTTTCAGCGTACCATCGATCGTACCGATGGTGCCTGCGCCCGTCGCCGTATTTGCGCTGGCTCCTCCGCCTCCGAAGACGTGCGGAACCAATGTCACCTGACTATCAGCGACGCTATTTCCGTTAATCGTCGTCCCGGGAGCAGTCTCTACTGTGACATTGCCAGTAAGCGTTCCGGCGTTTTCCAGCGTGAAGGTTTTTGCACCCCACATGCTAACTTCGTAACTGGTGGACGCGTTGACGGCGGCCCCGGACGTTATTTTAACTGACGAGTTCTCGGTCTGGTCATCCGTAGCATACCAAGGGACCTCGCTGCCTGTAGTCGTCGCCGTGGAGAAGCAATTCGGATCCCCACCGCCACTGGTTGAACCAACCGTACACGATCCAGTGTACGTCATCGCGCGCTGATCGACGTCAATGTTGCCGATCAATGTCGCTCCAAATTCGTTGATTAGCGTATGCTCGCCGTTGCCATAATAGATATTGCCGTTGATTGTTCCCCTGTTGGCGATCTCAGAATCGAGCTGGCCGAACTGACTGTTGATGTTCAGTCGAGCATCGGTCTGCGCGCCCCCTGTTCCCAGGCCATTCGAAAGCGCCCACCAACGTACTGCGACGCCGCCAACGGCGACAATATCGCCCTTGATTGTTCCGTCGTTCTCGATGTTGGCCCTACGCGTTTCGAGGCTATCAGAGACGGCGCCAATCGCGATGCCAGCACCGCGTCCTGCCGTATGTTCGATCGTGCCTTCGTTATGGAGCTCGAATTCTGCGGCGCGGCTGTAGACGCCAGTCGCTAATTGCCCCGTAGCGGATATGGTTCCACTATTATTTATGACGAGGCTTTCAGGTTCCTCTTCCGCGAATATGCCCGCAGCGACTGACAAGTTGCCGCCACCAGCCTGCAGCGAAGTAGCCGTAACAGTTGTCAGCGTTATCGGCCCGCGCGTGACGGATATATTCCCCGAATTGTTGACGGTCATTTCTTCAGTGTCGCCGTTCGCGGCGATGCCGTAGGCCTGACCGCGGCCGGCGCTCGTAATCGTTATATCGCCCGAGTTATTGATGACGTACTCACCATCATTGTTGGCGTTTATTCCGATGATATTTGCGGTATTGAAGGCGTTATTGTTGATGGTGATGTCGCCGCTGTTGGTGAGCGTCGCCGCTTCGAAGAACGGCGTCACCAAAATCCCCGTGGTGGCGCCAAGATTGCCCGGGCCCACCGTAATGTCTGCTGCGTTTGAGCTGACGCCGATGCACTCGAGTGAATTTGGCGCGCTCCCGGCAACGCACGCAGCCAGCGCCTGCTGCGACACACTCATGCTGAGCGCAGCCGCAAGGGAAGCAAGTAGGTATTGCGCGGCAGGACGCCTCAAAACGTGGTTCGATGAAGACATGACTTCCCCCCGCCCCAAACTTGAATGCTGGAGCTGTTTGATTTTTCGGACGTGTTTGAATTGGTTTCTTCGAAGCTAGCGCCGAGCTGCAGACGGGCTAGCTGGCACTAGGATTCTATTCGCCGGACCGGGATAACGACGATCTTTTCTGGCAACGCCACTCGGCGTCGGACGCGCGAAAATTTACTCAAGTCGCTTCCCCTCCAGCTTGAGCCGGTTCTTCTTGAACTCCCCCTTCGCACTCACACCGCGAAGAAGACAGGAAAGCTCGCTTGGCCTTCCTTCCTCACTGTTATCGACGTGAGCATTGCCAGAATATGGGACTATTTCCTGCTTTGTTTGCATGCGAGCAAAATGCTGAGCCTGTTGCAAAGCCGCCACGACTCGGCGATATCCATGCCAAGGCATCAAAGCGCCATCATTGGTTAACCTCTGCGCGCGCCGCGATTTTCATATCTCGCCCGCACGCGACACAGGTTCTCAAACGCTCCGAAATCGAGCCCCATTAGCAATGAGCGTTGCGCTCAAAGCCGCGGCTGGGCTGCGCGGATTTTTATCTGCGGAGATGACGACGAACTCCGTATCGCCGAGTTCCGGCAATCCGGCGGAGCGCGGAAGTTCCACTAGTCCTTCCACGATCAAGTTGCGCGCCTGCACCACGACGCCAAGCCCGGCCATCGCCGCCGCCCTGAGCCCGCTGAGAGATCCGCTTAGGCACGCGATCCGCCACGGTCGCCTGACCTGGTCCAATGCCTCGATCGCTGCTGTGTGTCCGATACTTGGAGGCGGGAAGGTCACGAGCGGCAGCGGCCGATCGGGATCTGGTTGCCAGTCCTCTCGCCCAACCCACACGAGCCGATCGCGCCACACAACCTTTCCCCGGTTATCACCGCGCTGCCGCTTGGCAAGCAAGAGATCAAGCTTGCGCGCATCGAGTTTTCGATAGAGATCGCCGCTCAGCCCCACTGTCAGTTCGACGTCGATCGCCGGATGGCGCCGACGAAATTCCCGCAGCACCTCGGGGAGCTGGGAGAGCGCGAAATCCTCCGAAGTACCGAAGCGAATTCGGCCGCGTAGTTCGGTGCCTGCGAAATAGCGCTCTGCCCGTTCGTTCAGCTCAATGATGCTCTGCGCAAACTCCTTCAGCGCATTGCCGTCGACCGTAAGCGTGACGGAATGCGTATCGCGCACGAACAGTCGCCGGCCGATTTGCGCCTCCAGCTTGCGGATATGCTGGCTGACCGTGGACTGGCGTAAACCGAGCTGACGGCCGGCGTCGCTGAAGCCTCTCGTCTGCGCGACAGCGAGGAAGGTCGCGAGCTGCGCTGGATCATACATAGATCGCCTATCACGTTTCATGATCACAGTAAGTTCTGCAATTCGGCTTCACAATTAACCGGAACTGTTCCAACTTCAAGCGTCGCAAATTCAATTGGCTGTCCGAAATGGCTTTTCTCGCTCGTCTCAAAGCCCTTCGTCCCGACCCCTTCACGCTTGCCATCATCGTGGTCGTGATGATCGCTTCTGTGTTGCCAGCACGCGGATTGATGGCCGAAATAATTGGCTATCTCGTCAAGCTCGCGATCGTAGTTCTGTTCTTTCTCTACGGCGTGCGCGTGCCCCGAGAAGATATGGTCGCCAACCTCACGCACTGGCGCCTGCACGCTATGATCACACTGTGCACGTTCGTACTGTTTCCGCTCCTGGCGTTGCTGTCGGGCGCCCTGGTCCCGCATGTGCTGTCCCACGACCTCTACGTCGGCATCGTATTTCTCTCTGTGCTGCCGTCGACGCTGCAGGCCTCGATTGTTTTCACCTCCATTGCCGACGGCAATGTGCCAGCCGCAATCTGCAGCGCATCTTTATCGAGCCTCCTCGGCGTCGTGCTGACCCCGGCGCTGGTCGCGCTACTGCTCAATAAGAGCGGCGCCAACGTGTCATTCGAGTCCATCGGGTCGGTCGCCGTTCAGGTTCTGCTGCCGTTCGTCATTGGCCAGCTTGCACGGCCATGGCTCAGCGGCTGGGCAAACGGCAACAAGGCGGTCCTTACTTTTTTTGACCGCGCCTCGATCCTGCTGATGGTTTACGGCGCCTTTAGCGCAGCTGTCGTCGGCGGACTATGGCACCGGCTGGGGCCCACTGATTTCGCTATCATCCTCGCCGTCGACATTATTTTGCTGGCCGCGGTTCTTGTCTCGAACATGCAGCTCGCGCGGCGCGCGGGATTTTCACGGGCCGATGAAATAGCGATTGTCTTCTGCGGCTCGAAGAAGAGCTTGGTTGTCGGCTTGCCGATGGCCAGCGTTCTTTTCGGGGGCCCGGCGGCCGGCGTCATTGTGATCCCGCTCATGGTGTTCCATCAGGTGCAGTTGATCGCCTGCGCGATCCTGGCGCGGCGCTACGCAGCCAAGCAGACATTGTCGTCGCCATCACAAGGCCATCCCGCCCACGCCGCTGTTGCGGTTGTTGAGTCTGCTAATGGGTGAAGCTATTTGATCCGCTGTTCATTCATGAACAGACGCGAGCTTCCTTCGCTAGAGCCGGTATGAGCTGCTCTGTCCCGCACTCGCTTAATTGCCTCTTCGCTCAAGCCAGAGCCCCTTGCGCAAGGACCGCACGGCCCAATCGCGGGCCCAGAAGAGAATCCCTGGAGCCTCGTGATACGGCGCGCTACTAAGTTTGGCGCTCAATCGAGCGTGTAAGGCTCATTCGTTTCTCCCCCGAAACCAAGCGTCCATACGATCTGGGCCGAGCGTCGCTCTCACGCGAAACCGGGCATTTTGCCCGCTGATCGCGACCGCCCCTTCATTACTGGCCGGGATGGATGCAAAGTCCCGGCAAAAATTGGAGGAACCGATGCGCCTTCTCACCCTGCTGATCATCCGGCTCATGGCGGTCGTGGTGCTCTGCCTCACCGCCGCTATTGGCTGTCTGGTTTGGGACGCTCATCGCTCGATAGAAACAGCCGTGACCTCGACCGCAGTGCGCGTCAATCAACGCCTGCAGACCCTCTATTGGCAACATCTGCTATGGCGGAATGGGATGCAGCGAGGAGCTCTTGTGCCCCTCCCCGATTGGAACACAGTCGAGACACAAAGCATCATATCGCCCGGTGTCTGCGTGACGTTCGGCCTGCCGGGTGCAGATCGCCAAAAACTCTGCAGTCAGGTCGAAGCTTTGGGGCCGCCCGCGCCCGAATGGTTCGCGACGACCTACCTCGCGCTCTTGGGGACGTATCAGCCAGTCACGGAATCCCTATCGATCCACGACCAGAGCGCCGGCCTTCTTGTAACGAACGCCGACCCAGATGCAGCGCTTCGGCGCGCATGGCGAGAGATTACGGCCGTCGTCGATGTTGCGATCATGTTAGCAGCGGGAATCGCCTTTCTCGCAGCACTGATGATCGGTCATGCCCTGCTGCCTGCCCGAGCTATCGTCAGTGCGTTGAAAAAACTCGAGGAAGGACAGCTCGGCCTTCACCTGGGAAAATTCAAAAGTACCGAGTTCAATCACATCGCGAATGCCGTCAACAGGCTCGCGACGACGCTTCGACAGACGAACGCCGAGCGAATAGCGCTCACGGCCCGCCTGTTTCAAGTTCAAGAGGAAGAACGAAGGTCCATCGCGCGCGATCTCCACGATGAATTCGGCCAAGCCCTCACCGCCACGACCGCACTTGCGGCGGTCATCGAGGCGAGCGCGATACCAGAGCAGCCGAACATTGCCCGAGACGCCAGAGCGATTGCCAAAACACAGGAGCGCATGATGGGCGCGCTGAGGACGACGCTCGTGCGTTTACGTTCACAAAGCATCGAGGAAGTCGGACTCGAAGCGAGCCTCCGCCAACTGATTACCGACTTCAACGCACAATCCCAAACCGGCACGGTTTTCCGGCTGCAGATGGCGGGACGATTGGCGGAACTCCAGAAGCGCGTCGCCGTAGACCTTTACCGCATCGTCCAGGAGTGCCTCACGAACGCAAGCAAGCACGGCCGGCCAACGGAAGTCAGCGTGCGCGTCGAACACCGAACAACGCGGGACCCGCATGTCGCCCTCACGATCGAAGATGACGGTGGCGGCGATGTCAGCGGGGTGCATACGTCTTCGGGGCACGGAATTCTTGGCATTCGCGAAAGGCTCGCAGGCCTCGGAGGTTCGCTCTCAATAGCCAATGCACCTCGCGGGGTTCGTATTTTTGCAATGGTACCTCTAAGCCCAGAGGGTGCCTGCGCATGAGCCGCATTTCGATATTGCTGGTCGATGATCATCCCGTCGTTCGGGAGGGATATCGCCGCCTGCTCGAGCTGCGGCCACGGTTTTCCGTCTGCGCGGAGGCCGAGGACGTCACACAGGCTTACATCGCCTATAAGGCCCATCGCCCTGACGTCGTCATCATGGACCTGACATTACTGGGCGCGAGCGGGATTGAAGCGCTACGTCGCATTCGCGACTTTGATAAAGACGCAAAGATCCTCATCTTCACAATGCACCTGGGGTCCGCGTTTGCATTGAAGGCTTTTGAAGCGGGTGCGAGGGGCTACATAACCAAGAGCAGCCCGCCGAGCGAACTCATTCGAGCCGTCGAAATAGTTGCCGATGGCGGACGAGCCATGAGCGAAGACATCTCACGCGCTCTCGCGGCCGACCGCTTGAGCGGCGCGCGCCCCGCGATCGAGGAATTGTCTCCGCGCGAAATGGAGGTTCTGAGGCTGCTAGCGACCGGCCTTGGCAGCGAGGCTATTGCTGGTTTGCTCAACCTCAGCCTCAAGACGGTGCGCAACATGCCGTCAAAGCCAAGATCGGCGCCGAAAACGATGCGCATCTCGTTTGGCTCGCGTTGGCGGCCGGACTTATCCCCGCCGACCAGCTCATGACGAGCGGCAGCTGACGCGGGCATCGTGCCCCGCCGCCGCGGGCACCGTGCTCTGGCACCCCTGAAGGGCTTGAGCAATTCTCGCTCCTGGTAATCAGCAGATGGTGGCGATCAAGCGGGAGCCGACACCCGTGCCCTGAACACTCAATGATGTCTTCAATCGACCAACAAATGCTTGTCGCAACACGCGATATAGCCATATCGCTATGTCAAAGTGTGTCTTCGTAAAAATAAGAAAGTTGGGAGGAATAATGCCTTTAGACTCTTCGATTCCGAGCCACCTTCGCTGTCCCCGCACCAGGACACGCCAGGTCAGCGACACATGGAATCCGCCGGTGCCCGCCTACTCCTCTCTGCCGACAGAATCCATCGAGAGCATAGTCATGTCTTATTTCGGTGTCCAATCGAAGGGCGATGAGAACAAGGGGCGCGCATGCGCTGCCTTTCAGAAGATTTTGGAGAGCTTCAAACAACCCGACGGACCGGCCCGACACGACCTCGTGCAGTTTGTCGACGGCGACGGCTACCTCAACCTGATCGCGGTTGGATACTGGATCGATCCGGTTCCGTTCGAAAAGTGGAACGAAAGCCCGGTAATCAAGGATTGGTGGGCATCCGATGAGCGGCTGAAGGAAGGCGTCGGCTACTTTCGCGAGATCTTGCATCCGCGCATGGAGCAATTCGAGACCATTTTCACGCACGAGCATGGGCCGTTCGAAGGCGTCAGCATTCTCTTTCCCGAGATGAGCGATCCTATTATTGAACACGGATATTGGGGCTCGATGCGCGACCGCCTTCCCCTGTCTCAAACCAGTGTCATGGATCCAGAAGGCGAGTTATCGATAAAGTCAGGAACACCAGCCCATGGCGGCCGGGTGATCGTCGGTGGCCACGACAATCTGACCCTCATTCGCTCCGGCGAAGACTGGAGTTTCACTGAAGGCGAAGAGCGCCGTACATGGTTCGAAGACATCGAGCCCGTTCTCCACGAAGGCATGAACTTTTTGCGCGACGATGGCCTCGAGGTCGGCTGCTATTGCAACCGCTATGTCCACCACATGGATGAGAATGGGAATCTTCAGGAGAAGGGCTTCGGCTACAGTCTTTGGAAATCGGTATCCGCTCTCGAGACATGGGGAGCGTCACATCACACGCATCTACAGATTTTCGTAACGTTCAATCGTCTCGCCAAAAAGTTCAAGAACCTGACCCTCTATCATGAGGTCTCAGTGTTCGATGCCGCAAACCAGTATTACGAATATATCAACTGCCATCCGAAAACTGGATTGTTGCGCGCCGTATGACAGCGAGACCGGTGGCGCAGCGAAGCGCCACCGGTCTTCAATTCCTCTAAGCAACATCCGGCGATTGGTGTCATCGCATGCGAGGCATGACGTCCGACGTTCTCGATCGCAATCTCGAACCCGAGAGGACTAAACTCTCTCCCGCGACACAGCACGAATGGTAATTGAGCGTAGCTGGGAGATTGAAATGGATGATCGAGCCGTGCGCGCGGCGCTGGAGCGCCATTGGAATGCTTCGGACGCAAACGAATTCGAAGTCGAACATGAAATTTACCGCGACGATGCTGTGCTTGATTATCCGCAATCGGGCGAGAGAATCCGCGGCCGGCACAACATCCAAGAGAGCCGACGCGTACAGCCAAACAAGAAGCGTTTTACAGTCCAGCGAATTATCGGCGGCGGCAATCTCTGGGTCACTGAGTTCATACTTACCTATGACGCCAAACCAACTTATGCAGTGAGCATCATGGAATTTCGCGACGGACTGGTGGCCGCCGAAACGCAATATTTCGCAGAACCGTTTGCCCCCGGCCCCTCGCGCACGCATCTTGTTGAGCGAATGGGCGAAACCACTTAGGCGCGCCCATTTCCTTCACGCAGTTCATAGCTACCAAGAAATGAGCAAGGATCTTCGTCGTGCTGCGCTAACCTCGTCAAAGCGCATCGTCCCACCAAATGTAGGATATCTAACAATTCGTCGTCATTAGGCGTTTTCTCATGGTGGGCGTATAAAGGATGACCGGCTGCCAACTTTTGGGCGTAACCGGTTGAGAGATGTCGCGCTCTTGCCCGAACCGGGACTAAGAGTATGTCCATCCAAGTTAGTGACATTCGACTGAGTTCGGTCGCAGTTGAAAAACGACCGAAGTGTCTGAAACCTGACAGTCTTATGTGTTCCGATAGCTCCAACCGTGAGCTATCTGAATCGTCGTCAGCAGCAAGTTTCGGGCGCAGCAGACCGGGAGACAACGTGCTCTTGCCCACAATTGGGATCGAGAGCATGTCTAATCCAAAAAGTCCTAAGCGGGCTCAACCGACGCGTAACCTCCTCCTCTCGAAGATGTTGCCGGCTGACCGCGAACTGGTCGAAGCGCATTTGAAGGAAATTGAGCTTCCGTTACGAACGAAGCTCGAAAAACGCCAAAAGCGCGTCGAATTTATCTACTTCATCGATAGCGGCGTGGCCTCCGTCGTCGGAAACGGCAACGGGGAAGTTGAAGTCGGCATTATCGGACGAGACGGGGCGACAGGCTTGTCGGTCGTCCTCGCCGGTGATCGAGCCAACCACGACACCTACATGCAAGTCGCTGGAACGGGGCGACGCCTCACTGCGGAAGATTTTCGCAACGTGATGTCGAGCAGCACGACGCTGACCAACACCATGTTGCGATACGCCAATGGTTTCCTTGTGCAAGTAACCCAGACGGCAACCGCAAATGCATGCGGCACCATCCCGCAACGATTGGCAAGGTGGCTTCTAATGGTTCAGGACCGGGTCGAGACCGAGGCGATACCGCTAACCCATGAGTTTCTCGCCATCATGCTCGCCGTCAACCGGCCGGGCGTAACCCTCGCGCTGAAGGCCCTCGAAGACCGCGCCACCATTTCGCAACGACGGGGTTCGCTCACGATCGTCGATCGCGCTGCGCTTGAAATGATCGCCGGCCATATCTACGAGACGGGTCGCTTTTAGGAGAGAACCGCAAGAGCGAGCTTGATGCGCGTACTCAAAAGCCAGCCAGCAACGCGTTCAAATCTGCCGGAAATTTCTCGACGGCTGAGCTGAATGCCGGAAAAGGCCTACGAGAGCGGCGCCGACTACGCGGCGGTCAATTACGGCATCTCAAAAAGATTTTCTGGAAGTCCGAAACGCCGTACGCGGCCCAGTCGCCAAAGGCTCCAAATAGGCCATATCCATGAACTGTTAGATAGCGTACACTTATGATATCATCGGCCTGCGTGAACGGGCCCCCCGGTGACTGAGAGTGGTTGTGCTCCCGCCAGATCGCGCAGGAGAGCACCTTGAAATTCCCTCAAGGAAGTTATTCCGACGAACAGTTCGCGGTCATTCAGACAGCGTTTGAGAACGTCTGTACCGAACTCGGCATCGGTGAAACCGAAACAAAACTCCGCGAATATGTTGCCCAAACGTTCATGGCACTGACGAAAGATGGACAATACGATCCTGAGCGGCTGAAGACCCACGCGATCTCACGACTGCAAAAGCTCGATATCCGGCCAGTGAAGTTTTGCGGTGAGGTCATGGCGCGGCCTGACGACGAACAATTTCCTTTTCTGGCCATCATTAGGACTAGTGCCGGCAAACTCGTTGCTGTCCAGAGTGCGCAAAGCGAAGAGCATGCACAAGTCCTCGTCCACGAGTTAATCGTCGTGATCGAGGGAGCCGCCTCCAAGGCGCGCCGTGACCAGGCTCATTGAATTGGAGGTATTTTTAATTCGCAGCAGGATCGGATAACAAGCGTTCGTTGGTCAGTATCACGGTCTCGGCCGACCGACGCTGAACCACGGTTCATCTTGGTGCGAGTACGGCTTCTCACAACAACACATAGCCGACGGGTTGTAGTTCATCAGGCAACGGACCCATGCCCAGAAAATCCATTGTCTCGCGCTCCACCGTCCTGACCAGCGCTCGAATGGGAAGGCTATTATCAGCAGATCCGAAAGGTTCGGCCAAATCATCGCCGATCGCATCCAGGCCAAAGAAAGTGTAGCTGATGAATGCGACAATGACTGGAGTGCCCCACCCAAGCTGTGGCGCAAGAGCGAACGGCAATAGAGCGCAAAACAGATAAACCGTGCGGTGAATGAGAAGTGTGTACGCAAAGGGCAACGGCGTCGTCTTGATGCGTTCACAGGCTGCTTGCACAGCGGAAAGCGCATTCATGCGGATGGCAGCTGACGAATAACGCCAATCCGAAAGATCGCCCGATTTGTTGAGCGCAAGGAGTTCACGTCCAACTTGCCTGAGTATGGCATCGCAGATGTTGGGACCGGCGGAGACGGCGATCCCCCAACGCTGCACCGCGGCCATCTCATCTTCACCGCGAAGGCGCGCCGAAAGCGCGTTCACGTAGGCGATGAACGGGATGAAAATACGCTTTTTCGCCTCGTCGTCTAAATTCGACAATTCCCGGCACAACGACCGGACTTGCACCAGTAGCTCGCCCCACTGCTTCCGTCCCTCCCACCAACGATCGTAAGCCGCGCTATTCCTGAAACTCATGAATACGGATATCGCGATCCCAATCAGACCAAATGGCGCGGTGCCGAGGTGTGATAGCGGCTCCAAGCGAAAATCGCCAAAGTAGACGACCAAACACGCCAACGCCGTAATGAACAGGCAGCGCCAAGCGACGCGCCCGGCGATCGAGCCGCGAACCGCAAAAAAAATGTCGAACAACGAGGCTTTCGGTCTGACGATCAAAGAAATTTCTCCTTGGATGGCAACGCTTGTCTCAAAAGCGCCTAGCGAACGCAAGGATTTGTGTTTGCGTTTAGAAGACCGAGCTTATCTTCAGGAAGCTAGGGGGGCGGCTTTCGAGGAAAAAGCGCAAGCCGTCTTTGATGTCAGCAGTTTTGCTGCTGCCCTAAGCAAACTTCGAATAGGCGCTTAGCGGAATTATAGGGAAAGATCAGTTTGCGCCTGTGGCGGGGCTAGGTCTGACGCGACTTATGCCTCCGCGGCGTTCCGGTCAGCGCGTTCCTCCGCCGGCCCATCAACGCGCGTGAGATTGTAAGCCGTATTGACGAGAGCAACGTGACTGAAGGCTTGCGGAAAATTCCCCATTTGCCGCCGCGTGATGGGATCATACTCCTCGGCGAGGAGCCCAAGATCGTTACGAAGATCCAACAGGCGCTCAAACATCTCGTGCGCTTCTTCAAGCCGCCCCTGCAAGATCAGATTGTCGACGAACCAGAAGCTGCAGGCCAGGAATGCGCTCTCGCCGAACGGCAGGCCGTCTTGCGTTTCGCCCGTATCGTAGCGGAAAATCACCCCGCCCATCATTAGGCGGCGCTCAATGGCGCCGACAGTGCCGATAATCCGCGGATCGGACGGCGGCAGAAAACCAACGATCGGCAGCAGCAGAAGACTAGCGTCAAGTGCTTTTGATCCATACGCCTGAACGAAACTACCGAGTTTCTCATCGAACCCATTTCCGCAGACATCGGCATGAATCGCATCGCGAACGGTGCGCCAACGGTCGACCGGACCCACCACGGCAAGCTGCTCAACCGACTTCACCGCACGGTCGAAAGCTACCCACGCCATGACCTTGGAATACGTGAAGTGTTGTGGCGGCCCGCGCACCTCCCAAATTCCTTCGTCGGGTTCGCGCCAGATGCCTTCAAGATGTTCAAGAAAAGCGCACGCGATCGCCGACCAGCGATCAACTGGCGGCAGGCCGTGCAGACGAGCCTGGAACATTGCGTCGACAACCTCGCCATAGACATCGAGTTGGAGTTGCGCGGCGGCCGCGTTACCGATGCGCACCGGACGCGCACCTTCAAAACCTGAGAGCCACGACGCTTCCCACTCGGAGAGACGTCGTTCACCACCGACGCCATACATGATCTGCAATTGATCCGGGCAACCGGCGATGGCGCGCAGTAGCCAGTCACGCCAATCCCGCGCCTCCTCGTAGTAACCGGCCGTTTCCAAGGCGAGCAGAGTAAAAGTTGCGTCTCTCAGCCAGCAATAACGGTAGTCCCAGTTTCGTACGCCGCCGGCTTGTTCGGGCAGCGAGGTCGTAGGTGCAGCGACAATGCCTCCGGTCGGGGCGTAAGTGAGACCCTTCAGGACTTTGAGCGAGCGTTTAACCGCGTCGCTCCAACGACCAGCGGGCTCGCATCGATGGGACCAGGAATGCCAATACGCGCATGTTTCCCGCAGCGCGTTTTCGGGATGAATTGGTTTCGGCGGCGGCAACTGAGAAGCACCATAACTCAGAACGAACGACACCGTTTCACCGGCCCGGACGGTGAACTCGCCAACCGTCGTGAAGTCTCGGTTATCCAACGGAACTAACGTACGGAGCACGGCCATCTCGGGCCCAGCGACCGCGCGTAAGCCTCCTTCTTCAAGACGCTCAACCCAGGGCACGATCGAGCCGTAGTCGAACCGCAGAATGAACTCAGTACACAAATCGACATGCCCGCGCACGCCGCGAACGAGGCGGACCAGAGCGGCGGTACCTTTTCGAGGCGGCATGAAATCCACCAGTTCGACGATCCCGCTTGTGGTCTCGAAGGTTGTCACGAGAGTGAGAGAACCGTCGATGTAGCGGCGTGTGACACGCTCCGTCCTGTCAATGGGGGTAATCAGCCATCGGCCATTCTCTGGCTCACCGAGCAGTGCGGAGAAGCATGCGCCGGAATCAAAGCGCGGCCAACAGAGCCAATCGACCGATCCATCGCGGCTGATAAGAGCGGCCGACTCGCAATCACCGATGATCGCATAGTCTTCGATACGTCGTGGCGCGCGCGCAGGATCAGGCATGGCGGCCATGTTCTTCCACCTCCTCGCGGCCAAAGCTAGCCTCGCGGTCATGCGCTCCGGTGTTTCCGCTCAATAGCATGCTCCTTCGCTCCACCACGTTGCGCTTCCCTTTCATCACCTTGAAGAGGGTTTCCTTGCCGTCCCGCCAGAAGCGAATATCAAAACACGATCGACCCAACCGCAGATCCGTCAAGGTCACATCGGGCAGCCAATCGGGCAATGCTGGATCCACGTAGAGTTTACCGCGCGGCGCATCCTGCTGCAGCCCCAGCATCGCTTGCAGCAGCATGAACGGTGTGCCCGCTGCCCATGCTTGCGGAACGTTGGCGCCGAGATATTGCACCGGGAAACTCAGTTCATCCCGCCGCAACCCTCCATAGAGTTCAGGCAATTGATTCAATAAAAAATGACTGGCCGCACCACTTATGTCTCGCGCAACCATCGCGGCCTCGGCGGCGAAGCCGTAACGCCGCATGCCTAAAGCGATAATTGAATTGTCATGTGGCCACACAGCACCCGTTTGATAATCGTACGGATTGAATGAAGGATGATCGGACGACAACGTACGAATGCCCCAGCCGCTCCACATGTCCTTGCGCATAAGTCGTTTGACGACGAGAGCCGCGCGCTCTGGCGCGATAATGCCGGACCATAAGCATTGTCCGACGTTTGACGTTACCGACAGTACTTTCTTTTTCTCAGCATCCAACGCGAAGGCGTAGAAGCCTGACTCCTCATCCCAGAATGCGTCGTTGAATTTCTTGAAAAGCTCCGCGGCCTTCTTGCGAAGCGCATTGGCGCGGCGCTTGTTGTCCAACTCATCGTAAATATCGGCCATGCGCAGCCACGCGTCGTAGACGTACCCTTGCAATTCACACAGTGCCTTTGGGCCCTTGAGCAACGTACCGTCGGGATACATGACCGCGTTACCCGCATCCTTCCACCCCATGTTCTCGTAGCCCGCAGTTGAGCGCGTCTCATATTCTTGAAAGCCATCGCCGTCGCGATCACCGTATTTGTCGATCCAGGTGAGACAGGCCTCGGCATTCGGCAATTGCCGCTCGATCAACGTACGGTCGCCCGTGGCTCGCCATGCCGCGTGCAGCGCTATCAAATACAACGGCGTCGCATCGGCGGTACCGTAATACGGCGTATGCGGAATCACCTTGAAATGCGCGAGCTCTCCATAGCGCAGCTCGTGCAGAATCTTGCCCGGCGCCGCGTCTCGGTAATCATCCCGCTCCGTGGCCTGGTACCGGCCCAGCACCTCCAGCGCGCCAGCGCCAAATTCCGGATAGACAATCATGGTCTGTAACGAAACGATCAACGTATCGCGGCCGAACAGCGCTACAAACCAGGGCAGTCCGGCCGCTGGAACAAACACCATGCGATCGGTACCATTCAGCGGCAGCCGGAGGGCCGCCATGTCGAGGACGCCTTGATTGTAGCAGCGGTAGAATTCCTCATTGCTCGTTGTGATTTTCAGGACGCGGCGTTGCCAGTCATCCATCTCGACCGCGTGTTTCGAATATTTGCTCGCATGAGCACATTCTCGCGGTGCCCGAATCCGCCTCTCGCCGTCCATCAGCTCGTAGATGAGGCAGCGGTGCCAAGCCTCGCCGGGCTTGAGCGCAATCTCGAAGCTCAACCGTCCGTTCGCGTTAACCGCCGGCGCACCGTCGCCCCCACCCGTTCGAACGAGCACCTCGCGACAGAAATCCTTATTGCGATAGGTGATGCGCAAGATTTGCCGCTTGCCGGACCACACTGTTGTGATACGGCCGCGCCGCACGATGTCGTCGCTCTTGACCTCGAATATGTCGGCAAAATCCGCGCGGATCGCAATTTCGAGATTAAAGCGAACGGGTTTCTGGCCATTGTTTGTGATGTCAACGTCTTCATGCATCCCGCCATCGACATGGCGGCCAATCAACAGGCCCAAAGTGCGCGCTGCGATCGGTCCGTCTTCGCTTGCGAAGTCGCTATTGGTTCGAAAGATCCGCGCCGCATTCGCAGTGACCGCCCCGCCATTCAGAAAGTCCCAAGGCACGCCGTTCGCATAGATCGCCCAGGCGCTGATAACTCTCGTATCTCGGAAGTACAGGCCGCGTTTGCTTGGCCAAGTAACTTGCCCGTCGGGATCCGTCACGAACACGGTCTGTCCCTGATGGATCGCGATCTGTGCGGGACCAACTTGAACCTTAAATCCCATTCGCGGGTCCAGTTCCGTTTCGGGAAATCTTCCCAAGAAAATGCGCTCGCCGTCATACGTTCGGAAACTATGCGTCGCCGCAAAATCAATTGAATAATTGGAAAATTGGATACCGAACCATGACAAGTATCCGAGCCTACGGCGAAGGCCTTCGTGTCTCCTATTAGTCCAGGTGGCCGACGACACGACGTCCCCACAGCTTGGAATGAACCAATTCCGGGCGAGTTAGTTGCCCCTGGCATCGGAAAACGTCACGCCGTCGCGACAATTTTAATTTTATAGCCGGGCGTCACATCTTCGGACGTTGGCGCAACTTCTTTACTTCCGCGAAAGCATTAACCCACCGAGTCCGTATTCGAGGCTGTCCGATAAGGCCGCAAAACCGGGGATGCATGCATGACTATTGGTGCACGCACGACAACGTCGACCTCGCTGGGCGCGCGCTCGATCGATGAAGTTTGCATTAATACGATCCGCACGCTGTCGATGGATGCAGTGGAGCAGGCCAAATCGGGACATCCCGGCACGCCGATGGCCTTGGCACCGCTCGTTTACACTATCTGGCAGCACGTTCTACGTTACCACCCCGATGATCCGACGTGGCCCAATCGCGATCGCTTCGTGCTGTCCAACGGACATGCTTCGATGCTGCTCTATTCGATGCTTCATCTCGCCGGCGTCAAAGAGGCCGGCACCGGGCAAGAGCGCCGCCAGCTATCGGTCACCCTCGACGATATCAAACGCTTTCGCCAGATCGACAGCAAATGCCCCGGTCACCCTGAGTACCGTCACACCACGGGCGTCGAGGCAACAACCGGTCCCCTCGGTCAGGGCTGCGGGATGAGTGTCGGCATGGCCATCGCTGAGCGCTGGCTGGAGAAGCGTTTCAATCGGCCTGGCTTCGAAGTCTTCCATTACGATGTTTACGCGGTCTGCGGTGACGGCGACATGATGGAGGGCGTAACCAGCGAAGCCGCCTCGCTAGCCGGTCACCTAATGCTTGGGAACCTGTGCTGGATCTACGATAACAACCGCATCACGATCGAGGGACACACCGATCTTGCCTTCAGCGACAACGTTGCCGCGCGCTTCCGATCCTATGGCTGGAATGTACTTGCTGTCGGCGATGCCAACGACACGGAACGCCTCACAGAGGCGCTCGAAACTTTCCGGCGTGTAAAAGACGTTCCGACCTTGATCATAGTCGATAGCCATATCGGCTACGGCGCTCCCCATAAGCATGACACGAGCGCCGCACATGGTGAGCCGCTTGGCGAGGAAGAAGTCCGTCTCGCCAAGCGCAGTTACGGTTGGCCGGAGGACGCCAAATTCCTCGTGCCAGAGGGCGTGCGTGAGCACTTCAACGCAGGCGTCGGCCAACGCGGGCGGCAGCTCCGCACCGCTTGGACCGGACTGATGAAAGCTTATGCGTCCAAACATACGGACCTGAGCGACGAGGTTGCGCGCATGCAGAAACGCGAGTTTCCCAATCGTTGGGATGCCGATGTTCCGAGCTTTCCTGCTGATCCCAAGGGTCTCGCGACTCGTGATTCCTCCGGCAAGGTCCTGAACGCCATCGCGCGACATGTGCCGTGGCTGATTGGCGGCTCGGCGGATCTTTCACCATCAACCAAGACGAACCTTACCTTTGAAGGTGCCGGAGATTTCGAGGCCGAAAAATATGGAGGCCGCAATCTGCATTTCGGCATTCGCGAACACGCGATGGGAACGGTTCTGAACGGTCTCGCGCTTTCCAAGGTTCGTGCGTACGGCTCGACCTTTATGAATTTCTCGGACTATATGAAGGCGCCCATCCGCCTGAGCGCGTTGATGGAACTTCCTGTCATCTACATTTTCACCCATGACTCGATCGGCCTCGGCGAAGATGGACCGACGCATCAGCCGATCGAGCAACTCGTCGCGCTGCGAAGCATCCCTGGTCTCATCACTTTGCGGCCCGCCGACGCTAACGAGGTCGCGGAGGCGTGGCGTGTTATCGTCGATCTGGAGCACCAGCCCTCCAGCCTTGTGCTGACCCGCCAACCTCTCCCAACGTTCGATCGCAAGCGCTTCGCCTCCGCAGCTGGCGTTGCGCGCGGCGCCTATGTCATGGCCGACGGCGATCGCGCCAAGCCGGCGGTGATCCTCATCGGCACCGGCAGCGAAGTTGCGCTGTGTGTCGAAGCCTATGAGGCGTTGAAACAGGAAGGCATCGCCGCGCGTGTTGTCAGCATGCCCTCATGGGAATTGTTCGAACAGCAGGATCAGAACTATCGCGACAGCGTGCTTCCGCCCGACGTCAAAGCACGCGTGTCTGTCGAGGCTGGCTCGGTGATTGGGTGGGATCGCTATGTCGGCGCAAACGGCGCGCGGATCGGCATGCACACCTTCGGCGCCTCAGCTCCGACCAAGGACGTGATGGCGAGGTTTGGCTTTACGCGCGAGAAGGTTCTTTCCGCCGCCAAGCAACAGCTTGGTCTGGCTTAGGAGAAGGCAGCATGAACGCGCTGAAGCAGCTTGAGGCCCGCGGTCAATCACCCTGGTTGGATTATTTGAAACGCAGCTTGATCGAGAGCGGAGAGCTGCGAACGCTCATCGAGCGCGACGGCTTGAAGGGCGTCACCTCAAACCCTTCGATATTCGAAAAGGCCATCGCTGAGACCACCGAATACGCCGATGCGCTGAAACAGTTTGAGGCGAACGCCGATCACAGCATTTCCGCTATTTACGAGCACTTGGCGATCGCGGACATCCAAGCCGCCGCCGACGTGCTGCAACCGGTGTATGACAAGACGAAGCGACGCGATGGCTACATCAGTCTGGAGTGCTCGCCTTACTTGGCCAACGATACCGATGCGACTATCGCCGAAGCGCTGAGGTTGTGGGCCGCAGTGGACCGTCCGAACCTTATGGTGAAAGTGCCGGCGACGCCCGCAGGCATTCCCGCAATTCGCCAGCTGATCGGGCGCGGATTAAATATCAACATCACGTTGCTTTTTTCAGTCAGCGTCTATGAGCAAGTCGTCGAAGCCTACATCGCGGGTCTCGAGGACCTGAAGCGGTCGGGCGGGGATGTTTCGACGGTCGGTAGCGTTGCGAGCTTCTTCGTTAGCCGGATCGACAGCGCAATCGATAAGCGGTTGGACAAGCTCGTCGACAAAAAGGCAGCTGACCGGTTGCGCGGCAAGGCGGCAATCGCCAACGCCAAGCTTGCCTATGTTCGCTATAAAGCGCTGTTCAACGGGCCACGTTGGCAGAACCTCGCGGCAAGCGGTGCGAAAACCCAGCGCCTTCTTTGGGCTTCGACGAGCACGAAAAATCCGGCCTACAAGGACACGATGTATGTCGAGGCTCTCATCGGCCGCGATACCGTAGACACCATTCCACCGGTGACCATGGACGCATTCCGCGATCACGGCCAGGTGACGCCCAATGCGATAGAGCTCGACTTAGCGGGAGCTCGCGAAGTGCTGAGCACGCTCGAGAAGAATGGCGTCTCGTTATCGGAAGTGACCACGGAGTTGGTCGAAGACGGAGTTCGCCAGTTCGCGGACGCGTTCGATAAACTCTTTGCCGCTATCGCGCACAGCCGGCGCACGCTAACCGACGGCGAACACTCCGCACAGGAAATCGCTCCCGGCAGTTCAGAAATGAAGGCCGCGTACGAAGATGAACTGGCCGCATGGCGCAAGGACGGCGGCATTCGTCGCCTTTGGGCTGGCGACACATCGCTCTGGACAAAGGCGGACGAGGACAAGTGGCTCGGCTGGCTCCAAGTGGTGGACCGAGAGATCGCCGATGTCAGTCGATTGGAGAGTTTCGCCGCAGATGTGAAGCAGCGTGGCTTCAGCGATGTGGTTCTTCTCGGCATGGGCGGCTCAAGCCTCGGACCCGAGGTCGTGAGCGAGAGTTTCGGCCGCCAGCACGGCTGGCCGCGCTTCCACATGCTGGACAGCACGGATCCCGCACAAATCGAGACGCTCGAAAAGACGATTGATCTCAACAAGACGCTTTTCATTGTCTCGTCCAAATCCGGCAGCACGCTCGAACCCAACATCTTCATGGACTATTTCTTCGCCCGCGTCGCCGCGCAGCGAGGCACGGAAAAAGCCGCCGAGCATTTCGTAGCCGTGACCGATCCGGGTTCTTCGCTCGAAAGACGCGCGAAGCAATTAGGCTTTGCCTTTATATTCCACGGCGTCCCCTCGATAGGCGGGCGCTACTCGGTTTTGTCGAAGTTCGGCCTCGTACCGGCAGCCACAGCCGGTCTCGACGTAAAACGTCTTCTCGCAACGACGCAACCGATGCAACGCGCATGCGGCCCCGATGTGCCACCTTCCGAAAACCCCGGCGTGCAACTCGGTATCGCGCTCGGTATTGCCGCGACACGCTTCGGCCGGGACAAGGTGACGATCATAGCCTCGCCGGGCATCGCCGACTTCGGCGCATGGCTCGAGCAGCTTCTGGCCGAAAGCACAGGCAAACGCGGGCGCGGTCTCATTCCGCTAGCAGGCGAGCCGGTCACCGCACCCAAAAATTACGGAGACGACCGCTTCTTTGCATATCTGGAACTCGAGGGGCACGCCGATCCATCCCAGCGCAAGGCAGTGGCAGCGCTTGAGAAGGCCGGACATCCGGTGGTGCGAATTCGAGTGAAGGATATCTGGCATATCGGCCAGGAATTCTTCCGTTGGGAAATTGCCACTGCCGTTGCCGGTGCGATAATCGGCATCGATCCGTTCGACCAGCCAGATGTCGAGGCGAGCAAGGTCAAGACGAGCGAGTTGACCAAGGCCTATGAAAAAACGCACAGCCTCCCCACACAAGAGCCGATGTTCCGCGAGAATGGCATTGCGCTTTATGCAGACCCGCGCAACGCCGCCGAACTCGGAAGACATAATACGCTCACGGGATATTTGAAGAGTCATTTTGGACGCGTAAAGGCCGGTAAAAAATCAGCGGACTATGTCGCGCTCCTTGCATACATCGAGCGCAACGCAGCTCACACCCAAACGTTGACCGAGCTGCGTGAGCACATCCGCGACAGAACTCACGCCGCCACGTGCCTCGGATATGGCCCCCGCTTCCAGCATTCGACCGGCCAAGCCTACAAGGGCGGCCCGAATTCAGGCGTGTTCCTGCAAATCACCTGCGACGACCGGGCCGATATCGACGTGCCCAGTCACGCCTACAGCTTTGGCGTCGTCAAGGCAGCACAAGCTCGCGGAGATCTCGACGTTCTTGTCGAACGCGACCGGCGCGCACTCCGAGTTCACATGAAGGATGTCGATTCCGGGCTCACAGAGCTCGCTCGCGCCATCGATGAAGCGCTCCAGTAGCGTTAGATTTTCAAGGAGAAGCGAACATGCAAATCGGTGTGATCGGATTGGGTCGCATGGGCGCCAACATCGCGCGCAGGTTGATAAAGGCAGGGCATCGCTGCGTTGTTTTTGACGTCGACGCGAAACCACGCGAGTCGTTGGCAAAAGATGGGGCCAAAGCAGTCTCGTCGCTAGACGAACTGGCAACGGGGCTCACGGAGAAACCGCGCGCCGTCTGGGTCATGCTGCCTGCCGGCCGGATCACGGAAGAGACTGTAGAGCGACTGGGCGCCTTGCTGTCTCCGGACGACATCATCGTGGATGGCGGCAATTCCTTCTATAAAGACGACATCAAACGCGCGAAAAAATTGGCCGAGAAGCGCATCAAATATGTCGATTGCGGCACTTCGGGCGGCATATGGGGTATCGATCGCGGCTACTGTTTGATGATCGGCGGTCCAACGGATGCCGTGAACCACCTCGATCCGATTTTTTCGGCCCTCGCACCGGGCCTCGGCAATATCTCTCGTACCCCGGGCCGCGAGAGAAGCGATCCGCGGGCGGAACGTGGCTATATTCACGCCGGTCCATCGGGCGCCGGGCACTTCGTGAAGATGGTGCATAACGGCATCGAGTATGGATTGATGCAGGCCTATGCCGAGGGCTTTGACATCCTGCGCAACAAGGACTCGAAGGATCTGCCCGAAGACGAGCGCTTCGAGCTGAACCTAACGGATATCGCTGAGGTCTGGCGACGCGGAAGCGTCGTGTCGTCGTGGCTGCTCGATCTCGGTGCCGCGGCACTGGCGAAAGATCCGCAATTGAAAAACTTCTCCGGCTTCGTCCAAGATTCAGGTGAAGGCCGCTGGACTGTCGAGGCCGCGATCGAGGAAGCGGTTCCGGCGAACGTGCTCTCGACGGCTCTCTACTCACGCTTCCGCTCGCGCCATGACCATACGTTCGGAGACAAAGTCCTCTCGGCCATGCGGCTGGGCTTCGGCGGCCACATCGAGGGTCGGGAGCCGATCGATCCCGAGCCACAGCCGGCAGGATCGCGGCGTCGCTCTGCGGCCTCCAACGCCGCGGAGTAACGCGATGTCCATCAACGCTCCGCTCCGCGCGCCCGCCGCTACGCAACTTCTTCAATGCCCGCCGGCACGCCGGCCCAGACCCGCTGACCCGTGCGCGATGGTAATCTTCGGAGCCACCGGCGACTTGACCAAGCGCCTCGTGGTACCAGCACTCTATAATCTTTCGCGCTCCAACGTTCTGCCGGAAAAATTCGCACTGATCGGCGTGGCCCGATCGCCGGGAACTTCGGAAAGCTGGCGCGACCATCTCTACGATACAATGAAGACTTATGTCGGCAATCCGGTCACGGAGTTCGACATCGATCGCATCGATGAACCTGCGTGGAAGCGGATTGCCGATAAAATTTCCTATATTGAAGGCGACATTGGCGATCCTGGCCTATACGAAAAACTTCGTGGTGCTCTCGATGTGGCTGAGAAGACGCGTGGCACCGAAGGCAACGCGCTCTTCTACCTCGCTGTCGGCGATCGCCTTTTCGGCCCCGTGATCGATCAACTCGGCAAGGCAAAACTTACCGACCAACACGAAGACGAGAATGGCAAGCACCGGTACTGGCGCCGTGTCGTGATCGAGAAGCCGTTCGGCCACAGCCTGGAGTCAGCTCGCAAGCTGAACGCTCAGATCCTGCGCACGCTTCATGAGGACCAGATCTTCCGCATAGACCACTTTCTCGGCAAGGACACCGTCCAGAGCATCATGGCGTTCCGCTTCGCCAATGGACTATTCGAACCAATCTGGAATCGGGACCGGATCGACCACGTGCAAATCACTGTCGCAGAAACAGTTGGCGTCGAGCAGCGGGGCACGTTCTACGAAGAGACCGGCGCGCTACGCGATATGGTTCCCAATCACGTCTTCTCGTTGCTCTCGATGGTGGCCATGGAGCCGCCGACGAGCTTCGATGCCGATGCTATCCGAACGAAGAACGCCGAAGTGCTTGCAGCGGTGCAACCTGTCGAACTGTCATGTGCGGTGCGGGGCCAATACGGTGCGGGCACGGTACTCGGCAAGAAGGTCAAGCCCTATCGGCACGAACCTGACGTAGCCCCAGACTCGAGCGTGGAAACATACACCGCCCTGAAACTCGAAATCGACAATTGGCGTTGGGCCGGCGTGTCGTTCTACATCCGAACCGGAAAGCATTTGTCGAAGCGGCTGACCGAGATTGCGATCTGCTTCAAGCAAGCGCCCTACACCGCATTCCAGTATACGCCCGTCGATACGCTGCGACCCAACTGGCTGGTGCTGCGCATTGCACCGGACGAAGGTATTTCGCTGCAGTTCGAGATCAAACGCCGAGGGCCGGCGGTGGACCTTGCCGCCGTTAAAATGGATTTCAACTACAATGATTGGTTCGCAAAGGAGCCGAACGTTGGCTACGAAACGCTGATCTATGACGTGATGATTGGCGACCCCACTCTTTTCATGCGCGCCGACATGGTGGAACACGGTTGGCGCATCGTGCAGCCGGTGCTCGACGCGTGGGCGGCGAAGAAGGCGGATTTTCCCAACTACGATTCAGGCAGCGACGGCCCGAAGGCCGCAGACGAATTGTTGCGGCATGATGGTCGCCGCACATGGCGCCCCATAAGCCGCCCATCGGAGTGCAAACCACCATGAGCGCTCCGGAATCAATCCGCCTCCTGCTGGCCGACGTTGATGGAACCCTCGTTACTCAAGACAAGGTACTGACCGAGGCGGCTAAGTCCACCGTCCATGACTTGCATGACGCTCGCATCGCGTTCGCAATCACAAGCGGCAGGCCGCCACGCGGAATGGCGATGTTGATCGCACCATTATCGCTCCGCACACCGATTGCCTGCTTCAACGGCGGCGTTTTCGTCAATCCCGATCTTTCTGTGATCGAGAGCCAAATGCTCGATCCGGCAACAGCCACACAGGCCGTCGAACTCATCCTTGATCATGGATTGGACGCCTGGGTCTACACATCGAATGACTGGCTGGTTCGCGACGTGAACGCGCCGCATGTGGCGCAGGAGGCCGCGACCGTGCAGTTCGAGCCCGTGGTCGTTGCTTCCTTCACGAAGTCCCATTTGGCACACGCGGCAAAGATCGTCGGTGTTTCCAACGATCATCCGCGGGTCGCTGCCTGCGAGAAGGCGGCGCAGGGCGTGCTCGGCGAAAGGGCGAGCGCCGCGCGCTCTCAGCCGTACTATCTCGACGTGACAAATCCGCAAGCGAACAAGGGAACGGTGGCGACGACGCTCGCCAAGCTTCTCAAAATCCGGCCTTCGGAAATCGCCACGATCGGAGACATGCCCAATGACATCGTCATGTTTCGCAAAAGCGGTCTTTCAATCGCCATGGGTAATGCGAGCGATGAAGTGAAAGCACAAGCGAGCGCCACAACAGACAGCAATGAGAACGACGGCTTTGCCAAAGCCGTTAGAAGATTTGTTTTGGCCCATGTTGGCGCACGACAATCGTGACGGATTGACGATGCAAAACGAGCTTCCCCTTGAGGAGACTTTGGCAGGCGCGACCGCGATCGTCGCAGGCTCAGCGATATTCGGATCCAACGATTATACCGCCGCAATCGCCGCCATACGCGAAGCCTGCGATCCATAAGAAGGAAAGCTGGTCCCGTGAGCAGGTCCGAGGCGAAATTGGAAGTACTCGCCGACGCCGAGGACGTGTCGCGGAGGGTCGCGGAGTGGATGCTGGAGTTAGCGACAGCAAAGAACGATGTCTTTGCCGTCTGCCTGTCGGGCGGCTCGACGCCCCGCAGGCTTTATCATCATCTCGCGGGCCCGCCCTACAAAGATGCCTTCCCTTGGTCTCGAACGCATTGGTTTTGGGGAGACGAGCGATTTGTGCCGCACGATGACGCGCTGAGCAACTATCGCATGGTGCGCGAGGCGATGCTCGCGCACGCACCTATTCCCCCCGCCAACATCCATCCCGTCCCGACCGAGGGCATAAGCCCTGAATTCGCGGCATCCGCTTACGAGCGGGAACTCAAGTCCTTCTATCGGACGGACACTCTGGACCCCGCCCGTCCGCTTTTCGATGTGACCCTCCTCGGACTTGGACCTGATGGCCATATCGCATCACTATTTCCAAACACCGCCGCGCTGAGTGAGCGAGATCGTTGGGTCGCTGCCGTCATCGGCGCCAAAGCAGAAGCACGCATTACGCTCACCTATCCGGCACTCGAAAGCAGCCGCCACGTCGCCTTTCTCGTGGTTGGAGAAGAGAAGCGAACGATCCTAAACCGGTTCTGCCGCGGAGACGAAAGTTTGCCGGCAACGCATCTCAAGACAGCAGGCGAGCTCACGATCTTTGCCGACAAACTGGCGGCGGAGGCCGTAAGTGGCTGATATCGTCGATGCGAGTGGCGATAAAAAAACGGGCGCTCGGAACGGTCCGCGCACCTTGGCGATCGATGTCGGTGGCACAGGACTCAAGGCTTCGGTTCTTGATGCAGAAGGTCGCATGCTTGTCGATCGCGTCCGGGTGGCGACCCCTTACCCTTGCGACCCCAAGATCCTATTGGATGCGCTTGTAGGTTTGACCACCCCGCTTCCTGCAGCCGATCGAATTTCCGTCGGCTTTCCGGGCGTCGTACGAGACGGGCGCGTGCTCACCGCGCCGCACTTCGACGCTGATGCGTGGCGCGACTATCCCTTGGAGAAGTTCATCTCCCAGCGCTTCGGGAAACCGACGCGTCTTCTTAACGACGCCGAAGTTCAGGGGTTAGGAATTATCTCAGGAAAAGGACTGGAAGTCGTCCTCACACTCGGGACGGGCGTTGGCAGCGCAGTGTTTCGTAACGGGGCTCTCACGCCTCACCTCGAGTTGGCCCAGCATCCGATCCATGATAGCGAAACTTATAACGATTACATCGGCGACCACGCCCTTCGCACACACGGGCACAAAAAGTGGAATCAGCGCGTTTTAAAGACGATTGAGATCGTGAAATCCCTTCTGCATTACGACGTGCTCTATTTGGGCGGGGGCAATGCCACCCACGTGGTCGTTGATTTGCCCGACAATGTTCGTATCTCATCGAACGATGCGGGCATCACCGGGGGCATTCGCCTTTGGGATGATAAAGTCTGGAACGCCTTCCGCGGCCAATGATCATTGAGAACAACACCGTCGCCCGAGCGCATACGTGATCACAGTGCGTGCGGATTGGCGATGAAGCGCGGGCCCCGCCCAATCCCCAACGCTCATGATCTTTCTCGTCCACGAAGCCGATGAAGTGGATGCGATCGCGCTTCCCTGCCGTACCGCGAATGACCGTCTGCGGGCCGATATTTGCGCGCAGGTCGCCCGACAGGTTAGACAAGATCCCGAATGAGAGAATCAATGTCCAAAATCCTCGCGCTAATGATGGGTTCGCAGCATGCCGGCTAAAGGCCAAAAATCGAACAACCAACAGATTCAGCTTGGCCAGCGATTAAAGACTGCACGACAGGCGAAAGGCTTGCTCTTGCGAGAGGTTGCAGATCAAGTTGGATGCTCAAAGAGCCTCCTCTCGAAATTCGAGCATGGAGCTGCATCGCCGTCACTCTCGACGCTGCACCGTATTGTCCAAGTCCTAGGCACCAATGTCGGCGCGCTCTGCGATCACGTGCCAGCAAGCACCGTGCATGTGTCGAAAGCAAATGACAGACCGCTCATCAACACCGCGGCCAACGGCACCTCGGTGGGTGTCATCCTGGAGCGTCTAGTGCCGCACGGCGTCGGTCATCAGCTTCAGGGAAATATCCACATTATCCCGCCGGGCCACGGCAGCGTGGGCTCAATCACTCATGAAGGCGAAGAGATCGGTTACATACTGACGGGCCGGCTGGACCTGACAATTGGCAAGGATACCTTTCGCCTGATGGAGGGAGATAGCTTCGTTTTCTCCTCAGGCCTCGATCACGCTTATCGCAATCCAGGACGCAAAATCGCAAAGGTCATCTGGATCAACACGCCGCCGACATTCTGACATTCGATCGGCCACAGCTTGAAAGTCGTCGCACGCAACTGCGGCGAGTTGAAAATCACTCAACTTCAGAGTTGCACGCTAAGTTGAACTATGCTCAACCTTGTTGCTACGTACGGGATACGTGGAGTTAAAACATGGCCGCGGGATCCGGCGAAGCACCTCTCTCTATTGCTTGCATTCAGATGGAGCCGATCTTTGGCGACACGGCAAGGAACGTCGAGCGCACCGTCCACCTCATGGACGAAGCTGCCGATAAGGGCGCTCAGCTCGTCGTTCTTCCAGAACTTTGCAACACCGGCTACGTATTCAACTCACGCGCGGAAGCGTTCGAACTTGCCGAGACAATACCCAGCGGACCGACCGTCGCAGCATGGTCTGCAACAGCAAAAAATCGCGGCCTGTACATTGTCGCAGGCATCGCCGAGCGCGCTGGCGAGAAGCTTTATAATTCTGCGGTGATGATCGGCCCCGAAGGCTACATCGGCACGTTCCGCAAGGTTCATCTTTGGGGCGACGAACACCTCTACTTCGAGCCCGGCGATCTTGGTTTCCCCGTTTTCCCAACGCCGTTCGGCCGGATCGGCATGATGATCTGCTACGATCAGTGGTTCCCCGAAGCGTATAGAACCTGTGCGCTGCGCGGCGCAGACATCGTGTGTATCCCCACCAACTGGGTGCCGATTCCGGGTCAAGATCCCAATCGCGAAGCTATGGCAAACATCGTCGCGATGGCCGCCGCCCACACCAACTCGATCTATGTAGCCGCCGCTGACCGCATCGGAACAGAACGCGGCCAACCCTTTATCGGACAGAGCCTGATCGTCAGCTACACCGGCTGGCCCGTCGGAGGGCCTGCATCCTCCGACAAGGAGGAGATCGTCTTGGCGACGGTCAACGTGTCCGACGCACGAAAAAAGCGCCGCTGGAATGATCACAACCAAGTCGTGCGAGATCGCCGGCCGGACCAGTACGACAACGATCTATGATGGGTCTTTAAACGAATGAAACTTACGAGCAGTCCGCCTCCATTTACATTTCTCGGTGCACCCTTTGTCGAGGCTGACGCCAAACTCCTGAAGGAAAGAGGCACGAAGGCCGCTCTCCTGGGCATGCCCTACGACATGGGCGGCATTTGGCGCACGGGCACGGCCGATGGCCCGCGCGGACTGCGCGATGCATCTCGCCAATATGGTTCCTACTTCTTCGACGACGACGTCGATTTGCTGGAGACTTTCAAACTCGTCGATTGCGGCAACGCGCCGATGGTGCCCGCGAGCCCCGAGAAATGCCGCGCAGCCATGAAGCATGGCGCATCGGAGATCATTCGCTCCGGCGCCACCGGCATTTTCATCGGCGGGGATCATTCCATTCCGATCCCCATTGGCCAGGCGCTCTCGGAAGCAACGCCCGGAAAAATCGGCTACATCGTCTTCGACGCCAATATGGACGCTGAAGAAGAAGTCGACGGTGAACGCTTCTCGAATTGGTCGGAAGCCTGCCGTCTTGCCGAGATGCCAAATCTCGATCCCAAGAACATGGTGATGATCGGCATTCGCGGCTCGCTCAATACGCGGCGGCAGTTCGAGTACGTGAAATCCAAAGGCATCACCGTTTTCGCGATGCGTGATATCATCGAACTCGGCATCGTCGAGGTCATGAACAGAGCGATCGCTATCGCAGGCGCGGGCACAGAAGCGCTATACGTAAGCTTCGATACCGATGGTGTGGACGCCGCCTATGCGCCTGGAACAAGCGGCCCTGAACCGGGCGGGCTGACGTCACGCGAAATCATCACAGCGGCGCGCATGCTAGGCCGACATGGCGTCACCATTTTCGACATCGTCGAGCTGTGCCCTGCGTACGATCCGTCAGGCATCACCGCCCGCCTCGCCTGCTACATCATTTTCAATTTGCTGGGTGCCACGCACGCCAGAAACGTCGCGCAAGCACGTTGAGCGGCTTTTTTCGATAACTCTGGAGGAGATGCGACTTGATGAAACGAGTATTTGTAGCCCTCGCTCTGGCTACTGCCGTGATGTGTTCGCCGACCGCGAAAGCCGATGACGCGCCGTTGCAGATCGGCGTCACCATCTGGCCTGGATGGATGCCGTGGTGGATTGTCGAAGAGAAAGGCTACTTCGACGAAGTCGGCGTCAAAGCCAAGATCGTCAAGTTCAAACGGCATGCCGACGATATGTCGGCGTTTGCCGGCAAGCAGCTCGATGCTACCCACATGATCCTCGCCGACGTAATCATACCGGCATCGAAGGGCGTGCCAGGGCGCATCGTCCTCGTCACCGACGAGTCGTCAGGCGCCGACGGCATCCTCGCCAAAACCGGCATCAGCAGCATTAAAGATTTCAAGGGCAAACGCGTCGCCTATGAAGTCGGCGGGGTCAGCCAGCTGATCCTGATGCGGGCGCTCGAAAAGGAAGGTCTCAAACTCGAAGATGTGACCTCGGTCAATATGTCAGCGGAAGACGCAGGAACGGCCTTCCTCGCCGGCGCCGTCGACGTCGCCGTGACTTGGGAGCCCTACCTCAGCCAGGCTACAAAGGACGGCAAAGGCCGCGTCGTCTTCTCGACCGCAGAAACACCAGGCTTGGTGCCGGATCTTCTCGCCTTCCGCGCGGAAACGATCGAAAAGCGCCCGTCCGATGTGCAAAAGGTTGTTGCCGCTTGGAATAAGGCGCTCGCCTTCATCAAGACCAACCGCAAGGAAGCGGTGGAGATCATGGCGAAGGGCGCCGAGATCAGCCCCGAAGAGATGGAGCAGAACCTCGCGGGGATTAAGCTCTACTCGCTCGCCGATAACGTTCGCGAATTCGGCGCAGCCCCTGATGGCCCGTTGTTCAAGACTGCAAATGAGCAGGCAGACTTCCTCCTCAAGAGCAACTTGATCGATAGCAAGCCCGACGTGCCTTCGTTGGTTGCGCCGCAATTTGTCGGCGCCGTGAAGGACTAACGTTACAGATCTCATTTCGGCGGCGGGTGCAAATCTCACCTGCCGCCATTTTTCTGGTTTGAGGAAACATCCGATTGATGCCCGCCTGGTTGAGCCAAATCGGCCGCATTCGCGCTCCTATTCCGCCAGCACTCTATTGGACGGTGGCCGCGGCGACATTCGCTCTGCCGGCCGCAATCTGGTGGCTGGCCTCGAGCGGCGGCTACGTCGATCGTCTATTCCTGCCGAGCCCTGCCGACGTCGCCAAGCAGGCGGTTGTTCTCGCTGAGAATGGACGGCTTTGGAGCGACATCGGTTGGAGCGTGTACCGCGTGTTTGCGGGTTTCACCCTCGCAGCGATCGTGGCCATCCCCGTCGGAATCCTGATGGGCACCTATCATATCGCCGACGCGATTTTTGAACCGATCACAGACTTCGTTCGCTACATGCCGGCTGCTGCATTCATACCGCTCATCATGCTCTACGTCGGCATTGGCGAAACGGCTAAGATCCTGATGATCTTCATCGGCACCTACTTTCAGCTTGTCCTGCTGGTAGCCGCAGTCGCGCGTACCGTTCCGATCGACGTTATCAACGTAGCATACACACTCGGCGCAACGCGCCGTCAGGTGCTGACGAACGTTGTCGTTCCCGCCAGCTTGCCCGGTCTCGTGGAGAATTTGCGAATTACGCTCGGATGGGCTTGGACCTACGTGATCGTTGCTGAACTGATCGCTGCGCAGCAGGGCTTAGGGTTCAGAATCATGGAGGCGCAGCGCTTCCTCAAGACCGATACGATCTTCCTTTACATCGCAATCATCGGGATCCTCGGCTTGGCATCCGATCAGATAATGCGGCGAATCTCGTCGAAAACCATGCCCTGGGCGGAGACGTTCCACCGATGAATGCATCCGCGAAGATGAGTACCACTGCCGTCGAAAGCATTGCGAAGCTCTCGGTTCGGGACATAAGCCGAAGCTTCTCAACGCGCGGTAAAGTTGTCGAGGCATTGAGAGGCGTTTCCTTCGATGTAGCCAGCGGCGGCTTCTACTCGATCATCGGCCACTCGGGCTGCGGAAAGTCGACGCTACTCAATATCGTCGCCGGCCTCGACCAAGCCACCAGCGGAGTTGTCGCCGTCGACGGAGTTGTCCGACGAAGCCCTGGCCCCGATCGCGGCATGGTCTTTCAAAGCTACACATTGTTCCCTTGGCTGAGCGTCATCGAGAACGTCGCATTCGGACTGCGAATGAGCGGCATGGGCAAGAAGGAGCGCAGAGAAGCGGCCTTGCACTATGTCGACCTCGTCAAGCTCTCGGCATTCGTCGATGCCTATCCGAAGGAACTCTCGGGCGGCATGCGCCAGCGCGTTGCCCTGGCTCGCGCACTCGCCAACAAGCCAGCTGTTCTCCTGATGGACGAACCCTTCGGCGCACTTGATTCCGAAACGCGCGAGCAGATGCAGGAGCTTCTGCTCAACGTGCGGGACAAGGAGTTCATGACGGTCTTGTTCATCACGCACGATATCGAGGAAGCAATCCTGCTCTCGGAGACGATTGGCATCATGGCCGCGAGGCCTGGGCGCGTCGCTCACGAGTTCAAGATCGATCTGCCCTATCCGCGGGACGCGGCGACCAAGATCTCGGATGCATTCGTGCATAACAAACGCCGCCTCATCGAAGTCTTCAAATCCGTCTGAGTTAGGCTGTACCCATGTCATCGCATCCGGCTGTTCAACTGACCCAGGATCTGGTTCGGATGGACACCGTCAATCCACCGGGTCAGGAAGACGCCTGTGCGCGGCTTCTTGCTGATCGTCTCGAGAAATCTGGTTTCGAGATCGAGCTCAGCTACATTGCGCCCGGCCGCCCCAACCTCGTCGCGCGCCTGCGCGGCACATCGCACAAACCCGCGCTGTGCTTCAGCGGGCACCTCGACACCGTGCCATTGGGCGCTGAGGCTTGGACGAAACCGCCGCTCGGCGGAGAGATCCACGACGGTCGCGTGTGGGGCCGCGGAACAACGGACATGAAGGCGGGCGTCGCCGCGTTTATCGTGGCAGCCGAGGACTACACCGCCGTTCAGGAACGCCCCGCTGATATCGTTCTCATGCTCAGCGCATCTGAAGAAACCGGTTGCCAGGGCGCGGCAGCAATCGCTGAAAACCGCGGCAAATATGGAAAAATTGGCGCATTCGTAATCGCCGAGCCGACAGCGAATGCCGTCGTGCACGGGCACAAGGGCGCCGCCTGGGCTCGACTGAGCGCCAAGGGCAAAACTGCTCATGGCTCGATGCCCGATCTGGGCGTGAACGCGATCTATAAACTTGCCGACGCCGTGAGGACCATCAGAGCTTTCAGATTTTCAGAGGACCCTCACCCCCTTCTAGGTGTGCCGAGCCTCAATGTCGGCACGATCACAGGCGGACAGAACGTCAATTCAGTTCCCGATACCGCCAGCCTCATGCTTGACCTCAGAACAGTGTGGCCAAGAAGTACAGATCGCATTCTGAAACAGATTGCGACTGCGATCGGCCCGGACATCGATATTGTGAAGCAGCTCGCCGTCCCGAGCTTGGCAACGGACATCGACGATCCGTGGGTCAAGCGCGTCGAGCAACTCGTGCAATCGGTAACAGGCGAACGTCAAAAGCCCAGCGCCGCAACATTCTTTACCGACGGCGCGATGCTGCGAGAAGCCTTTGACCTGGCGCCAACGATCTTGCTCGGTCCAGGCGAACCTTCCCTTGCCCACCAGACGGACGAATATTGCCGTCTCGACAGGATCGAAGCCGCGTACGAAATGTACAAGCTGATCATCGACGACTGGCAGCGCGCCAAATAATGCGAATTCCAGAATTGCAATCTGAAATTTGCCCGCAAAAATTTGGGACTCAAAACAACAGTAGCAGACCCGTTCGTGGCCCGGCCCCGACCACCTCCTGCCGACCTACTCCGATCTGAGCAAGATCGACCGTTCCAATATTAGGCGAGACATTATTCGTCCCTTGCCTTGCGCGATAATCGCAGGCGCGTCCTTTGTAGGAACCATGATCCAGGCGGGTTTAGCGATCGTCGATATCGCGTTCGGACCGATCGTCGTAACCCTGAAGGGCACATATGAAAATTCATTCAGGCCCGCGTCCCAGCTTGTCCGATAAATAGGGGCCGGCGCGTTGCGGACGAGCTCGGCAATTTGGGCACCGCTGATCTTCGATTGAGTATATGCCGGCGTGATCAGTCCATCGAAGATTGAATGAACCGCAGCATATCCCAAGAAAACCATCGTAATACAAATGCCGCTCGCAACGAGAACTGCCCTCTTCTCCGCCAAAGCATCGTAGGCGAGGCCACCGAGCACGCATAGAGGCAGCACCATGGGCAAGATATAGCGGGGATTGACGTCAGCGGGCCAAAACAGAATGACCAGGGTACACGCGAAAGCATAGCAGCTCAGCGCGAGAACAAAATGTCGAGGAACGCTTTTGGGCGTGGAACTGGCGCCCGTCAGCAGAAGCGCGATAGCCATAAACGCCGCTGGAAAGGCCTCGAAAAAGAAGTGCGCGGCGTTGGCAAGCGGGTGCGGCAGAGCAATCTCATGAGATGATAGCCTCGTGTATCGCAACCACTCGCTTTGATCACCCGGAATAAAAACGTAGGCGTACCAGAGCCCTGCAGGAATGGCCGCAAGAAAGCCCGCTAGGATGAGGCCTGGAATTTGCCACCACGTAGATGTGAGGGCTACGAACGCAAAAAGACCGAGCATGAAATAGGCAACGGGCTGAGGTCCCTTCAGCAGCGCAGCTATCGCCAGAAGGCCGCCAATACCAATCCAGCAACCCAGAGAAATACGTCCGGTGGCATATGAACGCCACCAAACAAGAAATGCGCCGAACAATATGACTGCGAGGGGTATGTCGGCCACCGACGTCACGTAATATCGCATGACGATGGGGCTCGCTAAAAATAAGGCCGCCCCGAATACCGCCGCTTCAGCGCTTACCACTGGCCGCAAGGCGCGCCATACCAGCAAAATGCCGGCCAGAAGAGACAGAATTATTGGGAGACGTGCAATAAACGGACTGACATGGCCGAAGGGCATGCTCATCGCCGCTATCAGCCAGGATAGAAGCGTTGGGCGCTCTATCCAACGCAAATTGTTGATGTGTGGCGTAAGCCAATTCCCATCGTCCAACGCGCTCTGAGCGATCGTTACAGTCAGTCCTTCAACGTAATGGTACCCATGAAAAAGCGCGAGCGGCACCGAGACCAGCAGACAGACTCCAAATAGTGAAGGAAGCGAGAAATCTTTACTCGCTACGTCTCTCCACCATCGAATGACTTGCCGTGCAGATCGTTGAAGTGCTGCGGCACGCCCATATTCAGCAGGGCGCAAGCCAACAATTTCATTCGTCATTTTTTGGATTACCTGACGGCAAGAGGCGAGAGCGTGCTTGTCGAGATGACTAGCTTGTGATCAAAGGCGGAACAACGTCCGCATTCTTACCGATCTGTAAATATCTCGCTTTGATGATCGCAGTGATGCATCGATGCAAATGCCGCTCTCTTTTTGGCTCAAATCCCTATGAAAATTCGCAGCTAAGCGGCCCATGTCAGGACGCTTAGCGTCAGCGAGTTCCTCTGAGCCACGCACCGCCGATCGCACCGGTAGACACGTTCAGCCTCGTCGGCCGAGAGAGTGAAATCTACTGCGCCATATATTTTACTTCCGCCATCGACGGCAGATTTTCGAGTAGCAGGCCAAGGCCTTCCGCATAGGTGAGATGCGAGATCACCGCGTCACGGAGCTTTGGAAACGAAAGTTCTGCGAGCATCGCGATTTGCGCGACTGTCATCACTTCCCCCGCCTCGGGCCCAATCATCGTGGAGCCGGCAATCCGGTCGTCGTTCTCTCCCACCAATATCTTCATGAAGCCTTCCGTCTCGTCCGTGGCGTTTGTCCAGAGCACGTTGCTCATCGGCAGTTGAGCAACCCGAACCGGGATGCCCTAGCGACGCGCTTCGCCCTCATCCAGTCCTACGCGTGCCAGCGGCGGGTCCATAAACATCACATGGTGGATGAGGCGGTCGTCAGTCCGTCGTTAAATCTTCTACCTCTGACATTCCTGATCTCCCTGCTGTGTTGCGGGCCGGAACGAGAGCGACCTTTCCAATCGCCGCAAAATTCCAAGATCGATTAGCGGAGGAAGCCTTTGATCGCCGCCGCGATCTCATCAGAATGAGTTTCAAGTGCGAAGTGGCCAGTATCAAAGAATGTCACGGCGGCATTTGGAATGTCGCGTTTGAACGCTTCGGCGCCGGACGGCAAAAAATGCAGCATGGCCGTTTGCGGCAACCGCGCTAAGCAGGCCGCACTTCGCCAGCGACTTAGGTAAGAAACTTCTCCGCTCTTCACTGCATGACCTTCGATATCCCACGAAGAAAAAGGCAACGTCGGCGCTAATTCCGAAATTCAACCTGCGCGCACTTCCGGACGACGCCGACGGCACCACCTCAATGCTAGAAATTCAGGCGTTTCCTGCACAAGCATTGAGCTTGACGGCGCATCAACCGAACAGTCAATTGATGAAGAGAATGCGCACGGCAATCTGGCTTGCTGCGCTGTAGACGCGAGACAAACCAGTTGATCCGAGCTGCTTGGAAGCGCTAACGCACAGGATAAGCTGTTCTCATGTCGGATCGACTACGCGTATCGACGAACGGCCAGCTTTTCGCCCGGAATCTCGATTGGAACCTGGTCAAGTTGTTCCTCGGGATCGTGCGTTCCGGCGGCATCAGCACAGCCGCACGCGCGCTCAACAAGCAGCAGCCGACGATAAGTGCGGGCCTCAAACGCCTCGAGGATCACGTCGGGGCTCAGCTTTTTGTCAGGACGGCAAGGGGTGTCGCGTTGACGCCCGCCGCGCACTCGTTTCTTAAAGCCGCGGAGGCAATTGAAGTTTTAATATCGGGGCTACCCGGCGAAGTTGCGAGGACTTCAGAAAATCTGCAGGGTCTCGTAACAGTGCGCGCGATTTCAGACCTTGTCTCGCCCGAATTCGACCAGGCGATGGTGGCTTTCCACCAGATCAATCCCGACGTTGAGATCCGCCTCGACATTGCGCCCTGGCGCGATGTGGTGCTGTCGGTCAAGGACGGCAGCGCCGATATTGGGATTGCTTGCGACGCTGCCACGAGTTCGGAGCTTTGCTATCGCCCTCTGATGCGTGAATGGCAGCAGCTTTACTGTGGCCGGGGACATCCGGCATTCGGCAAAGGAATATCCGATCCGAAAATTGCGGCTGACGAGATTTTCGTTTTGACCGGCAAAGACGAGCCCGCGGAGCTTGCCAGCTTTCGCCATCGTTATGGACTAGGAGAACGCGCAGGCGGGTCCGCGGAGACGCTGTACGAGGTCAAGCGGCTTATTCAAATTGGCATTGGGATAGGCTTCCTGCCGACGGCTGTTGCGGCAGAGGCCGTCGAGGCCGGAGAACTCTGGCCAATGCTCGATCCCGCTATTTTGCCGACGTATCATGTTTACCTCATCACGCGGGACGCAAAGCTTAGTGCGCCGGCGCGCGCACTTCTCGACATGATAGACATGAATTTGAATCCCGGTGACGCTGCGATCTAGTGCGGGGAATGTCGAGCCATAGATTTTGTCTATGCCTCGCATCGATACACGGCGGCTTCTGACATTCGCGTGCCGATGTCATCCTGCGGTCTCTTTCATGAGGCGCAGATGGTGGAACTCAACGAAACGCTGGGGTTGTGGGAACGCTCGCTGATCGCATGGCCGGACGGTCAACAGGATACGACAACCTTCGTCGCCTGGCTGCAAGGCCCGAGCCTGTTCGCCGATCTGCGGCAACCAGCCAATCCGCCATCGTTTGACGACGTCACTTGCCTCAATGACTTGCAGTGCCATCATCTTGAATGGCTAGCGCGTCAGGAGGGCTTCGCGGGCAGATTTGCTCGAGCGGGCGATGCCTTCGAATGGCACCGCATGATTGATTATCAATGCGCGAGCGACACAGCGGATGCGGGCTACCTGAGCTTCTCCGACGGCATCCTCGTCGAACGCGGCCGAGACATTCCCTACATCGAGCACTGGCATCAAACATCGCAACGCATACCTCCCTACTTCGCAGCGCGAATGCGAGACCAGAACGGCCTTGAGGGATTTCTTGTCCGGGTCGGAGATATTTTCATGTACGTGCGAAACCGAGCGGTAACGCTTCCCCGCGGTGGTTCGCTCGCCCAGCTCGTAAGTGATGGATCGCCTCAAGAAACGCGGTCTCTGCTGGATTGCGAAATCTCATTGGGACGCGTGCGCGAAGGCTCGTGGCTGATCGGCCGATCGAGCCTCCCTTTCCGCGTCAATGCAGATCTCGCACCTAAATTTTCGGGCGACGATGCAAACATTGCGATCGCGGACATCACCGCGGCAGGTGAGGCGTCAGTTCGGAATTGGAAGATCGTCGACCTCGAAGTCGACCCTCAAAAACAAAATTCACCGGGGAAGGAACACGACGAAGGAGCGCTTTTCTTTTTTCAGTCAATGACAGGGAGAGCCTAATCACTATGCGTTCGATCCTTCGTCTAGCCGTTTGCGCCTCTGGACTTCTTCTCGCAGGCGCACCGCATCAAGCGCGCGCGGAAGAAACCTTCAAGGTCGCGTGGTCGATTTATACGGGCTACCTTCCCTGGCCCTACGCGCAACACGCGGGCATTCTTCAAAAGTGGGCGAAAAAATACGGCATCAATATCGAGTTGGTGCAGGTCAACGACTACATCGAATCGATCAATCAGTTCACCGGCGGCAAGGCCGATGCCGTCGCCGCAACAACAATGGACGCTCTGACCATACCCGCCGCCGGAGGCGTCGATACGACCATTCCGATCCTAGGCGACTATTCGAACGGCAATGACGGGATCGTCCTCAAGG